>NZ_KV792041.1:0-11645 GCF_001808085.1 Staphylococcus sp. HMSC14C01
GCTTATTTATGATTGTTGAAATTTTAGGAGGATTTATCGCTAATAGTCTTGCGCTATTATCAGATGGACTTCATATGTTTAGCGATACTGTTTCACTAGGAGTTGCTTTAATCGCATTTATTTATGCAGAGAAAAATGCTACTTCAACTAAAACATTCGGTTACAAGCGTTTTGAAGTCTTAGCTGCCTTATTTAATGGTATAACTTTATTAATTATTAGTGGCGTCATTATCATCGAAGCGATTAGAAGATTTTTCAATCCTATTAAAGTGCAATCCACTGAAATGTTTATTATTAGTGTGATTGGACTTATAGTGAATATTATCGTTGCAATAATCATGTTTAAAAGCGGTGATACGTCACATAACTTAAATATGCGCGGTGCTTTTATTCACGTTTTAGGAGACTTACTTGGTTCATTAGGTGCCATTATAGCATCTATTCTTATATACGTATTTAACTTTACAATTGCTGATCCTATCGCAAGCATTCTAGTTTCCATTATTATATTGAAAAGTGCAATCGGTATTTCACGTTCGTCACTTAATATTTTAATGGAAGGTACACCAAGTGACGTCAATTTAGATAAAATCATTAGTACAATTATAAATCATAATGAAATTTATAATGTCCATGATTATCACGTTTGGACTATTTCAAATGATATGAATGCGTTAAGTTGTCATGCAGTCGTCTCTGAAACTATGTCTGTTCAGGACTGTGAAGGACTTCTTAAAAAAATAGAACATGAATTACTTCACTTAAATATACAACATATGACAATTCAATTAGAAACAGCCCAACATGATCACGATACTTCAGTACTATGCTCTGGATTACATAAAGAGCACGCTCATCATTAAGACTACACAAACAATGTCCGCAGTTTACAATATAAGTAAAAAGTCGAACAGAATTCATATTAGTTTCTGCTCGACTTTTTTTACTTATATAAAATAATCGAAAATAAATTGTTTGCCTGGTACATGTTTTTCATCAAATCCTTGAAGAAATTCTTCATTATCATACGGTAATTTTACTCTTTCAACACTAAACTCATTTTCGTTAATTGTGACGATTCCATATACGGCATATTTACCATTATTAAGTCCTACTGAACCAGGATTGAAATAGGTTTTGTTATTATCATCATACAAGTGTAATTGATGATTATGTCCAAAAGCTATAAAATCCGCATCCTTATCTTCAAATAATTTAACTATCTCTTCTTTTTGATTATCTACAATAGGTTCAAATGGTTGTTTATCAATCCCCTCTTCTAATCTTTGATTTTCAATTTCATAATGTATAAATAAACATTTTTTCCCACAAATTGTTTTTTCTAAATATCTTGGTAGTGTATTTAATACATCATAGTAATCTTCATCCATTCGACTTTCAATCCATTGATGGTGTTCATAAAATTTATTTTTTAAATCTTCTGGATACGGTGTACCATTAACAATTGACATAATGGCTTCATCGTGATTACCAGCAATAATTTCCATATCATCTCGATCGAAAATCATATCTAATACTTTATTGGTTTCATGGCCAATTCCAATATTATCACCTAAGTTAAAGATTTGATCGATATCTTCTCTATTATCAATATCATCTAAAACAGTTTGTAAGGCATCAAAATTACCATGAACGTCGGTTAAAATTGCAAATTTCACCATAAAGTCTCCTTTCATTATTAAATCATTAGCATATTTTAACACTTAAAACATAATATTGTTAGATATTAATTTAAAAAAAGCACAAATTCTGATATTGTGTATTATATTAACGTAAAGGAGTGCTTATTTTGTTTAAATTTCATAGTTTAGCATTTAAAAATGCTAAGTCACAACTCATAAAAACAATACTATTTAGTTTAGTAAGTTTTATTATTGTATTTGTGGCATTTGTGATTGCTAGAACTTTCTTCGTTCAAAACTTTATGCAGATGCAACTAGCAGCACAATTTCAACAGTCATCAGGCGCGTCATTAGTTATGATAATACTCGTCTTGGTCTTAGGATTATTATTTTTTATACTTGCAGGTTATCAATTACTTGCAGGGGCTTTTAATATTATGGCTAAAGCTATTGAAAAAGAAGCTGTTCAATTTTTTGATTTGTTTTTTGCTTTTAAAAAAGGAAAATATGTTAAAAGTCTTCTTTTAGCTTTAATTACTATTATTCTTTATGCTGTATTATATTTAATCACATTAGGATTAAACTTTTTATTTAATAAAGCTTTAACACCATTATTCACATCTATTCAACAGTCAGTAAGTACATCCGATCATGCTATTGGTATTTTACTTACTGTACAAATTATCTTAATTATCATTATGGGATTCATTCTTTCAATCGTATATTGGTTCTTCTTTATATTAATGATTAATTATACTGTGTCATTTGCACGTAAAAATGACTTAAGTGCTATAGGTCATTTTAAAGATGGCTTTAAAGGAATTAAAAATGGACGTAAAACTTGGTTCAAGTTCTTTTTAGCTATCTTATTAATTAACCTACTCATTATTATCATTACACAACCACTTGGTACAGTATTAACTGTATTAACCGGAAATATGTCCCAAAATGTAGCACAAGTGATTTTAATTATTGCTCAAACGCTTATTATTATTGTACGTTTAATTCTATATTTTGTAATTATAATGGGTATTGTTCAATATTTCTTACGTCGCGGTGAGAATGTGAAAAGACCTGTAAAAGAAAAGAAAAAAAGTAAACGAAAAGAAAAAAAAGAAATAAATCATGAAAAAGAAGCGTTAAAAAACGATCCTTCATCTTTTAATGATACAAAAAATCATGTTAAAGAAGACTTAAATCATCAAAAAAATTTAAATAACGATAAATAAATCACTATTCAACACAAAAGGTAAGAAAGCAGGTTTCTCCTACTTTCTTACCTTATTTTAATTTAAAAGATGGTGTTCTAAATATAAAGCCGCGCCATCTTCTTCATTTGTATATTGTGTAGTATCATCAGTAATAGACTGAATTTCTGGACGTGCATTTTTCATTGAAACAGTGTATCCTCCAAATTCAAACATTGCTCTGTCATTATCGCTATCACCAATAACAAGTGTTTCTTCTTGTTTAATATCGAAATGATCTATCATTTCTTTAATTCCAGTACCTTTATCCACTTGATAAGCCATCGTCTCAGCATTAAATCTTGAAGAATTAGATACGCTAATATTTAATAACACTTTATTTTGTATTAACTCATCTCTAAACGTTTTAATTTTATTTAACTTTTTGTTGAATAGATAAATTTTAGAATAGTCGTCATTTGGAATATCTTTTCTCCAATTAATTTTACCATTCATGGCATCTCGACGTGATTTCCATTCACTTTCACTCACTTCATTTTGTGGACGTTCACTATCAATCATATCTTCCATCCATGATTGATCTTCAATTAATGAAATTCTATCTCCTTCAAAAGGAAAAACTTCATAATAAATGTGTTGTTGTTGAGCTAGTTGCACGATTTTTTTTACACTATCTATTGTCAAACTATGTTTAAATAAAATTGTATCTTCAATATCGCCTCTTGTTCCATTAGAACTAATCATACCATCTACTTTAAAACCTTTTGGTACTAGACTATGAATTTCAGAATAAGAACGTCCTGTTGCTAGAAATACCTTATAATTTTTTTCTCTTAACTGATCAATTACTTCTTTTGTTTTTACAGTCGCTTTATTATCTTCATGCAATAGTGTTCCATCCATATCTAAGAATATTGCTTTAATATTTTCTAATGCCATCGTGATACCCTCCATCTAACTCTTTCTTAAAATTGTGACATTTATTTAACCAAAGTGCAAACTCAATTATGTTTTATATAAAGATGATATCGATTTCTATATTGAATAACTTCAATTTGGTTATTAAAAAATTTAGACATCATCGAATCAGTTAAAATATCTTTTGTTATTCCTTTACCAAAACAACTACCCTCTTTTAATAAAAATATCTTACTAAATAATGGAATAATTTCCTCTATGACATGAGTCACGTAAATCATCGTCAAATGAGCGTATGTCTTATTTAAATTTTCTAATAAATATAATAACTGTTCTCTAGCCAAAAAGTCTAATCCTGATGCTGGTTCATCAAGAATAAGTACATCAGGTTGATGTATAAGCGCGCGAGCAATCATTACTTTTTGTTTTTGTCCTGTTGAGAGATATCCTAAATATTGATCTTTATATGATAACATTCCTACTAAATTTAATAATTTTTCTGCTTCTTTAGTATGTTCATCAGAATATTCTTTATATAGACCGATAGATTTAAATATGCCACTTAATACGACATCAATCACTTTCTCACCGTCTTGAAATTTTTCTAATAAACTATGCGAAACAAATCCAATATGTTGACGAACGTTTTCTGCAGAATATCCTTTTTTACCTGGTATCATTTCAAACAATTCTATTTCACCCTGAGATACACTTTCATAAGAATTCATGATATTTAATAGTGTTGTTTTTCCTGCACCATTCAACCCATAAAGAATCCAATTATCTCCCGCTTCAATATGCCAATTTAAATCATTAATGATTGTTTTTCCGTGTTTCTTTTTATAGATATGTTTTAAATTTATCAAATGATCACCTCTACTTAAAATAATTGTATGATGATTCTGATTATTTAACAAATCAAATAAAAAACTGAGACATGTCATCCATGTCCCAGCTTTTTGAATTATTCAACTGTAACTGATTTAGCTAAGTTACGAGGTTTGTCAACATCTAATCCTCTGTGTAAAGCTGCATAATATGCGATTAATTGTAGCGCTACTACTGATACTAAAGGCGTTAATAATTCGTGTACGTGAGGAATCACATATGTGTCTCCATCTTTTTCTAAACCTTCCATTGAAATAATACAAGGTTTAGCGCCACGTGCTACTACTTCTTTAACATTACCACGAATTGATAAATTCACATTTTCTTGCGTAGCTAACGCAATGACTGGCGTATCATCTTCAATTAAAGCAATAGTACCGTGTTTTAACTCTCCACCAGCAAATCCTTCAGCTTGAATATATGAAATTTCTTTAAGTTTTAATGCTCCTTCTAAACTTACATTGTAATCCATCGCACGACCAATAAAGAAAGCATTTCTAGTCGTTTCTAAGAATTCTTTAGTAATTTTTTCCATTACTGGTGCATCATCTACAATCGTTTCAATTGCAGTTGTTACTTTTGCTAATTCTCTTAATAAGTCAATACCGTTATTGCGTCCATGTGCTTTAGCTACAACTTGAGAAAGAATTGATAATACAGCAATTTGAGCTGTATAAGCTTTAGTTGATGCAACAGCAATTTCAGGTCCTGCGTGTAATAATAACGTATGATCAGCTTCACGAGATAACGTTGAACCTGCTACATTTGTAATTGTTAAAGACTTATGGCCTAATTTATTTGTTTCAACCAATACTGCACGGCTATCAGCTGTTTCTCCTGATTGAGAGATATAAATAAATAAAGGTTTTTCAGATAATAATGGCATGTTATAAACAAATTCTGATGCCACATGAACTTCAGTTGGCACTCCAGATAGTTTTTCAAGGTATTCTTTACCAACTAAACCAGCATGATAACTTGTTCCTGCAGCAATAATATAAATGCGATCTGCATTCGATACATCTTTAATAATTTCAGAATCAATATTTAAATCTCCATTTTCATCTTCGTATTCTTGAATAATACGACGCATTACTGCTGGCTGTTCATTAATTTCTTTTAACATATAGTGATCATAAATACCTTTTTCAGCATCTGATGCATCTATTTGAGCAGTATACGTTGGGCGATCTTGAATATTTCCATCTTTATCTTTAATTGTTACACTTTCTTTTTTAACAATAACAATTTCATGATCGTGAATTTCTTTATATTGATTTGTAACTTTAATCATTGCTAATGCATCTGAAGCAATAACATTAAAGTCGTCACCAATACCAACAAGTAAAGGTGATTTATTTTTAGCTACATAAATAGTGTCTTCATCCTCAGAATCTAACATACCTAAAGCATACGATCCATCTAATAAAGATACTGCTTTAGTGAATGCTTCTTCAGTTTCTAACCCTTTATTTGAAAAATATTCTACTAATTGAACGATAACTTCTGTATCAGTTTCTGATTTAAACGTTACATCTGATAAGTATTCGCTTTTTAGTTCTTCATAATTTTCAATTACACCATTATGCACTAAAGTGAAACGTCCATTATTTGATTGATGAGGATGTGAATTAATATGACTAGGTACCCCATGAGTAGCCCATCGAGTATGACCAATACCAATGTGACCATCAATGTCATTGCTATCTGCTACTTTTCTTAATTCTGCAATACGACCTTTTTCCTTAAATACAGTAGTCCCTTCATCATTGACAACAGCAATTCCTGCTGAATCATATCCTCTATACTCTAATTTTTCTAAACCAGATAGTAATAATTCTTTGGCATTATCAAAGCCAATATATCCAACAATTCCGCACATATTTCTTTTTCCTCCATTACATAGTCATATGATAATTTTATCTGTTATATAAAATTTTTTAATTAGACATTGCTCGTTTTATTGTATTGGATTCTAAACATCATATTTCTATGTTTTCTATTTGGCGTTCTTATTATATTTGTACATCTAGTTACCTATATGTTTTAAATAATAAGCTAACGAATGTGCCTCATCCGGAATAGCATCCGCCGATTATATCGATAACTATTCTCCTCGTCTACAATATAATTAGTATGTCTATGAGTATTCTCCTAATTAATACTAAATGATTAACATTCTAATTACTTGTCCAGGCGCTTTGTTTTACTTTTATTACATCTATCCTCCTTTCTTCCAATACTATTTATTTTACCCTTTTTTATTAATCATTTGCAAATATTATTATATTTAATTCATAAACTTATAGTTATAATTTGATATTTAATTTATATTTTTTGCTAAAAAAATACTCTCTTTAAAGTTTTCAGTTCTACGGCTTTAACTTTAAAGAGAGTGTATTCTTGTTTTTAAATGGTACTATTAATTTAATCCCATTTTTTCTTTTACTTTATCAGCAATTGTTTGAGCATAACGTTCAGCATCTTCATTTGTTGCTGCCTCAACCATTACTCTTACTAATGGTTCAGTTCCTGAAGGTCTAACTAATATTCTTCCTTCACCATTCATTTCATTCTCAACTTCATTCATAACAGCTTTAACGTCTTCATTTTCAGATACATGATGTTTATCTGTTACTTTTACATTAATTAATGATTGTGGATACTTTTTCATTTGTGCTGCTAACTCACTTAAAGTTTTACCACTTGATTTAATAATAGCAGCAAGTTGTACTCCAGTTAGTAGTCCATCACCAGTCGTGTTATAGTCCATCATTACTATATGTCCAGATTGTTCTCCGCCTAAATTATAATGGCCTCGTCTCATTTCTTCAACGACATATCTATCTCCAACTTTTGTTTTATTTGATTGAATGTCTTCTGTTTCAAGAGCTTTATAAAATCCTAAGTTACTCATTACAGTAGATACAATCATATTATTATTTAATTCATGATTTTTATGCATTTCTTGACCAATAATAAACATAATTTGGTCACCATCAATGATGTTACCCTTTTCATCAACAGCAATTAAACGATCTCCATCTCCATCAAAAGCTAAACCAAAATCACTTTCAGTTTCTACAACTTTTTCAGCTAAATGTTCAGGATGAGTAGACCCACATTCATCATTAATATTGTATCCATCTGGATTACAACCAATTGTAACTGTCGTTGCCTCTAAATCACCAAATAAGAAAGGCGCAAGTGAAGAAGTTGATCCATTCGCCCCATCTAAAGTAATTTTAAGTCCATCTAAATTTATATCAATTGTAGATTTAAGATAACTTAAGTATTTTTGTGCACCTTCATAATAATCTGAAAAATGCATAATGTCTTTGCCTGCTGGACGTGGTAAGTCAGGTTGTTCTTGATCTAATAATTGTTCAATTTCTTCTTCCTGCTTATCTGAAAGTTTAAAACCATCAGCACCAAAGAACTTAATACCATTATCAGCTACAGGATTATGAGATGCAGAAATCATTACTCCTAATTGTGCTCCCATTTCACGTGTTAAATATGCAACACCTGGAGTAGAAATAACTCCTAATCTCATTACTTCTGCACCTATTGATGCTAATCCAGCGATTAAAGCTGATTCTAACATTTCACCAGACACACGAGTATCTCTACCAACTAAAACTCTAGGATGTTTCTCTCCTTCATTATGTGCTAATACATAACCACCATAGCGACCTAGTTTAAACGCTAATTCAGGTGTTAATTCTTTATTAGCTACTCCCCTTACACCATCTGTTCCAAAATATTTTCCCATTTTCATTACTCCTTTATTATCTAGTTTACTATTTTAAATTGACATGTGCTGTGACTTCATTAAATTCAGATTTCTTAACCTGTTTAGGTATCTTGAGTTGAAGTGTTTTATCAGTCGATTCAGTGATATCATCTAAATTGACATCGGCTTCTATGTCATTAATATCCTTCAAATCATCTTTATTACCATAAATTTCTACTTCATTCTCATTTAGTTTAATGCTATCTAAACTTTCATCATCAGGTAATGAACCCTTTTTAACGGTTTTAATTTTTACTTTTTTACTGTAAGGTTCAAGTTTCACTGACATTTTAATATTATTAGGCTTGATTTGAACGTTTAATTTATTCAATTGCTTGTCAAATGCAGTAATTTCAGCTACATCAGTAGTATTCTCACTGATATTAGTCGCATTTTTAAATGTCGCTTTTAAATATGCAATTTTGTCTAATTGCTTTTTACCACCAGTAACTTGAACAGTGTCTTTATTCAAAGAAGTTTCACTTACTTTATAATTTGAATCTACATTGTTTTGTGAAATATCAGGCTGAACATGCATTGTTTTAGTATCTTTATCCTCCAAGGTGATATAAGCGTGTTTAGGTTTAACATTATAACTAATATCGTTACTTAATCCTTTAACAATATAATCTTCTTTATAATTTCCAGATTTAGCATTAGATAAATTAACTGTGACCTTGATATCGTCTGAACTTTCTATTTTCAATAACTTTGATTGTGGTCCTGAAATAGTAACATCAACAGTATCTGGTGATTTAGTAACATGTAAATTTTTGGTATTATAAAGAATTTCTACAGGTACATCTTCAATTGTTTTAGAAGAATTCTGAGCTAGATTATCATTGTTAAAAATATTGCCAAACACATTATTAACAGAAAGATAAAAAAAGATCGCTAATATTAAGGCAAAAAATCTTAATCCCCACTTACTTTCTAACATGCTATTTCACACCCTTCTTTTGAGCGCGAGTTCCAAACCAATGTTCAGCTAATAACTCTTCGAATACTTCATCAGAAACATCACGTCTTAATTTACCATCGAAAGTAACTGATATTGAACCGGTTTCTTCAGATACTACCACAGTAAATGAGTCCGAAACTTCAGAAATTCCTACGGCTGCCCTATGTCTTGTACCTAAACTTTTAGAAATTTTATTACTATCTGAAAGTGGTAAATAACATGCAGCACTAGCAATTTTAGTGTTTTGAATAATCATAGCCCCATCATGTAATGGTGTATTAGGTATAAAAACATTTATCAATAATTCTTGAGATATTGCAGAATTCATTGATATACCAGTTTCAATATAGTCTTGCAATCCAGTTTCCTTTTCAAAAACAATTAATGCTCCAATTCGTCTTTTAGCCATATACTGAACAGCCTTTGATACAGATTGGATTAATTTTTCTTCATCATGACTGTAAGTATTAGTATAGCGTTTAAATAGGCTCCCTCGCCCTAATTGCTCAAGTGCTCGTCTAATTTCTGGTTGGAATATCACAATTAAAGCTAAAACGCCCCATTGAATCACAATATCAAATAACTTTGAGGTAGCAGTTAAATTGAGAAGTTTACTTACTTGTTGTCCAATAACTATAAATAATATACCTTTAAGCAATTGAATTGCTTTAGTTCCTTTAAATACAGTAATGAGAAGATAAAGGACATACCAGACAATAAGTATATCTAATATACTTGTAATAATCTTCAAAGTACTAAGATTATTAAAAAAGTTGGAAAAATCCATAATCTCTCCTCCGTCTATAACTTTCATACTTATAATTATACCAATGAAAGGTGTAACTGTCATACTATGAAAGTCATACTTATAAATTTTTTCATGAAAATCACTACTAAAAATGGGTAATAAAAAAGCACTCCTTAATGGAGTGCTTAAAGTGAGCCATAGAGGATTCGAACCTCTGACCCTCTGATTAAAAGTCAGATGCTCTACCAACTGAGCTAATGGCTCAAATGGCTGGGCTAGCTGGATTCGAACCAGCGCGTGACGGAGTCAAAGTCCGTTGCCTTACCGCTTGGCTATAGCCCATTAATAATAAAGGGCGGTTGATGGGAATCGAACCCACGAGTGTCGGAACCACAATCCGATGCGTTAACCACTTCGCCACAACCGCCATGGCAGGGACAGTAGGAATCGAACCCACATCAAAGGTTTTGGAGACCTCTATTCTACCGTTGAACTATGTCCCTATTTATGATGGTGGAGGGGGGCAGATTCGAACTGCCGAACCCGAAGGAGCGGATTTACAGTCCGCCGCGTTTAGCCACTTCGCTACCCCTCCGTTAAGATGGTGCCGGCCAGAGGACTTGAACCCCCAACCTACTGATTACAAGTCAGTTGCTCTACCAATTGAGCTAGGCCGGCAAGAAATGGTTCAGGACAGAGTCGAACTGCCGACACATGGAGCTTCAATCCATTGCTCTACCAACTGAGCTACTGAACCATATATATTAAAATGATTAAATGGCGGTCTCGACGGGAATCGAACCCGCGATCTCCTGCGTGACAGGCAGGCGTGTTAACCGCTACACTACGAGACCAAATACGGAGGAAGAGGGATTCGAACCCCCGCGAGCCGTTAAGCTCCTGTCGGTTTTCAAGACCGATCCCTTCAGCCGGACTTGGGTATTCCTCCACATTTTATAGGTAAATTGCTATTAAATTATTAGATGGCGGTCTCGACGGGAATCGAACCCGCGATCTCCTGCGTGACAGGCAGGCGTGTTAACCGCTACACTACGAGACCAAAACAAATTGCGGGAGGCGGATTTGAACCACCGACCTTCGGGTTATGAGCCCGACGAGCTACCGAACTGCTCCATCCCGCGATAATAAAAATGGCGGAGGAAGAGGGATTCGAACCCCCGCGGCCCGTTAAGGCCCTGTCGGTTTTCAAGACCGATCCCTTCAGCCGGACTTGGGTATTCCTCCAAAATTATATGGACCTTGCAGGACTCGAACCTGCGACCGAACGGTTATGAGCCGTTAGCTCTAACCAACTGAGCTAAAGGTCCAAATTTTAATTCTACAACTAATAATTAGTGGCGGTGGAGGGGATCGAACCCCCGACCTCACGGGTATGAACCGTACGCTCTAGCCAGCTGAGCTACACCGCCGTTATATAGTTTGTAAATGATTTAAATGGTGGAGACTAGCGGGATCGAACCGC
>NZ_KV792041.1:11665-11914 GCF_001808085.1 Staphylococcus sp. HMSC14C01
AGGCGCTCTCCCAGCTGAGCTAAGCCCCCATAATAAATTTTAAATTTCCTATCGGGAAGACAGGATTCGAACCTGCGACCCCTTGGTCCCAAACCAAGTGCTCTACCAAGCTGAGCTACTTCCCGTAAGAGAACGCGCCCGATAGGAGTCGAACCCATAACCTTTTGATCCGTAGTCAAACGCTCTATCCAATTGAGCTACGGGCGCAAAATAATAATGCCGAGGACCGGAATCGAACCGGTACGGTGA
>NZ_KV792041.1:11934-12556 GCF_001808085.1 Staphylococcus sp. HMSC14C01
AAGTGCTCTACCAAGCTGAGCTACTTCCCGTATATTAAATTGATAATTTTAAATGGCGCGCCCGATAGGAGTCGAACCCATAACCTCTTGATCCGTAGTCAAACGCTCTATCCAGTTGAGCTACGGGCGCTATATTTAAATTGGTGCCGAGGACCGGAATCGAACCGGTACGGTGATCTCTCACCGCAGGATTTTAAGTCCTGTGCGTCTGCCAGTTCCGCCACCCCGGCAAAATAATGGAGCGGAAGACGGGATTCGAACCCGCGACCCCCACCTTGGCAAGGTGGTGTTCTACCACTGAACTACTTCCGCATATGCGGGTGAAGGGAGTCGAACCCCCACGCCGTAAGGCGCTAGATCCTAAGTCTAGTGCGTCTGCCAATTCCGCCACACCCGCGTATACATGTGAGCCATAGAGGATTCGAACCTCTGACCCTCTGATTAAAAGTCAGATGCTCTACCAACTGAGCTAATGGCTCAAAGATGGTGCCGGCCAGAGGACTTGAACCCCCAACCTACTGATTACAAGTCAGTTGCTCTACCAATTGAGCTAGGCCGGCTATTAAATTGAATGGTGGAGAATGACGGGATCGAACCGCCGACCCTCTGCTTGTAAGGCAGA
>NZ_KV792042.1:0-16904 GCF_001808085.1 Staphylococcus sp. HMSC14C01
TCACTTATCCAGATACTTTATGTCCCGAACTCATTTTGCTAGGAATTATGTCCCAGTTTCTTTTAATTTTATTGAAAACTATGTTCAGTGTGCATTGTGATTTCATTTTCTCTAAAGTTTGTATTTGGATAATACATATTTTTAACTAATACATTTGGTCCTAAACATTGGAAAGCTTCACAATGACAATTTAAAGATTTTGCTAAATCTGTTGATAACCAAGCATCAAATACATCTGTGAGCTTATCATGTTTAATATTAGAAATTGTTCCGTTTTCATCACCAAAATCTGTTACAATAACGTCCCCACTAAATACATTTACATTTAAGCGACTACGGCCATCTGGGTCATTTCGAACAGTAACATTTTTTTCATTTCTTAATCGTTCAAGTAAAAGTTGGTCATTTTCATCGTTTATGCAAGGATAGATTGGGAGAGTACCAAATAACATCCAAGTATTTTTATCACGAATGTCTAATAAATGATGAATAGCTTGCTTCATGTCTTTTAATGATAATACATTGAGTTGACTTGCAAAATCTGCTGGATACATAGGATGAACTTCATGACGACTACACTTCATATCATTAACAATTTCTTTATGTATGTTTTCTAAATGTGGTAGGGTATTTTGATTTAACATTGTTTCTGCTGAAACAAACATCCCTTGGTCAGATAATGTACTAGCATTATCTAGCATTTGTTCATATAATTTTAACTTTGCTTTTAAAGGAGGTTGTTTTTTCATTGCGCCAAAGCCCACCTCTGCAAATTCTTGGATGGTACCCCAATTATGAGAAATGTGCATGACATCAATATACTCAGCAATTTCTAGATATCGATCTTGAGGTAACGTTAAATTAGAATTCATTTGCACATATATGCCTCTTTGATGCGCATATTTTAATAATGGTTTAACAACATTATTTATAGATTTCTTTGAAAACATAGGTTCTCCACCTGTAATCGACATAGTACGTAAATTGGGAATTTCATCTAAACGTTGATAAATAAGATTCATAGGTAATGGATCAGGATCTTTTGTTTGTAATGTATAACCAACTGCACAGTGACTACATCTCATATTACATAAATTTGTTGTGGTAAATTCTACATTACTCAAAGTGAGTTGATCGAATTGTTTAATATCATTATAAGCTTCCCACGGATCATTATAAATTGAGATTGCTTGTTTAATTTTTGATGTTGTCATTATAAAAACTCCTAAACTTTTAAAACATTCTTCTTTATAAAATTACAATAAATATTATTAGAATTATATCTCTTTTTGTCAAATTTTGTTAGGATAGTTATGAATAAAAGCTAAAAATATTATATATAAGGAGTTAAATTCCGATGGATGAAAAACAAACTATTGAACAAATTAAAACAAGATTGTCTAAATTTTTAGAAGATATTGACCACGTTAATCCTGATGAAGTAAGTGTAAAAGATATTGATGAATGGATTGGATTATTAGATCAATTAGAAGAAAAAGTTAAGTTAGTTTCTAAGTAATTGTGGAGTATGAAAAAGTTTTTAACTAAATTTAATATTTATGTTTAAACCATCTTAAATTTGTCTATAATTAAATATAATAAAACGAAAGAAAAGGTGATTTTGGTTATGACTAAAAAAGTAGCAATTATTTTAGCTGATGAATTTGAAGATATAGAATTAACAAGTCCTAAAGAAGCATTAGAAGAAGCAGGATTTGAAACTGAAGTTATTGGAGATACTGCGAACGCTGAAGTTGTTGGGAAACATGGCGAAAAAGTTACAGTAAATGTAAGTATTGCTGATGCTAAACCAGAAAATTATGATGCAATATTAATTCCTGGTGGTTTCTCTCCAGATAATTTACGTGGAGATGCAGAAGGACGTTATGGAACATTTGCAAAATACTTTACTAAAAATGATGTTCCAACATTTGCTATTTGTCACGGACCTCAAGTTTTAATTGATACTGATGATTTAAATGGTCGCACTTTAACTGCAGTATTAAATGTTCGTAAAGATTTATCAAATGCAGGTGCCAATGTTGTTGATGAATCAGTAGTAGTTGATAATAATATTGTAACAAGTCGTGTACCTGATGATTTAGATGATTTCAATAGAGAAATCGTTAAAAAATTAAATGATTAATTTAAAATAACTTTTTGAAAGTTATATTTGAGCCTGAGACATATGTAATTGTCTTAGGCATTTTTAATGTGTTGATAGTCGATGATTGAATTACAATGTAACTGTATTCTGGATAGGCTCCAATGAAACTGAGAATGTATCATTACAAGTCGTGTCAATTCATAAGCGTCTGATTGATTTGTTTTCCTTGTTTTCTAGAAATGGAGAAAATACGTTTTAAATGTTACTTTTAAAAATTCATATATTTATGAACTTAATATCGTTTTTTAAATCCGCTTATCCATCTTTAAAAAATCCTTCTCTATCTTCTTCAAAGTAACTTGAAAATTTGAGCGATATAAAAACCAATGATACACCTTGAGACTGATTTTTGATTGTTTATATAGATAAAAATAATACTTACTGTTAAACTCTCAATTATAGAGTGACCTTTAAGTAAAGGAGCAATCCCATGAAAAGAAGACAAAGAGATAACTATCCAAAAGAGAAAACAACTTATTATCAAAATGAGCCTTATTATAATACCTATTATCAACCTGTGGGTTCACCACCGAAAAAGAAGAAAAGTAAACGGCTCTTTCTAAGAATGTTTATTATATTTCTGATTATATTTGCTTTGTTTACTGGATTAATGTATTTTTTATCATCTAGAGCGAATGTCGATGATTTACAAACGATTGAAAATAAGAGTAATTTTGTATCATCAGACAATATGCCGAATTATGTTAAGGGCGCATTTATATCTATGGAAGATGAACGTTTTTCTAAACATCATGGATTCGATATCAAAGGGACAACACGTGCATTATTTTCAACGATTGGTGAACGTGAGGTACAAGGCGGGAGCACCATTACTCAACAAACTGTAAAAAATTATTATTACAATAATGAACGTTCATTTACACGTAAACTAAAAGAATTATTTGTCGCGCATAAAGTTGAACAGCAATACAGTAAAAATCAGATATTAAGTTTTTATTTGAATAATATTTACTATGGTAATAATCAATATGATATTGAAAGTGCAGCAAATTACTATTTTGGTGCAACTACAAATCAAAATAATAGTAGTTATCCGATTATTACTGTATTACAAAGTGCAATGCTAGCAAGTAAAGTTAATGCCCCAAGTGTATATGATATTAATAACGTATCAAATAATTTCAAGAATCGAATTAAAGTGAATTTAGAAAAAATGAGACAACAGAATTATATTTCTGACAGTCAATATCAAGAAGCCTTATCGCAACTTAATAATTATTAATATAGTAATATAACAATTTAATTAAATATAAACTAAGAGTGAGAATGAGAATAAATAAACTTCCATTTCGCTCTTTTTTAATATCAAATACTATATGTGTTAGATTTTCTGTTATAAAATAAATATATTATTAAAATACAATTTTTAATTAGTATGAGGAGAATAATGATGCCGAAAATTACTAAAATAGAAGTTCAAAAAAATAATAAAGAACGATTTAATCTCTTTCTTGACGAAGCATTTGAAATGGGAATTGATATAGATACACTCGTTAAATTCAATTTGAAAAAGAATCAAATGATAGATGCTGCAGAAATGGAAAAAATTCAAAAATACGAACACTATCGTCTAGGGATTAATATGGCAATACAATATTTATCATATAAAAAACGAACTGAAAAAGAAGTTAGTGATTATTTGAAAAAGAATGATATTAATGAAATGACAGTACAAAAAGTGATTGAATATTGTTATAAAGAGCAATATATTAATCATGAAGATTACGCTGAAAGTTTAAAAAATACAATGATCAACACAACAGATAAAGGACCTGAAGTATTTAAACAAAAACTATACCAAGTTGGAGTAGAACCTAATATTATAGATAGATATGTTAAACGATATGAAGAAGAGCAACCTATAGAATCTATCATTCATGTTGCTAAAAAAATAATGAAAACTAAAAAAGGTCCTGTTGTTAAAGTAAAGCAAAAAGTAATGCATAGCTTAATCCAAAAAGGATATACAATAGAAACTGCACAATATGTACTTAATGAGTTAGACTTTGCTCAAGACGAAGAAGTGCTAGATGACTTATTACAAAAGGATTTAGAAAAAGTTTATAATAAACAATGTCGTAAATATGATGGTAATACATTAAAAATGAAAACAATAGAAGCACTTATGAGAAAAGGATATAATTATGATAAAATAAAAATTAAATTAGCAGAAAGTGGTATTTTAGATGAGTGACAAAAGATTAAGTGAAATGTCTGAACAGGAATTGAGACATGAAATACAATTATGTAAAGAAAAAATGCGTAAAGCTGAAATGAATGGCATAATGAATGAATATGATGTTTATGAAAGTAAAGTCATTGTAGCTGAGAGTTATTTAGTCGATCGTTCTAAAATTAATATAGGCAGAATGTATAAATTAAATGATGGTAGTGAACAATACTTTAAAGTTGAACGTTTAAAAGGGGTTTTTGCTTGGGGTTATAGAATAAATAGTACGAATCCTGAAGAGGGTTTACCCATTGCATTATTAAAAATTTAGAAGGATGTAACACAAATGGGAAGTTCAATCGTTTTAAAATTATTAAATGTTACACAATACTATAGAAACCAAAAGAATAGAAAGTGGTATTTGCCGTTTGGATATGGCGCGGAAGACATAGAATTAAATAAAATAACTTTACACATTTATCAAGGAGAAGCTCTTGCACTCATAGGAGAACCTGGTTCATCCAAAACATTGATTGGAAGAATTATGGCACAAGATATTGCACCTGATAGAGGGAAAGTTGTACAATCAGCAAGTATTTATTATGGAGATATAAAAAACAAACATTTATTAAATATGTCTGTTAAAAGTTATATTGAAGAAACACAATGCTTATTTAATTACGAGACGTCTTCACATATTGTTGATCAAATTATTAAATATGCGCATTTAGATGATAAATCTTCGATTCAAGTGAATAAACTTAGTCACTCTGAGTATGCGCAATTGATTTTAAGTGTTGCAAGAGTTTGTAAAACAGAAATTATTATTTTAAGTCATATTCTCGAATATCTTGATGAAGCTTTTTTAAATAAGGCGAAACAACTTTCAAAAGACTATGTGTCTAATGACTTATCAATTATATTTGTAGACGATGATATTTCTAAAATATCTCAAGTAAGTAACTATGTTACATGGATTTCTCACGGACAAGTGCGTATGGAAGGGTCTTTAAATGACGTTTTACCAGTATTTAATGATCATGAAAGAGATAGATTAAGTATCGAAGATGAAGAAACACTTAAGAATTTTGATTTGGATTGGAAGAAAAGTAGAAGTAGATTGCCGGAAATGAGTTATAACTTTAAAAGAGTCGAACGATACAAACATGTTAAAGTTCCGGATTTTATAGTTAAATTTTGGACGCTTTTAGTTTCAACGTTAATCGTCTTAGTGTTACTTGGCGCACTGGTAGTGAATAATATAGGGAAAATTGAAATTCCTATCAACGAATCTCAGAAGAAAGTTCAAAATCAAGACACGGATTCTTTTGAAAATAAATTGTCTTATGGAATTGTTCTACATGATGAAGTGACATTATCAAATCATCAAGATATTGAAATGCCAAAATATTCTTTTGTGACGATTACTGGAGAAAGTGCTTCAAAATACCGCTTAATTGTCGATGATGATACATATGAAGTAGGTAAGAACAAAATTTATTATTTTAATCCTGCTGCATTATATGAAACGCATAAATTTAGTACTTTAGCGCCTTATATGAAGTCAAACTACAGTAAGTATGTTGATTATTTTAATACTCAATTACATAAACCACATAAGCAAGTGAAAAAGACGCTTGTTCCTGAAAAAGATCAACGATTTGTGGTGCCTATTACACAACAACCTATTAAAATGTTATTTAATGATGAGGATAAGTTAACTGGTTTTGTATTTCCTATAGTAGATAAATCAAAATTAGAGCGTAAATTTAATATTAAAAGTAATGTATGGATTTCAAAATTAAATAATGGATATTTAATTGCAGATATGAAAAATAGTAAATGGATTTATATCGAATTGTAGGTGTAAACATGATAGATAAGTTAATATTATATTTTAAACATTTTCCATCTCTTTTACATTTGGCTAAAGCAAAAGTAAAAGAGACTTGGAAATATGATGTGATTTTATTTTTAATACAATTAATTATCATTAGTATCATAATTGGAGTGATGTATTTATTTAATACAGAAGAAATTGAAAAGGCCCAATGGATATATCGAATGATTGCGTTCTATACTTTTGTAACCATTGCTTATATTATATATAAATCATTCAAATTATATAAGTATGATTATCTTATTGCTAAATCATTTCAACTCACACCTATTATTACGCCCATCCTTAATGCACTGATAGGGGCTATCATCATCTGTGTTTTATCATTGATTACATCAATCTTTAAGCCAGTAAACCTTGAAACATCGGTGATATCTTTTGTTTATTTTATACTAATGTCGATTATATTTATTGTTTTTATATCAATAACATTAAGTTTATTGACTTTAATAAGTAAAAAAGTATTTAAATTTTATGTGGTAGCAACAATTGTGTTATTCTTTTTAGTACCTATCATTTTTATACCTAACAATAAGGCAAATATGATTGATCAAATATTAAAAATTAATCCATTATATTATTTGATTGACGGATTATCATCTTCAATTGTTTTTGGAGCTGTAAATATGTACAATATTGTGTATCATATTTATTTTATTGCTTTTTTAGTATTAATTGGAGTTATCAATTATATTTTAACTCGACTTGTTGCCCACAAGAAATATGAATATTTTTAATATATGAGTGAATCACTATAAATAACATATATATTTTTGATGTTATAATAATAACCCCTAAATGACTGTCAATAAGTCATCTAGGGGTTGTTTAAATTATAGTTAAAGTTAATGAATTAATGAGAGTACAATTTTTTTTGAAGTTTTTCTTCTGTAAATACCCATCCAATATAGGAATGGTCAATTTTTTGATCTTGAGTAAGATGTGCAATTGCTGCAAAAGAATAATGTCCTTTATTTAGATAACGTAAATCTATCAATCGTATCTCAGTTGTTTGATCATCAAGTTTACGTATTTGCCAACGATAGATAGAAGAGAATTTTAAAAACGTTCTTATTTCAGGATTACTTTTTATTTGCCATAAAAGTGTATCAGATGAGAATTGTTGACGTTTTACTTTATCACTAAACGTTATATTACGACCATAAGCTCTACCTACATAATCATAGCTTTCAGTTTGAATAGCTACACGCCATTCCATAAATTTCATAGTAGGTGCAACAAAAATTTTCACAGGATGATGTTCATCATGAATGAGTTTCAACGCTTGAGATTTGATTATTGATTGCATTTTAAATCTAACGATATAATAAATAATTAAAACGCCAATAATTGGAAAGAACACTAGATATGGATGAATGCCTAATAACCATAGCGTGATTCCAATACATAATATTAAAAAAATAATTGGATCGAATGTATTGATTACACCGAGTTGTATCCACTTATTTGATATAGGTCTAAGTGCTTGTGTACCATATGAATTAAAGATATCTACAAAAACATGTAAAAAGACCGCTAACTGAGCCCACATCCATATATGAGTCACATCTACATGTGGAAAGATAACGTATATTATAAAAGCAAGTAATATTGGCCATAAAATCGTAAAGGGTATGGAATGTGTAATACCACGATGATGTGAAATATAAGTTGCATTATTTTTTAATTTTAAAACCGTATCGCCATCAGGTATTAAAGAACCCGCAATTAAAGTTGTTGCAGTAGCTGTCATAGAATGTGACATTGCTGGGTCTTGTGTAGCTAAAGCAGTTAGTCCAATGCCGATAGCAATATGAGTGGCTGTATCCATAAAAGTTCACTCTTTTCATCTTGATTTAATATATATTATAATCTAAAAATTAGAATAACAAAATTAAGATACTTATCAAATATTAGAAAGTATTATAACTTATAAATTTTTTTATGTAAGAGAAAGGATAATTTAATGTTAAATGAAACGACATTTAAAAATAATATTGTGACATGGTTTGAGAAAAATCAACGAGAAATGCCTTGGAGAGAAACAACTAATCCATATTATATATGGCTAAGTGAAGTTATGCTTCAACAAACACAAGTTAAAACGGTCATTGATTATTACAATAAATTTATTCATCGATTTCCTACAGTTAAAGCGTTAAGTGAAGCAGAAGAAGATGAAGTATTAAAGTATTGGGAAGGTCTTGGATATTATAGCCGTGCCCGCAATTTTCATACAGCAATTAAAGAAGTACATCATAATTATAATGGTGAAGTGCCATCATCCCCTAAAGTTTTTGGTGAATTAAAGGGAGTAGGTCCATATACTCAAGCAGCTGTAATGAGTATTGCTTTTAATCGCCCTTTAGCTACTGTAGATGGAAATGTGTTTAGAGTATGGACTCGACTTAATAATGACTATCGTGATATCAAATTACAATCTACTAGAAAATCATTTGAAAAAGAGCTTCAACCTTTTGTACAAGAAGAAGCGGGTACGTTTAATCAATCAATGATGGAATTAGGTGCAACAATATGTACACCTAAGAATCCGTTATGCCTATTTTGTCCAGTGCAGGAAAATTGTGAAGCATTTCGAAAAGGAACTACGTTAGAGTTACCTATCAAGACTAAAAAGCAAGCTAAGAAAATAATTAATCAGGAGGTTTTTTTAGTCAGAAATCAGAAAGGTCAATATCTGATTGAAAAACGTCAAGAAAAGCTACTTAATGGTATGTGGCAATTTCCGATGTTTGAAAGTCCTAATGGGATTCAAAAACTAGAATATAAGTTAAACCAGTCATTAACTTTAGCTGAGAACGCAATATTTCAATTAAAGCATCAATTTACACATAAAACTTGGAATTTAAATGTTTATAGTGTGATTGAAGATATAAATATTGAATCAGCACAATTACCAGACTTTATGGAATGGTTTGATTTAGAAAATCGAGACGATTATTCTTTCCCAGTATCAATGAGTAAAATATATGAGTTTATTGTTGGTAAATAGAAAAACATATTATCTCTCTATATCTCTTTAAAGAAGTTTAAAAAAATATGGTATAATTCGAATTGTAAAAACTTTAAAAGGTGGTGTGGAGTATGGTTAAAGAATCCATACCTAAAGAAGGCGAAAATATAAAAATCCAAAGCTATAAACATGATGGAAATATTCATAGAGTATGGTCTGAAACAACGATTTTAAAAGGAACAGATCACGTCATCATTGGTGGGAATGATCATACCTTAGTAACTGAAAGTGATGGACGTACATGGATTACTAGAGAGCCTGCAATCGTGTACTTTCATTCTGAGTATTGGTTTAATGTAATTTGCATGTTTAGAGAAGATGGTATTTACTATTACTGTAATTTATCTTCGCCTTTTGTATGTGATGAAGAAGCTTTAAAATATATTGATTATGATTTAGATATTAAAGTTTATCCAAATGGTAAATATCATTTATTAGATGAGGATGAATATGAACAACATATGAAACAAATGAATTATCCTCATGAAATAGACGTAATACTCAGAAGAAATGTAGACATTTTACAACAATGGATAGAACAGAAAAAAGGTCCTTTCGCTCCTGACTTTATAAAAGTTTGGAAACAAAGATATAAAAAAATTCGTAATTACTAAGCATAATTGAGGCAAATAGTAATTAATTAGTTTATAGTACTTGAGTAATAAATAAGAGGTTGAAACTACTTGCCTATTCTTAAATAAATGAGTTTATGAATAGAGGGTTCAACCTCTATTCATTTTTTGATAATAAAATTAAGGAGGAGTCAGTGTGATTCGACGATATTTAGAATTTGTCAAACCATATAAATATCGTATTTTCGCAACGATTATTATTGGAATTATAAAATTTGGTATTCCAATGTTAATTCCATTATTAATTAAATATGCGATTGATGGTGTCATTAATAATGGTACATTAACTACCAATGAAAAATTCCATCATCTTGCTATAGCGATAGGTATTACTCTATTTATATTTTTAATTGTGCGCCCGCCAATTGAATACCTTCGACAATATTTAGCACAATGGACGAGTAATAAAATTTTATATGATATTCGTAAGCAATTGTATGACCATTTACAAGCTTTAAGTGCTCGATTTTATGCAAATAATCAAGTGGGACAAGTTATATCGAGAGTAATTAATGACGTAGAACAAACGAAAGACTTTATTTTAACTGGGTTAATGAATATTTGGTTAGACTGTGTAACGATTATTATTGCGCTTTCTATTATGTTCTTCTTAGATATTAAATTAACACTTGCAGCAATTATTATTTTTCCTTTTTATATCTTTACAGTATATTTTTTCTTTGGACGTTTAAGAAAATTAACACGTAAACGTTCACAAGCATTAGCGGAAGTACAAGGATTTTTACATGAACGTGTTCAAGGTATGTCTGTAATAAAAAGCTTTGC
Organism: Staphylococcus sp. HMSC14C01; assembly: GCF_001808085.1. NCBI lineage: Bacteria > Bacillati > Bacillota > Bacilli > Caryophanales > Staphylococcaceae > Staphylococcus > Staphylococcus sp. HMSC14C01. The sequence goes on from NZ_KV792042.1 coordinate 10,711, forward strand.
AATTGAAGATAATGAAGCGAAAAACTTTGATAAAAAAAATAAAAACTTTTTAAGTAGAGCGTTTCAACATACTTCATGGAATGCCTATTCATTTGCAGCTATTAATACAGTCACAGATTTAGGTCCTATCATTGTTATTGGAGTAGGGTCATATTTAGCAATCACTGGTTCAATTACAGTAGGTACCTTAGCAGCTTTTGTAGGATATTTAGAACAATTATTCGGACCATTAAGACGTTTAGTTTCTTCATTCACAACTTTAACGCAAAGTTTCGCCTCTATGGATCGTATTTTTCAATTAATGGATGAAGACTATGACATTAAAAATAAAAAAGGTGCACAACCTATTGAAATAAAAGAAGGACATATTGAATTAAAAAATGTAAGCTTTAAATATAATGAAGATGAATCTTTAGTTTTAAAAAATATAAATTTAAATATAAACAAAGGTGAAACAGTAGCATTCGTCGGTATGAGCGGGGGAGGTAAATCTACGCTTATTAATCTTATTCCACGTTTTTATGATGTAAGTGAAGGTGAAATTTTGATCGATAGTCATAATATTAAAGATTATTTAACAGGAAGCTTGAGAAATCAAATTGGACTTGTTCAACAAGACAATATTTTATTTTCTGATACTGTAAGAGAGAATATTTTATTAGGACGTCCTGATGCTACTGAAGAAGAAATAATCGAAGCAGCTAAAATGGCAAATGCGCACGACTTTATTATGAATTTACCGAATGGCTATGATACTGAAGTTGGAGAACGTGGCGTAAAATTATCTGGTGGCCAAAAGCAACGTTTATCTATTGCGCGTATTTTCTTAAATAATCCACCTATATTAATTTTAGATGAAGCGACAAGTGCACTTGATTTAGAAAGTGAAGCAATTATTCAAGACGCATTAGATGTTTTAAGTAAAGATAGAACTACACTTATTGTAGCTCATAGATTATCAACAATCACACACGCAGATAAAATTATTGTTATGCAGCATGGCCAAATCGTTGAAACGGGTACACATAAAGAGCTGATTGCTAAAAAAGGTGAATATGAACATTTGTATAGCATTCAAGATTTATAACTAAATAATGAATACTAAAAAAGACAAACTCAACTTTGATAGTTAAGTTTGTCTTTTTTAGTATTGATATTTAATTTTTATAAATCAAAGTCTTCATCTTGAATTTCAATATCCGTGTCATTACGATGATACGTAAAGAAACTTAATCTTAGTCTATCTAAATGCTCTAAATAATATCGATATTCTTCAATAGCTGCGATAATTTGCATGATATTCGAATATGAATATTCTACTTGATATGGATTTTGAATTAATTGATATTGAAAAGCATCCATAAGATTTTTCTTTTGAGGATTTAAAATTTGATTATCAAAATCATCTACATTATAACGCGCCTTTTTTGATAAACTTTTTAAAATTTGTTCATGATACGCTGTTAATGAATCTAACTCTAATTTAATTTGAAATAATAAATTATGATTCGTATTATGCAAATCATTTTGATATCTAGCCATACGATTTAATACTTCGTAAGCTTGTCGAGTTGTTCCAACGACCTCTTTAAATAATATCTTTTTACGATTTTGTTGGAAAGCAGCTTTTCTTGTAAACGTACGTTCTTCGTGATAATAGTTATAGATTTGTTCTAATTTTATGATGCGAGATTCTAACTGTTCACCATCTTCTTTTATCTGATGATATTCAGAAGTATCATTAATCACAAGTTTAAACCATATAAATATGTCGGAAGAAATATTAACCGCATTATGATAAATTTTAGTTTCGAATTTTGGAGGTAAGAATACTAGGTTTACAAGTGAAGCACTTAAAACTCCAATCATTACTAAAATAAATCTAAATGTAGCTGCAAGATAAAACGATCCTGTATGTTGCCCCATAATGATTAACGCAGTGACACCTGCTAATGTTGCTACATGCGCCAAGTTTAATTTGTATAAAATGGCGATTAATAGAATGACTGTGATACCCATAATCACAATGTTTTTACCAAAAATGGTTACCATAATCACTGCTAATATAGCACCGATTAAATTACCTGTAGCTTGTTCAGATATCGTTTTCATTGAACGATATATATTAGGTTGCATTGCAAAAATAGCACTTATTCCTGCTACAGACTTCAAACCAACATTATCAGGTAAAAAAGAAGCGATAAAAAGGGCGAGAATGATAGCAATTCCAGTTTTAAGTATACGTGCGCCTAATTTCAAATACAACGCTCCTTTAAATAACAAGTTTATAGTTTAATGTATTTTTAAATTAGTATACACTCAACAAATAAAACTATACAAGTATACGCATATATAAAAACCCAAGAATGTATATTTACGATATGACATTCTTAGGTCCGTTAAATTTTAAATATTATTTCATTTGACTGAAGGCATAGTCAGCCGCTTCTAATGTTCGATCAATATCTTCTTCAGTGTGTTCAGTAGTTAAGAACCATGCTTCAAATTTAGAAGGTGCTAAATTAATACCTTGGTTAAGCATAAGTTTAAAGAATTTTGCAAATGCCTCACCATCAGAATTTTCTACTTGTTCGTAGTGTGTTACTTTTTCATCTGTAAAATAGAGTGTTAGCGATCCATAAATACGATTAATTGTTGCAGTAATATGATGTTTTTCGATAAGTTTATTTAAACCATCTTCTAAACGTTTACCCAAATTATCTAATTTCTCATATACACCATCTTGCTCTAAAACTTCAAGTAATGCAATACCTGCTCTCATTGAAAGTGGGTTACCTGCCATTGTTCCTGCTTGGTATGCTGGGCCTAATGGAGCAACATGTTCCATGATATCTTGACGGCCACCGTAGCCACCGATTGGTAATCCACCACCAACAATTTTACCAAATGCTGTTAAATCTGGATAAACATTTAATAAATCTTGTGCAGCGCCATAATGGAAGCGGAAAGCAGTGATGACTTCATCGTAAATCACTAAAGCTCCATGCTCATGAGTGATGTTGTTAACTTCTTCTAAAAAGCCTGGTTGAGGTTTTACCATACCAAAGTTACCTACAATAGGTTCTACTAATACAGCCGCTACTTCATCTCCCCAATGTGACATGGCTTCTTTATAAGATTCAATGTCATTGAAAGGTACAGTAATGACTTCTCTAGCGACACTTTCAGGTACACCAGCTGAATCCGGAGAACCTAATTGAGAAGGTCCGCTCCCTGCAGCAACTAATACTAAATCAGAATGGCCATGATAAGACCCCGCAAATTTAATAATCTTATTTCTTTTAGTATAAGCTCTAGCAACTCGAATTGTAGTCATTACTGCTTCTGTTCCAGAATTAACAAAACGAATTTTTTCTAATGAAGGAATAGCTGCTCGTAATTTTTTACTAAAATCAATTTCAAGTTCAGTCGGTGTACCATATAACACACCTTTAGCCGCTTGATCTTGGATAGCTTCAGTAATATGAGGATGAGCATGACCAGTGATTATAGGACCATATGCTTGTAAATAATCAATGTACTTATTTCCATCGACATCGTAAAGATAAGCGCCATGACCTTCACGCATAACTACGGGAGCACCTCCGCCAACAGCTTTATAAGAGCGTGAAGGAGAATTAACTCCACCTAAAATATATTCATTTGATAACTTTTGAAGACGTTCACTTTCAGTGAAATTCATAGAGTATCAACCTTTCTTATTTAATAATATTCATTACTATCGTAACATAATAATTATAATATGAAGAAATGAGTGATACGATGTTAAAAATAGGAGATCTTTTTCCAAAATTTGAATTAGAGAATCAAAATGGTGAATTAATTACTAATGAAAAAATTATGGGAGAAAAAACAATATTATATTTCTACCCACGAGATAACACACCAACGTGTACAACAGAAGCATGTGACTTTAGAGATAATATACAATACTTTAATGATATGAAAGTTAAAGTTTATGGTATTAGCGGGGATTCTAGAAAAAAACACGAAAACTTTATTAATAAGCATCATTTGAATTTTGATTTGTTAGTTGATGATGAATTTAAGTTATCGAAGGCAGTAGGAATATATCGTTTGAAGAAAAGTTTTGGAAAAGAAAATATGGGAATAGTGAGAACAACGTTTGTAATAGATGAAGCGGGATATATTACAAATATCATTGAAAAAGTAAAAGTTAAAACACAAATAGATGAATTAAAACAAATGCTGGAGTGAGATAAATGAAAATCGTAAGCTTGAAACGTTTAGGTAATATAGAAAATGAATTAATAGAAAAGTATCCTGATATTTCATTTTTGTTTTATGATAAAGCAGATAATATTCCAGATAATGAAAAAAAAGAACTCGAGGTATTGATAGGGTATGACGGGGAGATTAATGAAAGATTTATAAAGTCTTGCCCGAATTTAAAGTGGATTGCATGGTATGCAACAGGCGTAAACAATCTACCATTAGAGTATATTAAGAATAAAGGGATTATTTTAACCAATACTAGAGGAATACAATCAAAGCAACTTTCAGAATATATACTAACTTTTATATTAGATGATCATAAAAAAATGAAAACATCATTTATTAATCAACAAAAGCATATTTATGATAGTACTTTGACAGGTAAACGTTTAAAGGATGAAACAATTTTATTTTTAGGTACTGGAGCTATTGCTCAAGATACTGTAAAGTTATTGACACCTTTCGAATTGAAAATAATAGGTGTAAGTAAAACAGGAAAACAAAAAGAAGGATTTAATCAAACATATGAGATAAATGAATTAGACGAACTATTAGGAGAAGCGGATATAATAATTAATACGTTACCAGAAACCAAAGAAACATATCATTTATTAAACAAACATCACTTCCAATTAATGAAGGAAGATACCTTATTTATTAATGTAGGAAGAGGAACTATAGTAGAAGAAGACGATTTAATTGAAATACTTAAAGAAAAATTAATACGTCATGCTTACTTGGATGTATTCGAAAATGAACCACTAGAATCAGAACATCCACTTTATGATTTAGATAACGTGACAATTACTGCACATATAACTGGTAATGATAAAGAAAATAAAAAGGAAGCAACGAAAATATTTGAAAGAAATCTATCTCATTTTCTCAATAAAGAAGAAATAAGTGAGAACGTAGTAGACTTAAAAGATGGCTATTAATATAAAACTTATGGAATAATTGACAATGCCGTATGAAAGTAGTTATATTATTAATAAGATAATAATAATTATAAAGTAGAAAGATGGTGAAAATGATGAGTGCAGAAATAGAATCAATTGAACATGAGCTTGAACAAGCTATAATAGCATTAAGAAAGTCAGGCGTTCGTATCACGCCTCAAAGACAAGCTATTGTTAGATTTTTAATTAGCTCACATACACATCCTACAGCGGATGAAATTTATCAAGCACTTTCACCTGATTTTCCTAATATAAGTGTTGCGACAATTTACAACAATTTAAGAGTATTTAAGAAGATAGGTATTGTAAAAGAATTGACTTATGGAGATGCATCAAGTAGGTTCGACTTTAATACTCATAATCATTATCATGTTATTTGTGAACGATGCGGTAAAATAGTAGATTTCCATTATCCTCAATTGGATGAAATTGAACAATTAGCTCAACACGTTACAAACTTTGACGTAACACATCATCGAATGGAAATTTATGGATTGTGTGAAGAATGTAAAAATAAAGAATAAAGTTAGGCAATGACTTTAATGTCATTGCTTTTTTGTTTATAAGTAATCAAAGAATTTAAAAGATAAATATTAAATAAAAAAATACCATAGAGTTTTAGTATAAAAAACACTCATTAAAGATAATGAATACATTTAGTGTGAAATATTAAACGATTTTATATTATAAAATTCATTGACGTTCAATAATAAACTTGCTATTATATAAAAGTCGTCAAAAACAAAAGATATTGTTTGAAAACGCAAAGTAAATTAGTTTAAAACAATGTTAAGAAAGTGTAATTTTGACTATTGATTATAAAAACAATTTATTATAAGATATTATTTGTTGAAATATTAATTAACTTCAAGAAAAGAAAAATTAAAAAAGTTCTTGACAAAAATAATTAGTATTTGATATAATTAATAAATGTAATTGTTAAAACGAACATTGAAAACTGAATGACAATATGTCAAC
>NZ_KV792043.1:0-344 GCF_001808085.1 Staphylococcus sp. HMSC14C01
AGTGCCAGAAATGTGGTGATTGAGCTTTCCAATTCGCGAATCGAGCTGAAACTACCGTCGCGCAGGTATACCGTGATGTCACGAAAGAAGCGCTCAACCATGTTCATCCACGAACTTGAGGTCGGGGTGAAATGCATATGGAAGCGCTTGTGCTTTTCGAGCCAGGCCTTCACTTTCGGATGTTTGTGCGTGGCGTAGTTGTCGACGATCAGGTGCAATTGAAGGTGCTTGGGCGTTTCCCGATTGATTTTCTTGAGGAAGTCCAGCCACTCCTGATGCCGGTGTTGGCGCTCGATAGAACTGATCAACTTCCCCTCAAGGTAATCGAGCGCAGTGAACAGGGT
>NZ_KV792043.1:364-594 GCF_001808085.1 Staphylococcus sp. HMSC14C01
CTAGTGTACCGTCTCAAAATTAACTTCTCTCATGCCTGCGTGCTCATTGCCACGCGGGCTCGCTGGATTTTGTTCAAAATATCTTCTCCCTTAGCGTTCCAAACGTAGCGAGTCGGCTGGGCATTTCGCAGTGCCAGAAATGTGGTGATTGAGCTTTCCAACTCGCGAACCGAGCTGAAGCTGCCGTCGCGCAGGTACACCGTGATGTCGCGAAAGAAGCGCTCGACCAT
>NZ_KV792043.1:614-793 GCF_001808085.1 Staphylococcus sp. HMSC14C01
CCCTCAAGGTAATCGAGCGCAGTGAACAGGGTCACGGTGCCATGGCGAATGTAATCGTGCGATTGCGTGCGGATATGGCCGATGCCCAGAGGCAGTCCCGGCTGGGTACGCTCCAAGGCCTGAACCTGACTTTTTTCATCGCAGCACAGCACCAGTGCCTTGTCTGGCGGGTCCAGATA
>NZ_KV792043.1:1793-2528 GCF_001808085.1 Staphylococcus sp. HMSC14C01
CCCTCAAGGTAATCGAGCGCAGTGAACAGGGTGACGGTGCCGTGACGAATATAATCGTGCGATTGCGTGCGGATATGACCGATGCCCAAAGGCAGTCCCGGCTGGGTACGTTCTAAAGCCTGAACCTGGCTTTTTTCATCGCAGCAGAGCACCAGTGCCTTGTCTGGCGGGTCCAGATACAACCCGATGACGTCCCAGAATTTCTCTTCGAAGTTGGGATCGTTGGACAGCTTGAACGTACGAGTCAGGTGCGGCTTTATGTCATTGGCAGCCCATATACGCTGGACGCTGGCCGGAGAAATACCCGCGACTTGCGCCATGCTTCGGCAGCTCCAGCGAGGCTGGCCAATACGAGGTTGAACCACTTTTTCAAGCACTCGAGCCATAGCGTCTGGCGGCAAGAATGACTTACGTCCGCGGCCAGGCTTATCGATCAAACCGTCTAGTCCCTGTTCTTGAAAACGCTTGCACCAAAGAGTGACTGAGCGAAGAGAGAATCCAACCAGGCGGGCTATTTCAACCCTTGAACAACCTTGAGCAGCTAACAGAATGACCCTCGCGCGGCGACCGTCACGCTGACTGATGGTGGCTGATCGTGTGCGACGGCTCAGCTCGGCGCTTTCCTCAGGACTCAGGACGATATCTTGGGCGCTCATTTCTTTGCCTCCAACGGTGTAATCAACGAGCAAGCATAGACGATTTTACAGAGCATTTATTTTTGAGACAGTACACTAG
>NZ_KV792044.1:0-154 GCF_001808085.1 Staphylococcus sp. HMSC14C01
CGGCGTTTTTCAAGGTAGTTGTCGCGTCAACCGTCTAACTATGCTGCTTTTTTCTCAACGTTTTGCTCTCGATCCGGGTTTAACAGCACGGTGCCGATCGGTTCCCAGTTGCGTGTCTCCCTCGACCACCGCTCTGGCCTTTTCTCTCTGGCTT
>NZ_KV792044.1:1154-2666 GCF_001808085.1 Staphylococcus sp. HMSC14C01
CTCGTACAGCTCATGTCGCCTGGCCAGGATCTGATGGTCCAGCCCTCGATGCCGCTCAGTCGGTGTCACGAAACGTATCCGGCTGTGCCGATGATCATTGTTGTACCAACGCATGAAATCCCTCACCCAGAGGCGTGCCGCGTCAAGGCTGGCAAACCCGTCCTGCGGCCATTGCGGGCAGTATTTCAGTGTCCTGAACAGCGACTCCGAGTAAGGATTGTCGTTGCTGACACGCGGTCGCCCACGCGACGGGGTGATGCCCAGTTCATACATCTTGCTTAACAACGTCACCGATTTCATCGGCGCACCGTTGTCCGAGTGCAGCACCAGCGGCTCGTGCAAACACTGCTCGCCTATCACGCTGCGTTGCAGCAGGGCGGCGGCTTTCTCGCCGCTTTCCATCTCGTAAACTTCCCAGCCAACGGCCTTGCGGCTGTAAATATCCTCGATCAAATAGAGGTAATAATACTTGCCCCTTATCGGTGACGGCAGGTACGTAATGTCCCACGACCACACCTGATTCGGCGCTTTGGCTGCATGTGTCGTCGGTGCCGCATATCGTCTGGGACGCTGACTGCGCCCTCGACGCTGTTGTTGACCTGCGGCCCGCAAGACGCGATAAAACGTGGCCTCCGACGCCAGATAACACCCTTGATCGGCCAGCCGTGGCACGATCTGGCTGGGCGGCAGGTGAGCGTACTCAGGGCTGTTGCACAGTGTGATAATAGCTTGGCGCTCAACGTCGCTCAGTGCATTGGACGGAGTCGGCCGCGTGACCGTTGTGCGGGCATCAGCCTTGAAAACGTCTGTCTGCGTCCATCGCTGCAAGGTACGCAATGACAGGTCGATTTCCTGGCAGGCCCTTGCTTTTCGGGCTCCCTCTGCAACAGCGGTATTTAGCCAGTCAATCAGTAACAGGCGCTCAGGCAAGGACGTCAGTTGTCCTCGTCGACGGTCCCCCAGTAGTCGTTGAGCTTTTTTCGCAGCACCAACAACGCCGCGGTTTCAGCGAGCGCCTTGTCTTTGCGGCGCAGTTCGCGCTCAAGTTCCTGTATGCGTTTCTTGTCTTTGCGAGATTGCTCACGGTCTTCTTTTTGCTGGGTCTTTTCCGGCTTCTGGCCCGTGATGAACGAGTGTCGCCACGCGTTGATCTGCTCGGGATAAAGGCCTTTGCGGCGACAATACTCGCTCAGGTCGATCTCGGATAAACCGGCGGCTTCGAGCACAACAGCAAACCTGGCTTCGGCTGACCATTTTTCGGTCAGGGGAGTATTTTCAGACACTTCGTTTCCTTCATAACTGAGCTGCTTGCGCCAGTTGGACAAAGACATTTCACTGACCCCTTCGCGGCGGGAAACCTCGGCCATCGACAGGTTCAGCGGGGGGAGCAGCATCTTGAGTAATGCAGCTCTGCGTTCAGGCGAATAGTACGGCACGATCAGTCTCTTTCCGCCCCCGGTCATGCTTTTTTAGGAAAAACCGGAGAGGCGACAACTATCCTGACACCGGGGG
>NZ_KV792046.1:0-8549 GCF_001808085.1 Staphylococcus sp. HMSC14C01
TGTTCAATAAATTTTGGCGTATACATTAACTTTACCCTTATTACTACATGGGGCGTTCTGAAATGAACATGCCCGAAATGAATATGGAGCAAATGCAACAAATGATGATGGAACAACAAATTAAACAAAAACTAGGCTACTTATCCCCTGTAAAATACAGAGAATTAGCAGCCTAGAACATAGTGTTTTTATTAAGTTCCCATTTTAAGGGTTCAGTGCCTTGTAGTTATTGTGTTTTTATATACTTTACTACTTATTTTCGTTGTTATCATCAAAGGACTGCATGAAGTTCATGCATTCATTCATCATATTATCCATTCTCTGGTCATAATCAGAACCTTGGGTAAAACCAGTTTGTCCAATGACGATTAAACCAGCTAGTACAAACGACAGCACTAAAGGTAACTTCTTTTTCATCGCTTATTTCCCCTTTCATTCAAAGTATCCCTAATCTTTTTTTAACACTTTCTTTAATTTTTCATATTCATCTTCATTAATTTCACCTTGGGCCAGCCTTTCCTTTAAAATTTGTAAAGAATCATCTGATCTTACACCTTTTGGGTTTTTCTGAAGCTTTTGCAATTAATATATATACACCATAAAATAACAAGCCAAGAATGATAATCCAAAAAATCATGCCAATGAACCCCATTCCGCCCATCATATGACCCATACCCATACAATTTGTCAATCCTTTCCTTCTTTCTCGTTTTACAATTATACCATATGGGGGTATTAGTATTCCAAAAAAGTGTTTTTAATATTAGTAGCAGAAGGCAATTCATTGTACTGCAAAATGGCCCGATTATTGAACTATTTTTTAATAAAATAATTCCTACGTTCCCAATTCCAGAAAGCAATAATACTAAAAGATTCCTCATCTGCTTTTTCCTCATCATCTGTCATATAATCTGTATCTTTTATTGGATATTTTTCCGTTTCATCAACGGGAGATTGAATATCTGACTTATGCTTATTTTTTGGTTTCACAATTTTTGAGCGTAATATTTTCATGGGAACGCTCCAAATCAATATCTTTATTTGGCGCATATTTGCGTTTTAAGAGCTTATGTATGTTTTTAGGTTAAAACTATATGATCTATACATAATTCTTTAAAATACCCCCTTTAAATTCAAAATAAGAGCATTTGAATTTAAACAAAATAAAAAAACCGACCTCCTGCCATCTCAGCAAGGGGCACTTGAAAACCGTTTGGAAATCATCAAGGGACGTGTCGTATTTTTTGAAAAAACCACTCAAAAAATCTCCACTCAAGGCACGCATAAAATATCAGCGAATATACCAAAGGAGTGAACATATTGATTCCATATTATCTTTGCCTAAAAGAAAACATAATTAAACACCGACGTGTCGGTGTTTTAGTGTTCATGTGAATATTAAAAATTTATGGAGTGATGATACATGAACACATTCGTTTTCGGCGTGATTTTAAAGAGATTAGAAGAAAAAGGACTTAATGTACACGAAGTATTCAATATGAGCGATAAACAGGCTAAAAAAGACTTATTTGATGATTTATACCATTATGTCAGATATACAAAGCCATGCGGTGCAGAATTAACGAATGTATTATACTTGACCGCGTACTATGGTACGCGGTTTATTATTATTTAGAGGTGAACTATGTGAGTTATCGTATTACTGCATTTGCAGAAAAATGTGGGGTAAATAAAGAGACGATTAGATATTACGAACAAAAAAATTTATTACAAGAACCTTCCCGAACGAAAGCTGGTTATCGGATATATTCAGATGATGATGTTAAGCGTGTATGGTTTATTAAACGGATGCAAGAGCTTGGTTTTTCTTTAAGTGAAATCCACAAGTTGCTTGGTGTTGTAGATAAGGATGATGTGTGGTGTTCGGATATGTATGAGTTCGTTTCTCAAAAAGTTGATGAAGTACAACAACAAATTAGAGATTTAATGCGTGTTGAGAATATGTTGAATGATTTAAAAGAATGTTGTCCGAATGAAGAATATTTATATTCTTGCCCTATTATTGAGAAAATGTTTGAGGGTTAAAATCAACTTTTTAGCAGGTGATGTAAATTGACTGTACAAAAGAGAAAAAATGTAAAGGATAATGATAAATTATTGTTTTTAGGAATACCAGCATTGTTGGTTCTATGTTGCGCTTTACCAATCCTTTTAATTGCAATTGGATTGAGTTCTATGGGTGCTTTCTTAATAGGAAAACAAGTTTGGATATTTGGTTCTGTTTTGTTAATTGTCGGACTGATTATGTTGGTAAAAAGAAGAGGTAGTCGTAATACATGTCAGTCGGATTGTTGCCATTATAAATTCAGTGAAACAGAAGAAAAAGGGGGGGAGTGATTTGAAATCAATATTGTTCTTTAAAAGATTTTATTATCAGCTCTCATTATTGTAAGCCTCTCAGCATGTGGAATATCCAATGGAACCAACATTGTTATTTTAATTTCAGGAATTTATATTTCTTATTATTGGGGGATTGGTCCGGGTGGCATATTTCGATAATTAAAAGGAGTGTTAAAAAATGACTAAGAAAATCAGTATGAAAGTTAGTGGCATGACTTGTATGGGTTGTGAAGAACATGTAGCAGTTGCACTTGAAAATATTGGTGCCAAGAATGTAGAAGCTAGTTTTCGTCACGGTGAAGTATTATTTGAATTACCCGATGATATTGGGATTGAAAGTGCAAAAAAGGCTATTGATGAGGCGAAATATCAACCTGGAGAAATAGAAGAAATATCATCACAAGAAAATGTGGTGTTAGGTAATGAAGGCGATTATGACTTACTTATCATTGGTTCCGGTGGTTCGGCTTTTTCAGCTGCGATCAAAGCGATTGAATACGGGGCAAAAGTAGCCATGATTGAGCGTGGAACCGTTGGCGGAACATGTGTAAACATTGGCTGTGTTCCATCAAAAACACTTCTTAGGGCTGGAGAAATTAATCATTTAGCAAAAGTAAATCCATTTACGGGATTACAAACATCTGCTGGAGAAGTGGAATTAGCACCCTTAATCAAGCAAAAAGATGAATTAGTGAGTGAGCTTCGCAATCAAAAATATGTGGATCTAATTGATGAATATGGAATTGACTTAATTGTAGGTGAAGCAAAATTTACTGATGAACAGACGGTTGAAGTCAATGGGGAGAAACTTTCCGCAAAACGCTTTTTAATTGCAACGGGTGCATCTCCTTCTCTCCCGCCGATTTCAGGACTTGAAGAAGTGGAGTATTTAACAAGTACAACGCTCCTTGAAATAAAAAAGGTACCTAAACGATTAACGGTGATCGGTTCAGGATATATCGGAATGGAGCTTGGCCAATTGTTTCATAACTTAGGTTCAGAAGTAACGCTTATGCAAAGAAGTGAGCGATTGTTAAAAGAGTATGACCCAGAGATTTCTGAAGTAGTAGAAAAAGCTTTAATTGAACAAGGAATAAACCTTGTAAAAGGGGCAACTTTTGAGCGTGTAGAACAATCTGGAGAGATAAAGAAGGTTCATGTTACAGTAGATGGCAAGAAAAAAGTGATTGAATCAGAGCAGCTGCTTGTTGCAACAGGAAGAAAACCAAATACGGATACGTTGAATTTAAATGCAGCTGGGGTTAAAGTCGGAAAACGAAAAGAAATACTGATAAATGATTATGCTAGAACAAGTAACGAAAAGATTTATGCGGCAGGAGATGTTACATTAGGGCTTCAATTTGTCTATCTAGCAGCATATGAAGGTGGAATTGTTGCCGATAATGCAATCGGTGAATTAAATAAAAAACTAGATTTATCAGTGGTTCCCGGCGTGACATTTACAAATCCAGGGGTAGCAACAGTAGGCTTAACAGAAGAACAAGCAAAAGAAAAAGGCTATGAGGTCAAAACCTCCGTATTGCCTTTAGATGCTGTTCCAAGAGCTATAGTAAATCATGAAACAACAGGTGTTTTTAAGCTTATTGCTGATTCGAAAACATTGAAAATGTTAGGGGTTCATGTTGTATCTGAAAATGCAGGTGAAGTGATTTATGCAGCGACTTTAGCCGTTAAGTTTGGTTTAACCGTAGATGATTTAAAAGAAATCCTTGCACCATATTTAACAATGGCAGAAGGATTAAAATTAGCTGCACTTACATTTGATAAAGATGTATCAAGATTATCTTGTTGTGCAGGGTAAGCTCTTATTTATAGTAGCTTAACTATGTGAAGAAAATACACTCAAACTATCCGGTGGCTATAATTGAGAAAGCCAATCTAAAAAAGTCGGTTCCTTAGCGTACAGGAATTCGACTTTTTTAGGTTGAAATTCCCTTAACGTACAAAATTTCCGAAATGTTGGCGGTACCCCTAAATCAATTGTTAATTAGTAATAACTATAATAAATTAGTTTAAAGGAGCATACATAAGAAATGAATCCATGTTTAAGATTTAAAGATTTTAAAGAAGACTGGAAATATGACTTATTTAACGAACTAGTTACAAATAAAAGTAAAAAATTTAATCCACAAATAGAAGATCCTACAAAGGATATAGAATTAGATAGCATCGAGCAAAATACAGGTCGCATTCTTAATACATACATGTCGAATCAGTTCACAAGTCAAAAAAATAGCTTTAATAAAGAAAATGTCTGGTATAGTAAACTAAGACCTTATTTAAATAAATACTATTATTCACAAATAGATTTAGTAGTGTAGCTAATAAGTCAGCCGGCTCAAAAATGCCACGTGCTGATTGGGAGTTAGTTAAAAGTATTAGATTATATAAAGGTTCAATTGAGGAACAAGAAAAAAATTGGTGATTTCTTTAGCAAACTCGATCACCAGATTGAATTAGAAGAAAAGAAACTTGAACTTTTAGAGCAACAAAAGCGTGGATATATGCAAAAGATTTTCTCACAAGAACTAAGGTTTAAAGATGAAAATGGAGATGAGTATCTTAATTGGAAGACGTCGCAATTAGGAGAAATTACAAAAACATTTAGTGGTGGAACACCAAAATCCAATAATGCTGGTTATTATAATGGAGATATTCCATTTATTAGATCTGGTGAAATTTCTAAGCAATTTACAGAACTAAAAATTACAGAAAACGCTCTTAATAACTCTTCAGCTAAATTAGTTGAAAAAGGAGATTTACTATATGCACTCTATGGAGCTACAAGTGGAGAGGTAGCAATTAGTAAAATTAATGGGGCAATAAATCAAGCAGTATTGTGTATAAAGTCAAAAGAATCTATAAGTTTTTTATTAAACTTTTTGAAACTACAAAAGCAACATATTTTAAAAACATATATTCAAGGGGGACAAGGTAATCTATCAGCAAGTATAGTAAAAGGAATAACTATTAAATTACCTTGTAGAGAAGAACAAACTAAGATTGGTAATTTCTTAGATAAAGTTGAAATTTTAATTGAAAAACAATCTACAAAAGTTGAATTATTAAAGCAACGTAAACAAGGATTATTACAGAAGATGTTTGTTTAATTCTGATAAAGGTCTATTATTTTAATAGAAAAGTTTACAAATATTTGCGAAGGTTTACACGATGATAAGAATAAAAAGGAGGAGCTAGGATGAATGGAATTGGTAAAATATTGGAATTTATTTCTAAGCCTATAAATTTTACAGTTTTATTAGCAACATTTTTAACAACCTCATTATTAACAGGTATGAATTTTTTTAACGAGTCAGTATTAGAAAAAATTCATATTAATAAGTTTTTGCAAAACTATGGTTTTATTATCTTTGTTCTATTAATTGCATCTTTTTTCCTATTAATCGTGCAAGTAGGAGCTCATATCATAAAAAAAAGAAAAGATAAAAAGTTTTTTGAGTATTTTAAAGAAAATCAAGATAGATTATTTAATGATGAGGAAGCATTAATCATATTAAAAAAATTATATGATAATCACCCCCAAGCAGTACAACTATCGTATTTAAATCAAAAGGTCAGATTGTTACAACAATTTCAGTTAATTACACCAGCGGTCTCAAGTTGGGAAACAAGTGCGATTGATCCGCATATGCCATACATGTTACAACCAGAAGCAGAAAAAAGGATAAAAGATAAATTAAAAAATAGTAAGTCATCTTAAGAAAATGATTATTAGGTTACAAATTATGGGTATTCGGATTTTATGGTGGAAAAGTTGCTTCCACTTTAAACATCATGTCGGATTCATTTTCTTGTGGTGGTTCTATTGTTTTAAGATCTGGTAGTAATAATAAGTCTGACATATTGTTCATCCTTTACTACTCTGTGGTGTTATAGTATTAAATATAGATTTGATATTGAAATTATCATTGCTAATTATTTTACTAACATCAATCTCATAAAGCATTTATATGATTGAAAACAAAAAGCCTATCATTCACTATCCTACAATAAAAAGGGTTATCCCATAGTTACACGGGATAACCTTACAATTATTAAATTATGCAGTTGCACAGCTACAATCTTTGCACTCGCAAACTTCATCAGTACAGTTGTCTACACATTCTTGACTACAGTAAACTTTTCCTGCTTCTTCTACTTTTGTTTCCCCAAGAACACAATTACAGTTCGGTCTCGCACATTTTTCCATACTAAATTCCTCCTTATTATTTAGGTAAATCTTCGGTTAAACACCAACCACGATCTAATAGACTAACGACGCAATTATCAACAATTCGGTACCGAATAAAATTGGCTTCACGAATACTGTGAACGATGCCTTTATCAACCAATCGTTGAAGTTGGTTAGAAATGGCTTGAGGTTTCATTTCAAGCTGTTCTGCCACCTCGCTAACAGATGCATTTGGAGTTCGAAGCAAGGTATGCAGTATTCTAAGCCGTGTCCCATTAGAAAGTATTTTAAAGGTCTCACTTAAACTTTCAGCGTTCTCTGTATCTAATAAGGGACGTTCCGTTAGTTTTGGTTTTGGTGTACACCAGTTTTCAGACATTATTTCCTCCTCCATTTCACAATTACATTATATAGTGTAATGGTTTTTGTGTCAAGAACCTGAAGTTCATATATGAGCATCTTTTTATCAGTACATTATAACGTCTTAATAAGATAAAATATAATTCCCTCTTGTTTGACTACCTACCCGTAATCACCCGTGTTTGATTTATAATTTTGTGGTATTATTATTTTTCCTTAGCATTCCACCAAACAATCCGATTTAACCACTATTTTTTTCGAATTATCAAAATGCTAATTCCACTATATATTCCGAAGACCCATTTTTAATAAGTCAACTAGATAATGTGCAATAAATTTTGGCGTATACATTAACTTTGGTTTAAAGAAAACATTTAAAATTCATGATTATATGCCAACCATTCGACTATTTTTTGAGTTTGTTAAAAGTTCCGAGGCTCAACGTCAATAAAGCAATTGGAATAAAGCGCCTATGATTATTTAAAAAAATAAGTTATAATACATTCAAAAATATTTTTGAATGAGGTGTAATTATGTTTCAGACTATTGTAACTGCTGCTATTCTTTATATTGCGACAGCATTAGACTTATTAGTGATTTTATTAATGTTCTTTGCTAGAGCAAAGACTAGAAAAGAATATCGAGATATTTATATTGGTCAATATGTAGGATCTGTAGCATTGATTGTCATAAGTTTATTCTTTGCCTTTGTCTTAAATTATGTTCCTGAAAAATGGATATTAGGATTGTTAGGGTTAATACCGATTTATTTAGGAATTAAAGTGGCTATTTATGGGGATAGTGACGGAGAAGAGAGAGCTAAAAAAGAATTGAATGAAAAAGGATTGTCTAAATTAGTTGGTACGATTGCAATTGTTACGATAGCAAGTTGTGGTGCTGATAATATCGGTTTATTTGTTCCCTATTTTGTGACATTAAGTGTTACTAATTTATTAATTACTTTGTTTGTCTTTTTAATTTTAATTTTCTTCTTGGTATTTACTGCACAAAAATTAGCTAATATTCCAGGAGTTGGAGAAATTGTTGAGAAATTTGGTCGTTGGATTATGGCTGTTATTTATATAGCTTTAGGTTTATTTATCATTATAGAAAATGACACTATTCAAACAATTTTAGGATTTATATTTTAATTTAGGGTGTGATTTCATATGAGTTATGAAAATGCATGTGATGTGATCTGTGTACATGAGGATAAAGTTAACAATGCTTTAAGTTTTTTAGAAGATGATAAATCTAAGAAATTACTTAACATTTTAGAAAAGATTTGTGATGAGAAGAAATTGAAAATTATATTATCTTTGATTAAAGAAGATGAGTTGTGTGTTTGTGATATTTCTGTGATATTGAAAATGAGTGTTGCTTCAACTTCACATCATTTAAGACTTTTATATAAAAATGATGTACTTGATTTTTATAAAAAGGGAAAGATGGCATATTATTTTATTAAAGACGATGAAATAAGAGAGTTTTTCTCTAAAAATCAGAAGGGTTTTTGAAACGAGTGAAACGAGTTTCTTCTTGTCTTGATACTATAAAAATAAGCAAAGATATAACATAAAACTACTTATCGGAAGTTATATGTAACTCATCTAGT
>NZ_KV792047.1:0-21145 GCF_001808085.1 Staphylococcus sp. HMSC14C01
TCCAGATACTTTATGTCCCGAACTATTTTTACAAATTTAATGTGATAATCCTTCTTTTTCTAAATATTGTTTAGCAACTTTATATGGATCTTCATTTTTCACTGTCACTTTATAATTCATTTCTTGCATTTGTTCATCCGTAATTTTATTTGATAATTGATTTAAAGCTTTTTTAATTTCCGGATGTTCTTTTAGAAACTTTTCTTTAAACATTGGAGCACCTTGATAAGGTGGGAAAACATGTTTATCATCTTTAAGTACTACCATATCATATTGTTTTAATTCAGCATCTGTAGAATACGCATCAATAAGATTAATGTCGCCTTTCTCTACTGCCGTATAACGTAGTTTAGGTTCCATTTGTTTAATATTAGAAAGATTCAAGTTATATTTTTTAGCTACTGCTTTATAACCATCATCTCTATCTTTAAATTCCATAGTAAATCCTGGTTTAAGTTGACCTTGTACTTTACGTAAATCACCAATTGATTGTAAATTATATTGTTTAGCAAAATCTCTTTTAACAGCTAAAGCATAGGTATTATTATATTTCATTGGTTTAAGCATCGTCATATCATATTTTTTCTCTAAACTTGCTTTAGCTTGGTGATATACATCAGCTTCTTTTTTAGATTTTAGATCCTCTTTAGTAAGTTCTCCTAGTACTGTACCTGTAAATTCTAAGTACCCATCTATATCGTCTGATTTTAACGCATTAAATAAGAATGAGGTTTTACCCATACCACTTTTAACATTAACTGTATCATGTGTTTCCTCTTCAATTAATATTTTATACATATTCGTAATAATTGAAGGTTCAGAACCTAATTTTCCTGCCATAGTAATCGTTGCACCTTTTTTACCAAAGAGTGGAACAACAATAACAAGTAAGATAATTAATAGAATAATACCTAGTGTAATAAGAAGTTTTTTATAAGATAATTTCGCCATATAACGCAATATAAAATCAAATAAAATAGCTAATAATGCAGCTGGAATAGCGCCAATCAATATAAGTGCTGTATTGTTACGATCAATGCCTAATAAGATCAAATCCCCTAATCCACCTGCTCCAATTAATGCAGCTAATGTAGCAGTACCAATAATAAGCACCATAGCTGTACGTATACCTGCCATAATGACTGGCATTGCAATAGGTAACTCGACTTTAGTTAAACGTCGCATTGGTTTCATACCGATACCTTTGGCTGCTTCTGTTAGAGAAGGCTCTACTTCTTTAATACCTGTATATGTATTTCTTAAAATAGGTAATAGCGCATATACTACTAATGCAATAATTGCTGGAACTTTTCCTATACCAAAAATTGGAATCATTAATCCAAGTAAAGCAAGGGATGGAATAGTTTGTAATACCGCTGCGATATTCATTACAACTTCAGATAAACGCTTTGTTTTAGTTAAAGCAATACCAAGTGGTACTGCAATTAAAATTGCGATAAATAAAGCAATAAAAGAAATTTGTATGTGCTCAAAAATTGTTCTTAGTAATTCTCCTCTACGATCATTGAGCGTTGTTAAAAATTCGTTCATGCTTTAACCCTCCTTATCATTTTTAGATAGATAGTCAAAAACATCTTCTCTTCTTAATAATGACTGTGTTAAAGCATGATTATTTTCTACAATGACTGCTTCATGTTTAGCAAGTATCTCGTAAATATCTTGAAGTTTCATACTATCTTTTATAATTGGGTATCCTTGTTTTTCGTCATATTCAGTAAGTGTTCTTGTAAGATTTAGATCGGAGATTTTTGAATTATTGATATCTTTATGCAAGTGATCGCCCATAAACTCTCGAACAAATTGATTTTTAGGATGCTCTTGGAATCCTTCAGGTGTGTCAATTTGTTCAACACGACCATCATTTAATAAACAAATACGATCTCCTAATTTCATTGCTTCTTGTATATCGTGTGTTACAAAAATAATTGTCTTTTTAATTTTCGTTTGTAATTCTAATAAATCATCTTGTAATTTTTCTCTACTAATGGGGTCTAACGCACTAAAAGGTTCGTCCATTAATATTACTGGAGGATCAGCTGCTAATGCTCTTACCACGCCTACACGTTGACGTTGTCCTCCCGATAATTCATCTGGTTTACGATCTCGGTATGTATTTGGATCTAATCTAACCATATCTAATAATTCATCTACACGTCGATGAATATCTTTGTCTTTCCACTTTTTCATTTGAGGAACTTGTGCGATATTTTCTTTAATCGTCATATGTGGAAATAATGCGATTTGTTGTAGTACATATCCAATATCCCAACGCATCTCATAAACTGGATAATCACTCACTGGCTTATCTTTAAAATAAATGTATCCTTCACTTAACGATATTAATCGATTAATCATTTTTAAAGTAGTTGTTTTTCCACAACCTGAAGGTCCGATTAAAATAAAAAATTCTCCTTCATTAATCTTAAAACTCACATCATCAACTGCAACATTCGTTCCATAACGTTTTGTTACATTTTTAAACTCTATCATCTTGTCACCTTCATTTCCTTCACATCACTATAAAATTTATATTGCTTATTTTCTATTAAATCATGTTTATTGATAAATTCATACTTAATAGATTTAAATACTAATTATTTTTTAACAATAAAAAATAAAACAACTTAAAACATTTTTCTAGCTTCTAAGTTGTTTTATTAAGTCATATTTAATTTTTTGTTAGATATTCGTTTTATATGATTGGATTGTTTCAAGAAATTTAGGACAATAATGTTTTAACTTATAGCTTCCTACACCATCTATCGCAATCATTTCTTGTTTAGATTCTGGTTTACGTTTAGCAAACTCTTCCAATGTATAGTCAGAAAAAATACTCACAGGCGCAATATTCAACTTTTCACTTAATTGACGGCGAACTTCTACTAATTCACTATATAAAGCACGATCAACGCCTTCTATTGTATTAATGAAAACTTTTTCCTTACTTTTATGTTTAAATGGCGTCGTATACACTGTGACGTCATTATTCAATAATTCTTTCACACTTTCATCACACGTTAGAATTTCATTATATTCATTTAAAAAGCCTTTAAACCGTAACTCATCAATTAAATGACTTAACTCTGAAGTAGTATAGTCTTTCATCAATCCATGTGTTGTAAGTTGATGATAATGATTGTATTTAATATAATCACTTAATTCTCCACGTAACACTTGAATAATAACATGATAGTTTTCTTGTTGACGCATGCGTGCGATACAACTAATAATCATTTTTGCTTCATTGGTCATGTCATAAGTTTTATTTTGTTGAATGCAATTACTACATTGACCGCATTCCTCTAGACGCGCATTCGGTTCAAAATAATGTACAATTGTCGCTTCTAAGCACTTTTTCGTTTTAGTATACTGAATCATTTTAGTTAGTTTCTCGCCCATTTTATCTTTATAATCATCATCTGCTTGCGAAACAGTAATAAAATATTCATGTAATCCTTTATCTCTTTCACTAAATAATAAAATACATTCACTTTTTAAGCCATCTCGTCCTGCACGACCCGCTTCTTGATAGTATGATTCAAGATCTCCAGGCATGTTGTAATGAATAACATAACGAACATTAGATTTATCAATACCCATTCCAAATGCATTTGTTGCGATAACAACTTTAATACGATCGTATACAAAGTCATTTTGAGCTTCTTCTCTTTCTTTATTTGTTAAACCTGCATGATAAATAGCAGAAGCAATATTTATAGATTCTAGAGATTCTTGTAATTCTTCTACTTGTTTACGTGTAGAACAATAAATAATACCTGCTTGATCTTTATGAGCTTTAGCATATTCAATAACAAAGTTTTGTCTTTGATATGTCGGATTTACTTTAAAAATGAGATTACGTCTTTTGGTACTTGTTTTAATTTCATCTTCTTTTCGGATATTTAATTTTTCCATAATATCCTGTTGAACTTCGGCCGTAGCTGTAGCTGTAAGAGCTACAATCGTAAAATCTTGAGGTAGTGTAAACACTTTGTTTATGACGCTTTGATAACTAGGTCTAAAATCATGTCCCCATTTTGAAATACAGTGAGCCTCATCAAATGCAATTAAGTTAATATCAATTTGACTAAGCAACTTTAAAAAATAGTTACTTTCAAAACGTTCAGGTGCCACATATAAAAATTGAATGCCTTCAGTGATTAACTTATTTTCAATCTCAGATTGTTGTTTTTTATTTAAACTACTATTTAGATAGGCTGCTTTGATACCCATTGCTTTTAACTGATCCACTTGGTCTTTCATTAAAGAAATCAATGGACTTATTACTATCGTTGTACCACCTAACATTAAACCAGGCACTTGATAACATATTGATTTACCACCACCTGTAGGCAAGACACCTAATACATTATGATGATTTAATATTTTAGAAATTATCTCTTTTTGACCTGGTCTAAACGTATCATAACCAAAATAATGTGACAAAGTTGCTTCCATACTTACATTCCCCTTATTGCTCTTTTATTTCTTCTAATTCACTCCATCTCGTGATGTCTACATCATATGACTGCTCTAGATGTTCTTTTTCTTCATTTAATTCTTTTATTTTAGCGTAATCAGCGCTCGCTTCTACCATTTCAGCATCAATTTGCTCTAGTCTATGTTCTGTCGTTTCAATACGTTCCATTAGGGCTTCATATTCCCGTTTTTCTTTATAAGACAGTCCCGTCTTTTTACGAATGTTTGATTTAGTTTTAGGTTGTTGAGCTTGTTTTTCAAGTGTATCCTGTCGATCTTTTTCTTTTTTATAGGCCTCATAATCTTCGAATGTTCCAATAATACGTTCTAATTGGCCATCGTGAATGTACCAATATTCTTGTGCTACTTTGTTTAAAAAATAACGATCATGACTTACAGTAACTACTGACCCTCCGAATGTACTAATGTAGTCTTCTAAAATTGTTAATGTTTCAGTATCAAGATCATTGGTTGGCTCATCAAGTAACAGAACATTAGGTTGATGAACAAGCAATCTCAATAAATATAATCGTTTTTGCTCTCCACCTGATAATTTATAAATCTTTTTACCATGAGCAGCACTCGGAAATAGAAATCGCTCTAACAATTGAGTAACTGAAACTGAAGTACCATCTTTTTCTTTTGCCACTTCACTTTCTTCTCTCAAATAGTCAATCATACGTATATCACTATCCAAAGTTTCTTCTGTTTGTTTAAAATAAGCTATTTTTACAGTTTGGCCAACTTTTAATTCTCCAGAATAATCAGTATCATCTTGATTTAAAATATTTAACATTGTCGTCTTCCCTGCACCATTTGGGCCAACAATACCAATTCTTTGACCACTTTGAATGATTTCTGTTACATCTTTGAATAATATTTTATTTTGAATCTTTTTCGTTAAATGATCTAACTCAAATACTTGTTTGCCTAATCTAGAATAAGCAAGATTGAGTTGACCTTTATCTTTTTGATGATGAGATTGAACTTCTGTCTCTAAATCATTAAATCGATTAATTCGAGCTTGTTGTTTTGTCGTTCTTGCTTTTGCGCCTGTACGCATCCATGCAAGTTCTTGTTTATAAAGTGCTTTTTGCTTTTCTTGTTGTTTTTGTTCAATCACTTCATTTTCAGCTCTCATTGCAATGTAATCTTCATAGTTTCCTGGA
This sequence comes from Staphylococcus sp. HMSC14C01, assembly GCF_001808085.1. NCBI lineage: Bacteria > Bacillati > Bacillota > Bacilli > Caryophanales > Staphylococcaceae > Staphylococcus > Staphylococcus sp. HMSC14C01. The sequence continues at coordinate 5,670 of NZ_KV792047.1, forward strand.
TAAGATTTAAGTTTTCCTCTATCTAATTCCACAATACGTGTAGCAATCTCATTTAAAAAATAGCGATCATGTGTCACAAATAAAACTGTATGTGGATATTGCTTAACATAGTTAATTAACCAATTAATTGATTCAAAGTCTAAATGGTTTGTAGGCTCATCTAACAATAACAAATCAGGTTGTTCAATAAGCGTCTTAGCTAAGACAACACGTTTTTGTTGTCCGCCTGATAATTCTTTAACTTTTTTAGTCGTATTATTAATACCTAATTTTGATAAAATAGTTTTAATTTCAGCATTGTAATCCCATGCATGGTGTTGATCCATAAGTTCTTGAGCTTCCATCATTTTTTTAAAATTCGCATCGTTTTGATGTTCTGTATATATAGTCACAGCTTCTTCATATGTTTTAATAATACGTAACGTATCTGTATCGGAACTTAGAACAGCTTGAAACACTGTCATATCACCATCTAAATGTTGCTTCTGTGAAGAATAACGAATACGATACTGATTAGGATGAGTTATATCGGCTGAAAAATCTTCATCTAAACCACCAATGACTTTTAATAAAGTACTTTTACCAGTACCATTTATACCTACAAGTCCAATTTTTTCATGTTCAGAAATAGAAAGATTTAAGTCATCAAAAATAACTTTATCAGCATATGATTTATTTAGTTGTTCTATTTTATACGCTTCCATATTTTTACTTCCTTTTTAATATCGAAATTTCAATATATTTCTGATAAGCTTAATTCAGTTCTATATATTATACACCTTTTTAATGCTAAATGATATAAGGAGAAAATAGATGTGATAGACTTTTTCGAAAATTTACCACCTTATCTTCAAGCACTTATTGCTGGTATTATCACTTGGTTATTAACTGCTTTAGGTGCTGCATCAGTCTTTATTTTTAAGACTGTAAACAAAAAAATTCTAACTTCTATGCAAGGTTTTGCCGCTGGAATTATGATTGCTGCAAGTTTTTGGTCTTTATTACAACCTTCCATTGATTATGGTACAAATGGTCATTTACCTGCTTGGTTACCTGCTGCGATTGGTTTTATTCTAGGTGGTGTGTTTATTAGAGGACTTGATGCAGTCATTCCACATATACACCAAAAAATCGGTGATAAAAGTCAATATCGAGAAGGCGTTAAAACTTCTTTAAGTAAAAATGCTTTACTAGTATTAGCTATCACTTTACACAATATTCCTGAAGGTTTATCAATTGGTGTAGCATTTGGTGGAATTGCAACTGGAAATGGACAAGCTACCTTTTTTGGAGCCCTTGGTTTAGCAATTGGTATTGGTATTCAGAATATTCCAGAAGGAGCTGCTTTGTCTATGCCGATTAGAGCCGCTGGTGCAACACGTTTTAAAGCATTTAATTATGGTCAAGCATCAGCAATAGTAGAACCTATTTTTGCAACTATAGGTGCCATTGCAATTATTTTTATCACTCCAGTACTACCTTATGCATTAGCTTTTGCAGCAGGAGCAATGATTTTTGTAGTTGTAGAAGAGCTTATTCCTGATTCTCAATCGGGTAATAATACAGATTTAGCTACATTAAGCTTAATGCTTGGTTTTGTAATAATGATGATATTAGACGTATCATTAGGATAATTAAATTAAAGAATAGGCCTGAGACATAATAAATTGTCTTAGGCATTTTTAATATATTGGCAGTCAATGCTAGTCTCGGGACTCCAACATAAAAATTTTCAATAAGAAAGTCTACGTCTAACGCAAGTTAAGAATGCGTTACCACAGTAAAACGAGGAATTCAAAATGAATTCTGTCCCACTCCCTTTCTTTTTTGTTTATTTTTAATGCAACGATAAAAAACCCGTAGATAAAACTTATCTACGGGCATTTAATATAGAATGTTGATTTTACACACTCTCTAATATTGAATTATTTTTGATTTCCATAAGGACCTATTTTGTAGTCATATTTTGACGGATTAATTTTTTTGAAATCTGGATTATTGTAGAATCTGAATAGGTCACCATTTAATACGTCGTCACTCATTTCTAAATCTTTTTCCACCTGTTTCTTATTTTTTTCTAAATCTTTAGGTGGCGTTGTTATTAATTCATTATTTTTATTTGAATATACTTTACCATTCACAAATTTATAATCTTTTGTGATGAAATCACCATTACGGAATGGAATCACATCATTATGATCTTTAGATAACATATCTGTACCCAACATTAAATAATTCTTCGAGTCAATACCAACTAAATTTAAAATAGTAGGCATAACATCCACTTGTCCAGCATATGTTTCATCTACAGTCCCATTTTTGCCAGGAATTTTTAACCAGAAGCCAGTACGATTTAAATCTGTAAATTTAGCTGGTGTAATTTGCTCACCCAGTAATTTTTCCATTGCATTGTTATGGTTTTCAGAAATACCATAATGGTCACCGTAAATCATAATAACTGAATCATCATATAACCCTTTAGTTTTCAAATCATTAATATACTGTTCTAAAGCTTGATCTAAGTAATGCGCCGTTTGAATATATCCATCTACAGTAGAATCGCCTGTATTCGGCTTATCAATACTTGCATCTTCTGAATTTAAAGTAAATGGATAATGGTTAGTTAATGTAATTAAATGGGAATAAAAAGGTTGTTTCATTTTAGATTGATATTCTGCTGATGCTTTAAAGAAAGGTTTATCTTTTAACCCTAAATTCACGACATTTTCATCCGACATATCATAATATGTTGCATCGTAAAATTTATCTATACCAAAATGTTTATAAATTTGATCACGGTTCCAAAATGTTTTGTAATCCCCGTGCATAACATCAGAAGTGTAACCTTCTTTTTGATCTAAAATTGCTGGTAAAGATTGATATGTGTTATCTCCTTTTAATGAATACGCAGATCCTTGAGGTAAACCATATAAACTATTATCCATTGTAAATTCTGAATCAGAAGTTTTACCTTGTCCTGTTTGATGGAAGAAGTTTGGATAATATCTAAAGTCATCGTTACCAGTTGATAATTTATTTAAGAAAGGTGTAACTTCCTTACCATTTACTTTTTTATTAATTAAAAATGTTTGAAAACTTTCTAAATGTATTTTTATGATATTTTTCTTCTTAGCAATACCATAATATTCAGGGTTTGGTTCCGTATTTTTTTGTTTCGTATAATTTAAAACACGAGTTAAATCATCTTCAGAAGCCAATGCTTTTTGTTGATTGTTTTGAATCGTTTTAACACCATCATATACAGTAAAATTATATGGTCCTAAATATTTAACTAAATATTTGTGATCAAATGTACGAGTTAATAATTCAGGTCGATCAGTTTCAGCAAAAGCTAAGTTTAAAAAGAACAATGCAATTGATGCTGCCATCACTACTGGTACAAACTTTTTACTAAATACACGTTTGTCTAACCAACTTCGTTTAAAAATTAAAATAAACAGATATACAATCGTATCTAAGAAATACACAAAGTCATACCATTTAAAAGAGGCACTTACTGCGCCCCCCATCGATTGAACGTTACTCGCTTGATTTAATGTACTAAACGTTAAAAAGTCTGAGAAGAACCTAAAATAAACAACATTAGCATAGAGTAAAAATGTTAATAAGAATCCTCCAATAAAAATAAACCAATATGCTTTCTTACCTTTAAAGAACAAAAAGATACTTAAAATAAGCGCGATTAAACTATATGGATTCATCAATAGTATTAAATTTTGAACTAATCCTTTAACACCTAAAGAAAAATCTACATAGTATGAGAAATACGTTTTCAAGGTTACTGTAAATACAGTCATTAAGAAAAACGCAAAAAGACTTATTTTTCTTTTGTGTAAACTCATGAATGTTTCCTCCGTTTATAGTTATTCAAATACGGCCATTTACAAATGCTATTTTTAAAATTTAATATATTTTTAAAACAATAAAATTTTTAATTATCATTTAATAAAAGAACACTTTTTATTACTACATTTAATTGTTAACTATTTATTAAAAAAATATGAATTTTGTAATATTTTTGTAATAATACTTCATAGTTCAATATATAAATATAAAGTATTTTTACTTATTTATCAAGAAAAAGCTCAAGTTCAGCCTTCCCATTTATATACCTAATCATTTCTAAATTGTTAAACTTATTGATATATTATAACGCCTAATCTATTCAATTTAATCAGACTATAGTCCTATACCTTTACATTAAAAAATATCATTAAAATATTAATGTTCAATATTTTGATGATATTTTTTATTTTAACATTTCTAATTGCATTCGAAATTCGATACCATGAAATAATTGATTCGTCCAATTACTAAACTTAACAGTATTTTTTTCAGCCGTTTCAATATCTATAAATTGAAATTTCAAACGAGATCCTTGTGGTTTTTGAGCTAGTTTAGTCAAATGATAGCTTGCTATAGTACCTATTTGTGGATAACTTCCAATCGTATAATGATCATTTAATAAAATAATAGGTGTACCATCACGTTTTACTTGAATAGTGCCCTTTTTTACTGGTTGATACTCAGGCATGTCTTCATAATATGCTTTGATACTAGGACCCTCTAGTAACATCCCTACACGATTAGACTTATTCGTTACTTTGTACTCTCCATGTATAAATGTTTGTTGTATATCAGTATCAAAATCATTTGTTCCTTTATTAGCAATGACGTGAAATACATCAGAAACATAATTAAACGATAAAGCATAACCATCAATTCCCCAACTTGTTGTTCGCTGATGTGCTAAATTTTCAAAAAGTTTACGGTGTCGTGATGTATAATCACGTTTCATTTCAATTTCATCGCCTTCTTGAAGTGTTCTTCCATGAAATCCTCCAACACCAATATTTAAATCTGTTGAAGTTGAATTTAACCAAGAATCTAATTTAAATCCTCCCCCAATAGCTAAATAAACACGAGATGTTGTACTCGTTTCTTTGAAAGACAATACTTCTCCTTTTTCTACTAAATACAATTTATAAGGTTTAATTTTCATATTTTCTGTACACGCTTCAAAGTGATGACCTGTTAAAGCAATTAAAGTAGGCTCTGTGAATCTAATTTTCGCCATAATATGTGTCATTTCTAAAGTTGCTTCGTTTTTATCATTTGCTACAAGACGATTCGCAATTTCATGTCCTAATATATCTAATGCACCGCCTGGTATGACTCCCTCATATTCATACCCTTGGCGTCCAAAGTCTTGGAATGTGCTAAAAAGTCCAGGTTTTTCTATTATGATTGACATTATTTAAAATCTCCTAATTCAGCATCATTTGGATTTTTAGGATGAAATAAGACATTATCTCCTAATTTTAATAAATTAAAGTGATCGCGCTCTGGTGAAAATAATTTAATTGGGGTATAGCCAATGACTAACCAATCGTTATAAGTATCCGTCGTTACAATGCCACATTTTTTCCCTTCAATAATGACAGAACCTGCCGGCACTCTTTTTTTCTTCTGACTTGTGTGATTAACATATAATTTTTCATTCATTCCTGTTAAATAAGGAAAGCCTGGAGAGTATCCCATCATAGAGACAAAGTAATGTGATTTTGAATGAAGTTGAATAAATTCCTCTTTGGATAGACGATAGTATTTTAATAGAGCCTCTAAATCAGGTCCAAACTGATCACCATAAACCACAGGAATATTATGAAAATGACACGCTGTTTGTTTATTTTCGATATGTTCTAATTCAGTTTGAATTGAATTTACAAGTGCCTTCATATATTGAAATGGCGATGAAATATTATAATGTTTAATCATATCTCGAGCATCATAACAAATCATCATACTAGATTCTGTAGGTACAATATCAGTGATGAAAGGTAAGTCTTTATTTAATAAATGTGTACGTACAGCAATTAAATTTTTAGTTACATCTTCAGCGACTTCTTGTTCAATATCTATAATAATCGCTTGATCTCCTTGACTATAAATTTTCATTATTGCACCTCTTATTACATTCTAAATTATTTGAATCTATTTTATTGATGATAAAATAAATTTAATAAATGCGTAGCATATGGCATGATGGATTGAATTAAAAGATATACTAGTACAAATTGAAACAACACAGTCATTGTTCCTACAATACGCGGTAGCATAATTAGATTATGCTTCAAATATCGATTGATTATATATTTACTTAAACTATTGAGTAATACGATAAGTATTAACCATAATAATGCCATAACTTTCTCCATTATTAACTAAATTAAATTTCACAATATCTATCAATTGTATTTTATATATAAATAGATACCTGAGCAACTTCACGTAGACTATTCAGTAAATAAACTTCTACTTCTTCATTTTCCAGTTTTATTATTAATTCATCTTTAGTGTAATCTTTCACCTTAAGTTTATGATTTTTTAATAAACTTTCTCTCATACATCCTCGTAAAAAATCTTTATTATATCGTGGCGTATAATAGTTTCCATTTTCTTTAATCATAATATTTCCAATATCAAATTCTAAAATTTTGCCACTATCATCATACAGTAGTATCAAATCTGTTTCATGATTATGCGTTAAATGTGCTCTTTCTGTTGTTTTATTTATAATGAATTTTTGTGGATAATCACTGTTAGATTTTTTAAAACGTGCAGTAAAAATGTCTTTAGAAGATAATGGCTGAATAACGTGAGTGAATTGTCCGTCTTTATCAATTTCTACTTTCAAACGATATAAGCGGTCATTATAATTTTGTTTTAATTTTTCAATATAACTATACCAAGCATTCTCTGAAAACTGAAAACCTAATTGTGAACAAGAATGACATAGTCGACGCGTATGATAGTTTAACCTTGGTATATGACCATGATTAAGTTGCATTGTTTCAAATAATTTCAATCATAACTCCTCCAATATTTTGGTTTTGTCTCGAAATTCTTGAATTTCATTTAATGGAACAGAATCAATGGTAATTCCCGCACCTACCCCGTAAAGAGCCATATTATTTCGATATTCTACTGTTCTAATTGGAATGTTAAAAATCATTTTATCATCTGGTAACAATAAACCTATTGTGCCGCAATAAATATATCTTGGACTGGTTTCTAAGTGTTTGATATAAGTCATTGTACTTTGTTTAGGCGCACCAGTGATCGATCCACATGGAAACATTGCTGTTAAAATCGAATGAAGAGATATAGCATCTTCTAGTTGCCCTGTTACCATACTTGTCATTTGATATACGGTTTGATACGTTTCAATAAAGAACAATTTATAAACCTCGATGGTTCCAGTTTTTGAAATCCTTGACATATCATTACGTAATAAATCAACAATCATTACATTTTCTGCTCTATCTTTATGAGAATACATTAATTTTTCATAATTCAACTGATCTTCTACACTAGTTTTCCCACGTGGCATTGTTCCTTTCATCGGCTTACTAACAATCACGTTTGCTTTATCGTTAAATGTACCTTTTTGAAAAAATAACTCTGGAGAAATTGACGCAACTTTTACTTCTTCAGTATCTAATAAAGCTGTATAGCTACCGTTATTGTTGTGAGTTAAATAGGTATATAACATTGAAATAGGATAATGCACTTTACTGGATAAACGAGTAGTATAGTTAACTTGATAAGTATCTCCTTCTGTAATAGCTTCTTGTATTTTAATAATTTTTCTTCTCATTTGTTCGTCACTTTCTTGGAATTGAAAGTGATGTACTGAATGATATTGTATATTGTCCTTATTATTATCAGAATTTAAGGGTTGATTAAAAGCGTATGCAGCAGCATATACTTCTTTTTCTATTAAGTGATACGTTTCTAATTGATTATTAAAAAATGGCGCTGATTCATAAGTTAAATATAACGCTACATAATGCCCCTTTTTCTGTTGTTCTTCAGCAAATTGAATAACTTCACCTACTTCTTCTAAAGAATAGGCAATTGATTTTGAAATATATTGATCAAATCGCAATTGATAATTGATGTAGTCATCTTCATTAGTATAATAACGGTAATTAAACGTAATATTCATGTGTTTTTCCTACTCTCTCTATAAAGTATTGAATCTGCTGATGACCATATTCACTTAATATAGATTCAGGATGATACTGTACTGCAAAAATAGGTAGTGTATCATGTTCAAATGCCATCATAATACCTTCATTATTTGTAGCTGTAATATTTAATTGAGAAGGTAATTGTTGCCTATTAGCAATTAAAGAATGATAACGCATGACATTAAAATTTTGAGGTAACTGTTTGAAAAGTCCTTTACCTGTATGCATTATAGGTGTTGTATGACCATGAACGGGCTTTGGCCCATGCATAATTTCCCCTCCATAATATTCATAGATGAGTTGAAACCCTAAACAGATACCTAATATAGGCACCGATGAGGCGTATCTATCTAAAACGCTTTTCAAAATTGGATAGTCACTTGGTTTTCCCGGACCTGGAGATATGACAATAGCTTCAATTGTTAATTCTTCAAGTAATGCTACAGTCACTTCTGTTACCTTTATTACCTTTACACAATGAGAAGTTTTTGTTTTTATGTAATCAATCAAGTTATATGTAAATGAATCATTATTATCTATGACTATAATCATAATTATTTCCAACCTTCAAAATAATATATTAAAATACAATTTTATATAAGCGCTTTTTTTAATATTCTATAAACTAGCACTTGATTTTAAGATATGAATATATTAAGCTATCTATCGTATAATTCGAATATAAAGAGGTTCCTAGCTGAAACCCTCTATAAAAAACTAGACCTTTGTAGAAATATTTATATAAGCTTTTTAATGTACATATGTTCTACATCTTTTAAGTCTATCTTTTTATAGAGATAGGCTTTTTTTATATTTTATATCCAATGTTTTCATTCTATTTCATCATAAATTAAAAATATTAACTTTTAAAGGAGAAACGTTATGCCAAACAGTGTTTTGAATTCTGAAAAAGCAATTGTTGTGTTTAGTGGTGGTCAAGATAGTACAACCTGTCTTTTCTACGCCAAAAGACATTTTAAAGAGGTTGAACTTGTCACATTCAATTATGGGCAAAGACATAATACAGAAATCGAAGTAGCTTCTAAAATAGCAAAAGATCAAGGGTTGAAACACCATATTTTAGACATGTCTTTACTATCTCAACTTACTCCAAATGCATTAACAAAACATGACATGAAAATTGAGACAGGAGAAGATGGTATACCAAATACTTTTGTACCTGCTCGTAATTTATTATTCTTGTCATTTGCTGGAGCTCTTGCTTATCAAGTGAATGCGAAACACATCATTACGGGTGTATGTGAAACAGACTTCTCTGGTTACCCAGATTGCCGAGATAGTTTTATTAAATCTATGAATGTCACACTTAGTTTATCTATGGATAGAGACTTTGTTATTCATACACCCTTAATGTGGTTAGATAAAACGCAAACTTGGGAACTCAGTGATGAATTAGGTGTCCTCGATTATGTGCGCCACAATACGCTTACATGCTACAACGGTATTATTGGAGATGGATGCGGAGAATGTCCAGCTTGTAAATTAAGACAACGTGGACTTCATCAATATTTAGAACAAAAAGGAGATGCGTCATTATGATACAACAAGTTTATCCTACAGTGAATCACCCTTATACATTTGAATTAAATAAAGATTTCAATTTTTCTGCGGCACATTTTATTCCTAGTGAAGATGCTGGAAAATGCATGAGAACACATGGACATACTTATTTTGTTAACTTAACTATTGTTGGAGATACACTCGACCATAATGGATTTTTAATTAATTTTAGTGAATTAAAACGATTGGTCCATGACCAATTTGATCACTATTTATTAAATGATTTACCTCAATTTAAAGATAAAAGTCCTTCTACTGAAATTGTGGCACAGACAATTTTTGAAATCGTACAAGCTCATCTTAACGAGTATGACAATAAACCTAAATGTGTACAAGTGTATTTACGTGAAACACCATCAAGTTATGTTGTCTATCGTCCAAAGGAGAATAAATAATGCCTTCAAAAATACCAGTTTTAGAAATTTTTGGTCCTACTATTCAAGGAGAAGGACGAGTTATAGGACGAAAAACAATGTTTGTCCGCACAGCAGGATGCGATTATCGTTGTAGTTGGTGCGATTCCGCCTTTACGTGGGATGGTAGCGCTAAAGATGATATAGAGTTATTAACTGCTCAAGACATTTATGATCGTTTAAAAGAAATTGGCGGTAATCAATTTGATCATGTCACTATTTCTGGAGGGACCCCTGCATTAATCAAAGGAATTCAAGATTTAGTAGATTTATTTGAAGAAAAAAATATTTTTACGGCATTAGAAACCCAAGGCAGTAAATTTCAACCTTGGATGCGACAAATTAACGATTTAACAATTAGTCCTAAACCGCCTAGCTCTAATATGGTGCCTAATTTAGAAATATTAGATGATGTCATAGAACAATGTATACCATCAACATTGAACTTGAAAGTAGTTGTTTTTGATAAAGAAGATTATCAATTTGCTAGAATGATTCATCATCGTTATCCTAATATTCCATTTTATTTGCAAGTAGGAAACCCTTATTTAGATGATGATGTTGAACATCATACCGAAAAATTACTTGGTCGCTATGAAACCCTTGTAGACACAGTAATGAATAGCAGTGATATGAATCACGTGTATGTTTTACCTCAGTTACATACATTGTTATGGAGTAATAAGAAAGGTGTATAATTAGTAAATTATAATAGAATATTATTTATTAAGTGTTTTGAAATGATTAAGTTTATTTTAATTGCTATAATATTTTAATGAACTACACACACGTGATAGGAGTACACCATGATTATATATGTATTTATTAATATAGCCATTACAATATGTGTTCTGGGTTTTGATTTATATCGGCATCATTTCAAACAACTAACGTTTAACTCCGTTCTATTATCCATTGTTATCAATGCTATTATTAATAGTATTGTGATTGAAAAGTTCAATTTTATAACATTTGCTTCAATTATATTTTTCTTAAGTTGGACAATCTTACAATATTATTTAAATCGTAAACATATATACTTAATGATTTCAGAGTATAAATCTCTTGCATTCATTTTTGCAATTATGATTAGTTGCTCATTATTTATCACTTTTGAATCTAGCGATCAATCAGTCTATATGTCTATCCCTTATTTAGCTCCAGCTATATTTATCGTAGGCTTAAGCATTGATTTCATAAGTACTTTTTCAAAAAATGAAATGAATCATCTTAAATTTTTGAGTAAGCTACAACATCCTATTATGATTGGTCATACAATTATTATTATTTCAATTATACTTTTGACCTTATTAACGTCATTTTGGTATATCTTCATAATTATTTATGCTTTATTTGATATATATTTATTGTGGCAACTCAAACATAATCATATTGAAAATGACTTAAAAAAATAAACATGTAAGAAGCTATGATGTAAGAGCTTTTACATGTTTATTTTTTATTGATAAATTTTTTCTTTTTCTGCAACTACTTTTTCAATAGGTGCTTTTAAATTGGAAGCTTCTACAATATATTTTGGTCTTTGTTTTACTTCGTAATAAATTCGCCCAATATATTCGCCAACTACACCAATAGACATTAACTGAATGCCACCTAATAACAATACAGCTGCTATTGTTGTAAAGTAACCCGGATGATTAATTCCATTCATTAAAATGCCTATTAACAAATAAATAATATAAATGATGCTTAATCCAAAGATAAACATTCCAAGATATATCATTGCTCTCAGTGGTTTATTATTAAATGATATTAATCCATCAATCCCATAATTTAATAACTTGGTAAAAGTCCATTTAGATTCTCCAGCTTCTCGTTCTACATTTTTATAAGTAAAAATCTTTGTATTATATCCTATCCATTCAAATAACCCTTTAGAAAATCGATTATATTCATTTAATGAAACAATCGATTTAACTGCACGTTGACTTAATAATCGAAAATCTCCTACACCATCACTAAATTTAATATCTTCGACAAAGCTATTAATGAGCTTATAGTACAACTTTGACATTGTTTTACGTGCAACATTTTCACCACTACGATCTCGTTTAGCGACAACTTGATCAAACCCTTGTTGATACATTTCAACCATTTTAGGTATAAATTCCGGAGGATGTTGTAAATCTCCATCAATCATTACGACTGCATCAACATTCACACTGTGTTGAAAACCAGCAATCATTGCTGCTTCTTTACCAAAATTTCGACTGAAAGAAATATATTTAACATGTTCATCGTATTCCGCTAAATGTTGTATATGCTCAATCGTATTATCTTTACTACCGTCATCAATAAATAACAAGTCATAATAATAACGACGAGTTTTACTATTCTCCGTCAAAATTTCAGTCAATCTATCGTAAGTTTTTTTTACGACTTTACCTTCATTGAAGCAAGGTATAATGACTCTGATTTTCATCTAATTACATCCTTTTCTACATTCTTTCCAATATTGTATCAATAAAATCAATAAACATTCTACTAATAACCATGTAATTAACAAATAATTAACATTAATTCCAGCTTTTGTAATAATTTAAACTATATTATTTTAAATCACCTATTGCTACATCATCTGGATCTTTACCTTGACGTGCATTTCTATTTAAACTATCAATTTCCGCAATCTCAGTAAGTTCTAAATTAAAGTCAAAAATATCATAATTTTCACGAATACGAGATGGCGTTTTTGATTTAGGAATAATAATTCTGTCATGGGCTAGATGCCAACGTAATACAATTTGTGCTGGTGTTTTGTCATATTGTTCTGCTAATTTTGTAATTACTGGATCATCTAATAATCCTCGATTTCTCATAAGTGGCATCCAAGCTGTAACAGTAATATCATGTTTATCACAATAATCTTGTACATCTTGTTGATTAAAATAAGGATGAACTTCTATTTGATTAATTTGAGGTACAATAGTTGTCTCTTTCATCAATGTTTCTAAGTGATGGGGTTTAAAGTTACATACACCAATCGCTTTAATTTTACCTTCATTATATAATTTTTCTAATGCTTTATAAGATTCAATATATAAGCCATCTTTTTCACATGGCCAATGAATTAAATATAAATCTAAATAATCCAATCCTAAGTTTTCTAAAGATTTATTAAAATATTCTAATGTATTATCATATCCTTGATAATCATTCCATAATTTAGAAGTAATAAATACGTCTTCTCTCGCAATATCACTGTTGTTTAAAGCTTTACCTAGTGCTTGTTCATTACCGTAAAAATAAGCAGTATCAAATGCACGATATCCCGCTTCTAATGCTGTTTGTACTGCGGTTTCCATCTCATCATCTTCCATTTTATAAACGCCTAGTCCTACTTTAGGCATTGGGTAACCATTATTTAACACTTGTGTATCATTTATCATTTATGCCACATCCTATTCAATATATTTTTTCAACTAAAAATTAACATAACTTAATTTCTTTTACGCATACAAATAAAGACACTTAGGTTTACATACCCAAGTGCCTTTATTTTTATTCATCCGATTCATGTTTATGATCGTGATTGTCTTCTTCCTCTTCATCACTAATCACAGGTCTTGTTTCATTAAATTGGTATTTAAGTACAACCCATACCAATTGGTGATTATCCATTTCAGAAACAATCCATCGATCGTATTTTGTATCTATATAATCTTCAACTTGAAGATTAGTATTGTGTGCTTGTAACCATCCACCTATTGTATCGATATCTTCAGAATCTTCAAAAGTGATATCAAATTTTTCATGTAAATCATCAAGTAAGACACGTCCGTTAATTTGATATATATCTTCCTCTAATTTAACAATATCATTTATTTCATCATCATCAAATTCATCTCTGATTTCACCGACAATCTCTTCAAGAATATCTTCCATTGTTAAAATACCGGCAGTACCACCATATTCGTCAATAATAAGACTAATATGAACATGTTCACGTTGCATTGAAACTAATGCATCGCTAATACGAGTTGTTTCTGAAATCATAGGTAATTCATGAATATAATTAGAGATTTTAATTGTTCTACCTGAAGCATATTCTGTTAAAAATTCTTTTACATTAATAAAACCTTTTATATGGTCTTTATCCCCATCTTCAGTAATTGGATAACGTGTAAATTGATGTTCTTTAATCGTGTCAAGTAATTCGTCAACATTAAATGGTTCGTTTAACGTTACCATTTGTGTACGTGGAACCATGATATCTTTCGCATGTCTTTCGTCAAATGAAAAGATATTTTGCATGTAATTCAGTTCTGTTTGATTAATTTCTCCACCATTATAACTATTATTAATAATGATTTTAATCTCTTCCTCAGACATTGCATCTGCTTGCGCATCAGGGTCAACACCAAGCATTCTAATAATTACTCGTGCCGAACCATTCATTAACCATATTAATGGCTTCATGACATTACCAAAATAATATAATGGTCTAGCATAAGTTAATGCTAATTTTTCAGTATGTTGTATTGCTATTGATTTAGGTGCTAACTCACCTAACACTACATGTAAATAAGTTACAACAATAAACGAAATCACAAATGAAATGGTTGTAGTTACTGCACTTGGCAAATGTAATATATTAAAAAGTGGATGTAATAGTTTTTCGAATGTCGGTTCACCTAACCAACCTAAACCTAAAGATGTAACTGTAATACCAAGTTGACAAGCTGATAAATAATAATCAAGATTAGCAATCATCTTTTTAACAATTTTTGCGCTTCCATTACCTTCATCAGCAAGTTGTTCAATTCGTGTTGAACGTACTTTTACTAATGCAAATTCAGATCCAACGAATACAGTTGTTAAAGCGATTAATAGAAAAAATATTACTAAATTAATTATGGTCACTGTTTCCAATTAGTTCCCTATTTCTAGGGATTCACCTCCAAATATTATGTGTCTCTAATGAGTAACACGAATTTAATACGTCATACTTATCACCGTTATAAAAGCATGTTAAGACCTTCCCATTAAGACACCCCCAAAAAAATGTATTACTTTAATTTTACCATATTTCTATACTAAATGGTTAAATAAGAATAAGAAAGCTTTTAACATTTAAAATCATTTAAAAAGCATTATATACTGATTTTCTTCCTACTATTTCATATATACTTCAATGGTCCTTGTAATAAATTTTTAAGAAAATCAGAAAAACGATATATGAGGGATTTTTTAATTAAGCACTATAAAAGTGCAATAATAGTCCAAGATGGTTATTTGTTTCTTAAACTCAAATTCCCATTTAAAACTAATCTATAGTAATAGTCAAGTATATATATCGCTATATCTTTTTAATTACATATTAACTATATAATAAAAGATTGGACAGAATTCGTTAATCTCCTCGATAATGTAACCCCAGCTTTCGTTGAGCGTTGGGTTTCTC
>NZ_KV792048.1:0-102238 GCF_001808085.1 Staphylococcus sp. HMSC14C01
TTATCTAGATACTTTATGTCCCGGACTCTTTTATTCTTCATTTACTTTCATAATTACTGGTAAAATCATTGGACGACGAGCTGTTTTTTCATATAAATATGGCTGTAACGTTTCAATGATTGAAGATTTAATTTGATGCCATTGAATATCATCATTTGAATTTAGTTTTGAAATAACATCCGTTTTAATTTTTCGTTGTGCATCATAAATTAATTGGCCAGATTCACGCATGTAAACAAAACCACGTGAAATAATATCTGGACCTGAAAGAAGTTTATTTGTATTAAAATCAATACTTACTACAACAATAACCAATCCTTCTTCAGATAATAATTTACGATCCCGAATGACAACATTACCAATATCACCGATACCACTTCCATCAACTAATACATTACCAGATGGAATTCGACCAGCTTTACGCGCAGAATCGTGTGTTAAAGCTAAGACATCACCAATATCAAAAATAAAGACATTTTCTTCTTTAACACCACAATCAATACCTGTTTGACCATGAGCTTTTAACATACGATACTCACCATGAATAGGTAAGAAGTATTTAGGTTGAATTAAACGAAGCATTAACTGCTGGTCGCCTTGGGAACCATGTCCTGATGTATGAATGTTAGAAATCTTACTGTGAATAACATCAGCACCAGCTTTATATAATGCGTTAATTGTACGATTGATGCTTTTAGTATTCCCTGGAATAGGAGAAGAACTGAATACTACAGTATCATCAGGTATAATTTTAATTTGTTTGTGTGTACCATTAGCGATACGCGAAAGTGCAGCCATTGGTTCACCTTGAGAGCCAGTGCATAAAATAAGTAACTCGTGTTTAGGAATATTATTAATTTTGTTAGGCTCAACAAATGTTTCGGGGGGTGCTTTGATATAACCAAGCTCCATACCAATCTTAATATTATTTTCCATTGAACGGCCAAAAGTTACAATTTTACGATTATATTTAATTGCTGCTTCCACCGCTTGTTGAACACGATAGATGTTTGATGCAAAGGTTGCGAAAATAATACGACCTTTACAGTTACGGAAAATTTTATCGACATTTTGTCCAACTTCACGTTCACTTAATGTGAAATCAGGAACTAGCGCATTTGTAGAGTCAGATAACAAGCATAATACGCCTTCTTTACCAAGCTCTGCCATTTTTGCGATATTTGCAGGCGCACCAACAGGGGTAAAATCAAATTTGAAGTCACCAGTATGGACAATTTTACCTTCAGGTGTGTCAACAACAACACCATATGCTTCCGGGATACTATGCGTAGTTAAGTAAAAAGAAATTTCAAAATGTTTAGATTTTATAACACTATCTTCTGTAATTTCATTTAAACTAGCATTACGCAGTAAATTGTGTTCTTCTAATTTATTGCGTATTAAACCTAAAGCTAAAGGGCCACCATAAATAGGCACATTAATTTGCTTTAATAGGTAGGGCACACCACCTATATGGTCTTCATGTCCATGAGTAATAAACAAACCAACAATTTTATCTTGATTTTGTTCTAAGTAGGTATAATCAGGAATAACGTAGTCTATACCTAATAAATTATCATCAGGGAATTTAATTCCAGCATCAATGATAACAATTTCATCTTTATACTCCACAGCATAAGTGTTTTTACCAACCTCACCTAAGCCGCCTAGAGCATATACACCTACTTCATTAGAATGTAATTGTTTCATTATTGAGCGTTCTCCACATTAAAGTGATCAGAATGTTCTTTTTCATATTCTAAATGTGCGCCCTCTAATTTAGTAATAAACTCGATATTATAATTGCGATCTTTTAAATAACGTCTTACTTGTTCTTCAGTTTCACCTTCAACATAAATTGTATTTGTGTTCTCACGAACAATTACTTCGTCTTTATTATGTTGAAAAAATACTTTAAATACTGCCATGATATATATTTCCTCCTAAATAAATGTCTATTTATTGTCTTATGAGCACAAGTAGAAAATAAATAAAATATACATGTTTATTTATTTTCACATCTAACGTGAATGCCACATAACAGGTATTTTAAATTTTTAATATAAAATAATATTTATTTTACTGTGCTTAAAGGCAAATCATACATGTCGTTCATTTTTGAAAGATAGTAATTTACTATGATTTCAGTTAACTTTTATTTTACCTTATGTATCAGAATAAATAAAGCAGTTTATATGTAGTAAAAGTAGTAGGAAATTGAATAAAAAAAGAAAAGCCTAACACATTTATTACAATAATGTAAAAATGCATTAGGCTTGAATATTAAACTTCAACTGAGTCTGGTAATGGAGTAAGAGGATGATCTTTATCGATATAATCGTAGAACATAATACCGTTTAAATGATCAATTTCATGTTGAAATACAATTGCTGGATAACCTTTCAAACGTAATTTAACTTCATTACCGTCAATATCATAAGCTTTAATTGTTGTTCTATAATGACGATGAACTAAACCAGGTATATTTTCATCTACGCTTAAACACCCCTCACCAGTAGGTAAATAAGCGTGTTGGACACTATGACTAATTACTTTAGGATTGACTAACATATAGTCGTAAGATTTACCTTCCCCGTCGTCAGGTAAATACACAGCTATCATTTTTTTTGAGATATTAATTTGTGGTGCAGCTAAACCTACTCCAGAGCGTAGACCGTATTTTTTAGCAATTTCATCATCTTGACTATTAATTAAAAATTCACGCATATCACGCAAAGTATTTTTATCTTCTTCAGAAAGAGGTAAATTCACGTCTTTTGCTTTTTCGCGTAACGTAGGATGTCCATCTCTAATAATATCTTTCATTGTTAACATGTTATACACCTTCCTTATATAATATAAAATATAACAGATAATATACATTTACGTACATTATATAGTTTCATTTGATTTATAAACTATCTTTATATAATATTACAATCGAAACACTATGAGGAGGAATGACATTAATGAAATTACGTAAAACCATAGTTGTTGCAGCTGCCTCTACACTTTTATTAGCTGGTTGTACAACTGATAAAAAAGAGGTAAAAGCTTATGACGAGAATGTTCAAAAAGCATTTGATAAAGAACAATCTATAAATGAGGTTAGTAAAAAACTAAATTCACTTGAAGAAAAGAAACAAGGTTTGTATAAAAAAGCAAATAGCAATGACAGTAATACACGTAGTAAAGCAGCTGACGATGTACTTGATAATATTGATAAACGAGAAAAAACCTTTGATAAGGAAGTTTCAATTTTAAAAAATTCCGAAAAGCAATTTAAAAAAGGCGATTCTCATATTAACGATATTAAAAATGATAATAAAAGAAAAGAAGTTAAACAACTTGACGATGCTATAAAAAACAAATATAAAACACATGACGACTATGCTAAGGCTTATAGAAATGTATTAAGTAAAGAAAAAGATTTATTTGAATTAGTCAAACAAGATGGAGTAACACAATCTCAAGTAGACGAAAAAAACAATGCGCTTAATAAAGCTCAAGAAAACTTTAAGAAAAAATTCCAGGCTTATGCTAAGGCAATGAATACAGTTAATAAAGAAAAACAAGACGTCGATCATTTAATCTCTTAACATCACTAATACAGTGTTAATTGTTACATTGATACAGTTTCTCAGACTGTATCTTTTTTTAGTAATACAGAACTTTATGAAAATGTTTAACAGTCTAAAATAATTGTGGTACACTATGAGTGGATAAAATGAATTTCTATTATATGGGAAAGGTATGGTGAATTGAATGGCTCCTAAGTTACAAGCCCAATTCGATGCAGTAAAAGTATTAAATGATACTCAGTCGAAATTTGAAATGGTTCAAATTTTGGACGTAGATGGTAATGTCGTAAATGAAGACTTAGTACCTGATTTAACTGATGAACAATTAGTAGAATTAATGGAAAGAATGGTGTGGACACGTATTCTTGACCAACGTTCTATTTCTTTAAATAGACAAGGTCGTTTAGGTTTCTATGCTCCAACAGCAGGACAAGAAGCATCTCAATTAGCTTCTCAATATGCTTTAGAAAAAGAAGACTTCATTTTACCTGGTTACCGTGATGTACCACAACTTATTTGGCACGGTTTACCGTTAACTGATGCTTTCTTATTCTCAAGAGGTCACTTTAAAGGTAACCAATTCCCTGAAGGCGTAAACGCATTCAGTCCACAAATCATTATCGGTGCACAATATATCCAAACAGCTGGTGTGGCATTCGGTATTAAAAAACGTGGTAAAAAAGCAGTTGCTATCACTTACACTGGTGATGGTGGTTCTTCACAAGGTGATTTCTACGAAGGTATTAACTTTGCTTCTGCTTATAAAGCACCAGCAATCTTTGTTATCCAAAACAATAACTATGCTATTTCTACTCCACGTAGTAAACAAACAGCTGCTACTACATTAGCTCAAAAAGCAATTGCAGTAGGTATCCCTGGTATCCAAGTTGATGGTATGGATGCATTAGCTGTATATCAAGCTACTAAAGAAGCTCGTGATCGCGCAATTAATGGTGAAGGTCCAACATTAATCGAAACTATGACTTATCGTTATGGTCCACATACAATGGCTGGAGATGATCCAACTCGTTACAGAACTTCAGATGAAGATGCAGAGTGGGAGAAAAAAGACCCGTTAGTTCGTTTCAGAAAATTCTTAGAAAATAAAGGATTATGGAGCGAAGAGAAAGAAAACGAAGTTATTGAACGTGCTAAAGACGACATCAAGAAAGCAATTAAAGAGGCTGACAATACTCCAAAACAAACTGTTCTTGATTTAATGGATATCATGTATGAAGATATGCCTCAAAATTTAGCTGAACAATATGAAATTTACAAAGAGAAGGAGTCGAAATAAGCCATGGCACAAATGACAATGGTTCAAGCGATTAACAATGCGCTTAAAACTGAATTGCAAAATGACGAAAACGTTTTAATTTTCGGTGAAGACGTTGGTGTTAACGGCGGTGTATTCCGTGTTACTGAAGGTTTACAAAAAGAATTCGGTGAAGACCGTGTATTCGACACACCATTAGCTGAATCTGGTATTGGTGGTTTAGCTCTTGGTTTAACTGTAGAAGGTTTCCGTCCTGTAATGGAAATTCAATTCTTAGGATTCGTATTTGAAGTGTTTGACGAAGTTGCTGGTCAAATCGCTCGTACGCGTTTCCGTTCAGGTGGTTCTAAAACTGCTCCTGTAACAATTCGTACACCATTTGGTGGTGGGGTACACACTCCAGAATTACACGCAGATAACTTAGAAGGTATTTTAGCTCAATCACCAGGTATTAAAGTAGTTATTCCATCTGGTCCTTATGATGCTAAAGGTTTATTACTTTCATCAATTAGATCAAACGATCCAGTTGTATATTTAGAGCACATGAAATTATATCGTTCATTCCGTGAAGAAGTTCCTGAAGAAGAATATACAATTGAAATTGGTAAAGCAAATGTCAAAAAAGAAGGTAATGACATTACATTAATTGCATACGGTGCAATGGTACAAGAATCTGAAAAAGCTGCAGAAGAACTTGAAAAAGAAGGTTACTCTGTAGAAGTTATCGATTTACGTACAGTTCAACCAATCGATATTGATACATTAGTTGCATCAGTTGAAAAAACTGGTCGTGCAGTAGTTGTTCAAGAAGCTCAACGTCAAGCTGGTGTTGGTGCTACTGTAGCAGCTGAATTAGCTGAACGTGCTATTCTTTCATTAGAAGCTCCAATTGCACGTGTTGCTGCTGCTGATACTGTATATCCATTTACTCAAGCTGAAAACGTTTGGTTACCAAATAAAAATGATATTATTGAACAAGCTAAAGCTACTTTAGAATTCTAATAGTATATACAAAACAGTAAGCTATATATGAATCTATATATTTAAAATAAGTATTTTCTATTTATTTTATGTATATATAATTAGTATATATAATTAATTGTAAACTAGAGACGTAGGACAAAATGATAAAGTGTTAACAGACACGACATATTATTCTGTCCTTCCTCTATGTTATAAATTTATTTAAATAATAAATATTTAAATCTTAGGAGGATAAGAACGTGGCATTTGAATTTAGACTACCCGACATTGGTGAAGGTATCCACGAAGGTGAAATCGTTAAGTGGTTTGTTTCAGCCGGAGATACAATTGAAGAGGATGACGTATTAGCAGAGGTTCAAAATGATAAATCTGTAGTAGAAATCCCATCTCCTGTAAGCGGTACAATTGAAGAAGTAGTAGTTGAAGAAGGCACTGTAGCAGTTGTAGGTGATGTCATTGTTAAAATTGACGCACCAGATGCAGAAGAAATGCAATTTAAAGGTCATGATGATGACGATGCTTCATCTAAAGAAGAAGAACCTGCAAAAGAAGAAGCTAAAACTGAAGAAACTCCAGCAGCTTCAACATCACAAGATGAAAAAGTAGACGAAAATAGACGAATTAAAGCAATGCCATCTGTACGTAAATATGCACGTGAAAAAGGCGTGAACATTAAAGCAGTTTCTGGTTCAGGTAAAAATGGACGTATTACTAAAGAAGACATCGATAACCACTTAAATGGTGGCGGTGCTCAAGCAGCAACAGCTTCAAATGAAAGTGCAGCTGCTTCAACATCAGAAGATACTTCTGCAGTTCAAACTCAATCAGTACCTGAAGGAGACTTCCCTGAAACTACAGAAAAAATCCCTGCTATGCGTAAAGCAATTGCTAAAGCAATGGTTAACTCAAAACACACTGCTCCACACGTAACATTAATGGATGAAATTGATGTTCAAGAATTATGGGATCACCGTAAAAAATTCAAAGAAGTTGCAGCTGAACAAGGTATTAAATTAACATTCTTACCATATGTTGTTAAAGCGCTTGTTTCTGCACTTAAAAAATACCCAGCACTTAATACATCATTTAATGAAGAAGCTGGTGAAATTGTACACAAACATTACTGGAATATCGGTATCGCTGCAGATACTGAAAGAGGTTTATTAGTACCTGTAGTTAAAAATGCAGATCGTAAATCTATTTTCCAAATCTCAGATGAAATCAATGAATTAGCTGTTAAAGCTCGTGATGGTAAATTAACATCTCAAGAAATGAGCGGTGCTACATGTACAATTAGTAACATCGGTTCAGCTGGTGGACAATGGTTCACTCCAGTTATCAATCACCCAGAAGTAGCTATTTTAGGTATTGGACGTATTGCTCAAAAACCTATTGTTAAAGATGGTGAAATTGTAGCAGCTCCAGTATTAGCATTATCATTAAGCTTTGACCACAGACAAATTGATGGTGCAACTGGTCAAAATGCTATGAATCATATCAAACGCTTATTAAATAATCCAGAATTATTATTAATGGAGGGGTAAAACATGGTAGTTGGAGATTTCCCAATTGAAACAGATACTATTGTAATCGGAGCAGGTCCTGGTGGATATGTTGCTGCAATTCGTGCAGCTCAATTAGGACAAAAAGTTACTATTGTTGAAAAAGGTGACTTAGGTGGTGTGTGCTTAAACGTTGGATGTATTCCATCAAAAGCGTTATTACATGCTTCTCATCGTTTCGTAGAAGCTCAACACTCTGAAAATTTAGGGATTATTGCTGAAAGCGTATCACTTAAATTTGATAAAGTTCAAGAATTTAAACAATCAGTTGTTAATAAATTAACTGGCGGTGTTGAAGGTTTATTAAAAGGTAATAAAGTTGACATCGTTCGTGGTGAAGCTTATTTCGTAGATGAAAATAGTTTACGTGTTATGGATGAGAAAAGTGCTCAAACGTATAACTTCAAAAATGCTATTATTGCAACTGGTTCAAGACCAATTGAAATTCCTAATTTTGAATTTGGTAAACGCGTTATCGATTCAACAGGCGCTTTAAACTTACAAGAAGTTCCTGGTAAATTAGTAGTTGTCGGTGGCGGTTATATTGGTTCAGAACTTGGTACTGCCTTTGCTAACTTCGGTTCTGAAGTTACAATTTTAGAAGGTGCTAAAGAAATTCTTGGCGGTTTCGAAAAACAAATGGTTCAACCTGTTAAAAAAGGTATGAAAGAAAAAGGCGTTGAAATTATCACTGAAGCTATGGCTAAAAACGCTGAAGAAACTGAAAACGGTGTTAAAGTTACTTACGAAGCTAAAGGTGAAGAAAAAACAATTGAAGCTGATTATGTATTAGTAACTGTAGGTCGTCGTCCAAATACAGACGAATTAGGCTTAGAAGAATTAGGTCTTAAATTTGCTGATCGTGGATTATTAGAAGTAGACAAACAAAGCCGTACTTCTATTAAAAACATCTACGCAATTGGTGATATCGTGCCTGGTTTACCACTTGCACACAAAGCAAGTTATGAAGGTAAAGTAGCTGCAGAAGTAATTTCAGGTCAAGCATCAGAAGTTGATTATATTGGTATGCCTGCTGTATGCTTCACTGAACCAGAATTAGCTCAAGTTGGTTATACTGAAGCTCAAGCTAAAGAAGAAGGTTTAGATTTCAAAGCATCTAAATTCCCTTATGCTGCTAACGGACGTGCATTATCATTAGATGATACAACTGGTTTTGTTAAATTAATTACATTAAAAGAAGATGACACAGTTATTGGTGCTCAAGTAGCAGGTAATGGTGCTTCTGATATTATTTCTGAATTAGGTTTAGCAATCGAAGCAGGTATGAATGCTGAAGATATCGCATTAACTGTTCATGCTCATCCAACATTAGGTGAAATGACTATGGAAGTTGCCGAAAAAGCTATTGGATTACCAATCCATACTATGTAATTTCCTTTTGAAATAATTGTGAATTAAATCGACGTATTTAATTGAAATAATTGAAATAACCATTTACGGTGGGACTATGATTTTTATAAGGAATCTAGTTCCACCTTTTTTTATAGAAATAAGTTTATATTTTGGAGGGTAACTATGGAATATCAATATCCACTCGATTTAGATTGGTCTAATGATGAAATGGTTGAAGTTATTAAATTTTTTAATCAAATCGAAAACTATTATGAAAAGTCTATAATAGGTACTGAGTTAATGGAACAATATAAAAAATTTAAACAAATTGTGCCAAGTAAAGCTGAAGAAAAACAAATTTTTAAAGAATTTGAAGAAAAAAGTGGCTATAATAGCTATAAAGTAATCCAAGAAGTTAAAAAGCATCCTGATCGAGAAAATTTTAGTAAACATTAAGATTGCTAATTCAATCTCAATTTTTTAATATACCTATTGAATTTAAAGCTGTATTTTGTTATTTTTATTAAGCATTAAACAAAATGTTTGATAATAGTAAACAATATACAGCTTTTTTAGGTGGTTAGTTATGCAGATTGGATATAAATTAAAAAATTTAAGACGTCAAAAAAATCTTACTCAAGAAGAGTTAGCGGAACGAACTGATTTATCAAAAGGATATATTTCACAAATTGAAAGTGAATATGCGTCTCCAAGTATGGAAACATTTTTAAATATATTAGAAGTATTAGGTACTACACCAAGTGATTTTTTTAAAGAAAAAGCGAAAGAGAAAGTATTATATAAAAAAAGTGAACGAACTATTTATGATGAATATGACAGAGGATATATTTTAAATTGGGTTGTACCTAGTTCAAATGAATATGAAATGGAACCTCTTATATTAACAATTAAGCCTGGATCATCGTACAAATCTTTTGAACCTTCTGAATCTGATACCTTTATTTATTGTTTAGAGGGATGTGTAATACTTACGTTAGGTAAGGAGCGCTATCAAGCTTATGAGGGAGATGTACTTTATTTTAGAGCAAATGAATTACATCAATTACATAATCATTCAGAAAATGAAGTTAAAATTCTAATTGTAGCAACAGCATCATATTTGTAAAGGAGGAAATGGATTGGAATCACTATTATCTTTTAAAAAAGTTACTAAGAAATTTAATGATACAACAATATTAAATAATATGAACTTAGATATTGAATCGGGATATTTTTATACGTTACTTGGTCCCTCAGGTTGTGGTAAAACTACGATTTTAAAGCTTATTGCAGGATTTGAACAACCTAATGAAGGTCAAATTATTTATAAAAATCAGTCTATCGAAAAATTACCTGCAAATAAACGTAAAGTAAATACAGTATTTCAAGATTATGCTTTATTTCCTCATTTAAATGTATATGAGAATATTGCTTTTGGTTTAAGACTAAAAAAGTTTTCTAAACAAGAGATTGATAAGAAAGTTAAAGAAGCATTAAAACTTGTTAAGCTCACAGGTTATGAGCAACGTCATATTGATGAAATGAGTGGGGGACAAAAACAAAGAGTCGCTATTGCCAGAGCTATTGTAAATAAACCTGAAATTTTATTATTAGATGAATCTCTTTCGGCACTAGATTTAAAATTACGTACTGAAATGCAATATGAACTGCGTGAGTTACAAAAAAGATTAGGCATCACTTTTATTTTTGTTACTCATGATCAAGAAGAAGCATTGGCACTTAGTGATTATATTTTTGTGATGAAAGATGGTGAAATACAACAATTTGGTACACCAACAGATATTTATGATGAACCAGTGAATCGATTCGTGGCTGATTTTATTGGAGAATCTAATATTGTTGATGGCACAATGGTTAAAGATTTTGTAGTGAATATATATGGTCAGGATTTTGAATGTGTTGATGCTCGGATTCCATCTGGGAAAAAAATTGAAGTAGTGATTCGTCCAGAGGATATTTCTTTAGTTGAATCGACACAAGGTTTATTCACTGCAACTGTCGATTCAATGCTTTTTAGAGGTGTACATTACGAAATTTGTTGTATTGATGAAAAAGGGTATGAATGGGTTATTCAATCTACTAAAAAGACCACAATAGGAAGTCAGGTAGGTTTGTTTTTTGAACCGGAAGCTATTCATATTATGGTTCCTGGAGAAACTGAAGAAGAATTTGATAAACGTATTGAAAGTTATGAGGATATTGAACATGCGTAATTTAAATAAATTTCTCATCATTCCATATTTATTATGGATGATTATTTTTATTATTATTCCTGTGCTATTACTTGTATATTTTTCATTTATCGATATAAATGGTCATTTTAGTTTTACCAATTATCGACAAGTCTTTTCAATGAAATATTTAAAAATGATGTGGGATTCTATTTTTTATGCGGCACTTATAACAATCATTACACTAATTATAAGTTATCCTGCAGCCTATTTTATTAGATCTTCAAAATTCCAAAATATTTGGTTACTTATATTAATCATACCAACATGGATTAATTTATTGTTAAAAACTTATGCTTTTATTGGGATTTTAAGTCACGAAGGTATGATTAATAAAATGTTAGGTATAATGCATATTGATCCCCTAAATTTGTTGTTTACATCAGGTGCGTTTTTACTTGTTGCAAGTTATATTTATATACCATTTATGATTTTGCCTATTTTTAATAGCATGAAATCAATTCCTAATAATTTATTACAAGCTTCAAGTGATTTAGGTGCAAATACATTTACTACTTTTCGTAAAATCATACTTCCTTTGACTAAAGAAGGTATAATGACAGGTGTTCAAGTCACATTTATACCAGCACTATCGTTATTTATGATTACTAGACTGATAGCTGGAAATAAAGTGATTAATATTGGTACATCTATTGAGGAACAATTTTTAGTTATTCAAAACTACGGAATGGGTTCGACAATAGCTATCTTTTTAATTGTATTTATGGCCTTTATCTTAATTATTACTAAATCTAAAGAAACAAATGGAAGAGGGTGAATTAAATGAAATGGTACGGAAAACTTTATATAGGAATATTACTTGTTGTATTATATCTTCCTATTTTTTTCTTAATGTTTTATTCGTTTAATTCAGCTGGAAATATGGTACATTTTGAACATTTTACATTAGAACATTATCAAGCTTTATTTCAAGATGATCATTTAATGTCTGTAATATTTAATACAATAGCAGTTGCATTGCTATCCGCAGCAGTATCTACTATTATAGGAACATTTGGAGCAATATCAATTTATTATTTGCGAAATAAGAAGTTTAAATTGACATTACTTACATTAAATAATGTACTAATGGTTTCATCTGATGTTGTCATAGGTGCCTCATTTTTAATTATGTTCACAGCTTTAGGACATATATTTGGATTAGGGCTAGGATTTGGAACAGTATTAGCATCGCATATTGCATTCTGTATACCTATAGTAGTCATTCTTGTGCTACCACAGCTATATGAAATGAATCATAACATGTTAAATGCAGCTCGTGATTTAGGCGCTACAGAATCTCAAGTACTCGGACGTATACTTTTACCAAACTTAATGCCTGCTATTATTGGTGGTTTTTTTATGGCACTTACCTATTCTCTAGATGATTTTACTGTAAGTTTTTTTGTGACAGGTAATGGATTTAGTGTCTTATCAGTAGAGGTGTATGCCATGGCTCGAAAAGGTATCAGTATGGAAATAAATGCTATTTCAACAATCTTATTTTTAGCTATTGTGCTAGGTATTATTGGATACTATGCACTTCAAAATACATTAAAACGTAGAAGTGCTAAAAGAGGTGCAATAGAATGAAACAATTTTTTCAGTTAATTATCGGTGCCATTGTAGTAGGATTGATATGTTTAGGAATAAGTCATTGGTTTAATTCTCAAGATAATACAAAAACTGGTAAAAAAGTCTATGTATATAATTGGGGAGAATACATTGATCCTGATTTAATAAAGAAATTTGAAAAAGAGACAGGTATGCAAGTTGTTTATGAAACGTTTGATTCGAATGAAGCCATGGAAGCAAAAATTAAAAATGGTGGTACACATTATGATGTTGCATTTCCAAGTGAATATACGGTTCAAAAATTAAAAAGAGAACATTTATTAGAACCTTTAGATCATCAGAAAATACCCAATATTAAAAATTTGGATTCTGATTATATGAATATGGCTTATGATCCACATAATACCTATTCACTACCCTATTTTTTTGGAACGGTAGGTATTCTATACAATAAAAAAGCGTATCCTAATGAACAATTTGATAGTTGGAGCGATTTATATCAGTCTAAATACAAAAATGACATATTACTTGTTGACGGGGCTAGAGAAATTATAGGGTTAGCTTTAAATAAATTGGGTTATAGTTTAAATGATTCCAATCCTGTTCATATTAAGCAAGCAGAACAAGACTTACAATCTCTTACACCTCAAGTTAGAGGGGTAGTAGGCGATGAAATTACTATGATGCTTCAACAAAATGAAGGCCATATTGCTGTAGTATGGAGTGGTGTAGCAGCATCACTTGTTCAAGAGGGAGATACTTATGATTATGTGGTTCCTAAAGAAGGTTCGAATGTATGGTTTGATAACATGGTTATTCCTAAAACTGCTCAAAATAAAGAAGGCGCATATCAATTTATTAACTTTTTATTAGATGCTAAAAATAATAAACAAAATACAGAATGGGTTGGGTATGCTACTCCGAATAAGGCGGCTAGAAATTTATTACCAAATAACATAAAAAACGATCACCGTTTTTATCCAACTCAAAAAGAACAAAAACGATTAGAAGTTTATAAAGATTTAGGGGAGAAAACATTAGGAGAATATAACGAAAGTTTCTTGAATTTTAAAATGTCGTTAAAATAAGTGATAATTAGTAGTTATTTTCCTATAAATTAGATATAATAATTTGACAAGTCAATTAAGGAGTTGTAATAAATGTCAGGAGAACGATACACACAAATCAAACGACCTGTGAGCCGTTTAACTGAGAAACTTTTAGGTTGGATTAGTTGGATTTTCTTATTAATATTAACGGTTATTACAATGTTTATTGCACTCGTATCATTCAGTAATGATACATCAATTCAAAATCTTGAAAATTCCATGAATAATAATCAATTAATACAACAAATACTAGTTAACAATAGTCTAAATACGACTCAATTTGTTATATGGTTACAAAATGGAATTTGGGCAATTATCGTGTACTTTATCATTTGTTTATTAATTTCATTTTTAGCTTTAATTTCTATGAATATTAGAATTTTATCTGGAATATTATTTTTAATTGCTTCCATTATTACTTTGCCTTTAGTGTTATTATTTATTACATTAATTATTCCAATCTTCTTCTTCATTACAGCGATTATGATGTTTGCAAGAAGAAGTAAATTAGAAACTGTTCCAGCATATGGTTCTACTTACGATTATCCCCCTTATTATAATCAAAGAGATGATTATGATGATAGATATTATTATGAAGAAGAACCTACTCAATATAATGATGAAGAAGAGTACATAGAACCACCTCGTAAGACTAAAAAATCAGAACGTCGTACTCGTCGTAAACCTTCAAGTTATTATAATGAAAGAGAACATGATTATGAGGATTATAATCATATTAATCAAAATAATAATGAGCAAGATTTTAATGATGATATTGAGGAAGATAAATATAATCAATATCCTAAACGTGCTGTAACAAGTGAATATCAACAATCTTCAAATGATGATGATACTTCTGGCGTGCTTTCAAGACAAAGAAAGTATAAATATAAATCAAAAAATAGTATGCCGAATGAAGTTAATGATGATGAAAATAATGTAGAAACAGACTCATATATTGATAAGAAAGAACAAAAAGCACAACGTAAAAGAGAAAAAGCGGAATTACGTGCTAAGAAAAAAGAAAAACGTAAAGCTTATAATCAACGTATGAAAGAAAAAAGAAAGAATCAGCCAAGTGCTGTTAATCAACGTCGAATGAATTATGAAGAACGTAAGCAAATTTTAAATAAAGAAGAAAACAAAGAGAAACACTCAGTTGATCAAGAATAATTGAAGGTTATTAGTTTTACGTATAGCTCCCAAGCAATTTGAATTAAATGGCTTGGGAGTTTATTTATAGTCAATAAAAATAAAATTAGATAAGTATGTAATAATAGAAAGATATAAATTAAAATAAAATGCGTACATCATTGAAATGATATAGTCGCAATAATCAGTTCTATTGGAGTATTTGTAAAACCTACATTAATATTAAAAATTAAATCTATACTATTCATATTATGACATTGATATGAAAGTTTAATATAGTGTGGTTTGCAATGATATTATGGAAGTTATAATGAATTAAAAGAATACAGAGAAAAACTATTGTTAAGATATCATGTTCAATACCTTAACAATAGTTTTATTTTATGCAAAAAATTCTTTAAATGTTTCGATAATTAAATAAACATTAAGTAGGCTTAGAATAATAATTAAACTCCAAGAACAAAAGTTAATCCAGTTTTTATTATAAAAAGGGCCCATTAATTTTTTGTTGCTTGTTGCAAGTTGTAAAGGAATGAGTGAAAACGGTAAAGCGATACTTAAAAATACTTGAGAAAGTACTAAAAGTTGTTCCATTTTATTTTCATTACCTTTAAATACAATTAAACAAATTATAACAGGAATGACAGCTAAACCTCTAGTTATTAATCGTCTTAACCAATTTGGAATTGATAATCTTAAAAATCCTTCCATAACAATTTGACCTGAGAGTGTTCCAGTGATTGTAGAATTTTGTCCAGATGCAAGTAGTGCAATAGCGAATAATGTACTCATGATACTGCCAAGTACTGACCCTAGAAGCGGCTGAGTTTTAAGGGCATGATATAAATCATAAAATCCTCCTAATTTATCAGCATTAACACCATAAAATAGTGCAGCACCTAATATAAGTAACAAGCAATTTACTATAAAAGCGATGCTTAATTGTATATTAGAATCAATTGTTGCATATTTAATTGCTTGTGCCTTATCGTTCTCATTAGTTCTATCATATTTACGTGATTGTACAATCGAAGAATGTAAATAGAGATTGTGAGGCATAATTGTAGCACCAATAATCCCTAAAGCAATATACAGTACACTATGATTTGTAACGATATCCTTATGAGGAATAAACCCGTTAAGAATATTAATCACTTTAGGTGATGAAATAAATACTTCGAATAAGAAAATAATTAGAACAGTAAAAATTAATGTTCCGACAATCGCTTCGATTTTTCTGAAGCCAAATTTCATAATAAAGAGTAAAAGAAAAACATCTAAAACAGTTATAAGTGCACCTATAATTAAAGGAATATTAAACAATAAGTCTAGAGCTATTGCACTTCCGATAATTTCAGCAATATCTGTAGCGATAATAGCTAGTTCTGCTATTATCCAAAATATAATTGCTAACGGGCGATTTAAATAATGACGTGTCATTTGTGCTAAATCCATCTCTGTAGCAATACCTAATCTAACTGTCATGCTTTGCAAAAGCATTGCAGCTAAACTAGAAACTAAAATAATAAAAAGAAGAATATAGCCAAATTGTGCTCCGCCTTGCATAGATGTAATCCAGTTACCTGGATCCATATATCCCACCGCTACTAATAATCCTGGACCTAAAAAAGCTAAAAATTTTTGGCTTGCACTTTTATTACTATTAAAGTCTACTGTATTATTAATTTCGTCTAAGCTACGTTGTTTTTTATTACTCATATAATTCATTCATACACTCCTAAAATCTTTTTAATTATATTAACCTAAATATATTTTTAGGTCAACCTAAAAATGTTGTAAAAAAGAATATTACTGAATTTAGATGGATCTTCAAGACAGTGAGTGATTACCAATAAAATAAAAAACACCTGAGACTTCTAGTAAAGTCCCAGGCCGAAGAATAGTATTTATTCATATAATTTTAAGAATTCATCAAATGTTTCTTTAATAAAAGCTAAAAATGTTTCATCTGATTTTAATCGTTCATCACTAGGGGCTAAAGTACGTGCTATAAAAAATTCTCCTTTTTTCACATTTTTAACACGATCAATAGCTTGATGTAAATCAGTATCACTTAAATCTTTGATATATTGTTTATCTTTTTTCATGTGATTTAAACTAATTTGATAATCATTTGGAAGTTGTTTTAATGCATTAAAATGTTTGTCAAAAACTTTAACACGTTCTTCTTTATTTTTTCCTTCATGCATTATTCCATACATGATAAATAATTGATCCCTAAAAAGGCCAATTTGGAAGTGGGGTAACATTTTATAACCACGTTTATTAGGTGCAAAAGCGACCCAGGTATCTATAGGAGGATTAACACTTCTACGCGCATGTTTAGCAACATGTGCATAAAATGTTTCTCCAGTTTGAGAAGTGAAATACTCACTAAAATAATCGCCTAACTGATGTAATTGAGGTCTAATATATTTATTTAAAGCTTCCATTCGTTCATCTAAACCCTCAACGTCAAATGCTTTAAAATCTTTAGGTGTAAATGTGTATTGTGTCATTGATCTTCCTCCTATTTTAATAGTATGTTGAGTTTATTGTAGCATATATTTCAAAGTGATAATGATAGAATAGTAATATACAATATAGATAGTTAATTTAAACTAATAAGGTAGAGTCAGTACCTAGATGTTAGTCATTTAATTTTTAGGATTTTACCCCTCGTGGTTAGGAGAGTGTCATGAGATTAATAAAAGTAAAAGAAAAAAGACTATAATACAATACTAAAAATTTGGGAGAAATCTGTAGTAAAAACACATGATTTTTTTAAAGAAGAAGATAGAATGCAATTAAAAAATGACCTTCTAACTTATTTAAAATATGTAGATGCATATCTATGATTTTATGATAAAGAAGTTATTGGTTTTTCGGGAATTAATGATGAAAATTTGGAAATGTTGTTTATAGATCCTAAACATTTTAATAAAGGTTACGGTACAATCATACTTCAGTCACTGATTCAAGAAGATAAAATCCAATATGTAGATGTTAATAAAGATAACCAACATGCATTGAAATTTTATATTAAAAATGGTTTTAAAGCATATAGTGAATCTCAAAAAGACAATCAAGGTAGAGATTACCCGATTTTACATTTAAAATTAGCTTAATGATCTTTTATTTATTTATCTTCCATAATTATAAGATGAATGTACATATTTATTCATATATTTTAAATGTTTTCAGTCTTTTATATCATGGATTTGATAGGTTGCTTTTATTGGCGACCTATTTTTATGCTTATAAACTATTCATAAGAGTTTAATATATAGTGATGAAGGTATAAAATGATGTATAACAATTATAAAATTGATTTGATGTATAATAGTAAGCAACAGGAGATGATAGTATGTCGCTATATGATTTTGCTAAAGGCTTAGTTTTAGAAGCAGGAAATAAAGTTAGAATAATGATGAAGGAAGAATTAAATATTGAAACAAAATCAAATCCGAATGACTTAGTTACAAATGTTGATAAAGCTACTGAAAATTATATATATGATGCGATTACCCATAGTTATCCAGAACATCGTGTTATTGGGGAAGAAGGACATGGTCATGATTTAACTCATGTTGAAGGGGTCGTATGGGTAGTGGATCCAATTGATGGCACATTAAACTTTGTACATCAAAAAGAAAATTTTGCTATCTCAATTGGTATCTATCGAAATGGTAAACCATACGCTGGCTTTGTATATGATGTAATGAAAGATGTTTTATATCATGCCAAGGTAGGTGAGGGTGCATTTGAAAATAAACATCCATTATCTACGATTGAATCTACCACCCTAAAGAAAAGCTTAATTGGTATCAACCCAAATTGGGTAACCAAACCTAAAATGGGTCCTATATTTCAAGATATAGTAAATGATGCAAGAAGCTGTAGAGCATATGGTAGTGCAGCTTTAGAAATTATAAGTGTAGCTAAAGGACAATTGGCTGCTTATATCACACCTAGATTACAGCCTTGGGACTTTGCTGGTGGTCTTATTGTATTAAATGAAGTTGGAGGCGTAGCTAGTAACTTATTAGGTGAACCATTAAATATTTCAAGTGCGAATTCAGTATTAGTAGGAAATTCAAATATTCATAAAGAAATATTAGAAATTTATCTAGCACCTAATACGGCTACTTTAATAGATTTACATCAACGCTTTAAAAAATAAAAAATCTTATTTCAATAAAAAAAGCTTGAGGCAAAAATATCTCAAGCTTTATATATCTTAATGGTTGATTATAGCCAATTGTTTTCACGATACTTTTTCTTAAGCGTAAATCCGGCGCCAAACGTTGCAATGAAAAGAATAAATGTTAAAATCATCATTGGAATACTTCCGGCACCCACGCTGAAACTAAAGAGCACTAAAAATATAACTGCTACAATAGAAAGTATCCAGAATATACCTTTAGATTTTGGTTTTTCCATCCCCATCCCCACCTTTTAGTTATCTTTTGTTAATATTATGATATAATAAAAAAGTTGCAATTAAAAGTGGGAATTTACTCAAGAAAGGATATTATAAAATGACTAATAGAAGAGAAGATGTTCGTAATATTGCAATTATTGCTCACGTCGACCATGGTAAAACAACACTAGTTGACGAATTGCTTAAACAATCTGGAATCTTCAGAGAAAATGAGCATGTTGATGAAAGAGCAATGGACTCTAATGACTTAGAAAGAGAACGTGGTATTACAATTCTTGCTAAAAATACTGCGATAAATTATAAAGGTACAAGAATTAACATCTTAGATACACCAGGGCATGCTGACTTTGGTGGTGAAGTTGAACGTATCATGAAAATGGTAGATGGTGTTGTACTTGTTGTAGATGCCTACGAAGGTACGATGCCACAAACACGTTTCGTACTAAAAAAAGCATTAGAACAAAATTTAAAACCTGTTGTAGTAGTTAATAAAATTGATAAACCTTCTGCTAGACCAGAAGCGGTAGTAGATGAAGTATTAGATTTATTTATTGAACTTGAAGCAAATGATGAACAACTTGATTTCCCAGTTGTTTATGCATCAGCTGTAAATGGAACAGCGAGTCTTGATCCTGAAAAACAAGATGAAAACATGCAGTCTTTATATGAAACAATTCTTGATTACGTGCCTGCTCCAATTGATAACAGTGATGAACCACTACAATTCCAAGTAGCATTATTAGACTATAATGATTACGTTGGTCGTATTGGTATTGGTCGTGTATTTAGAGGTAAAATGCGTGTCGGCGATAATGTATCGCTTATTAAATTAGATGGTACAGTGAAAAACTTCCGTGTAACAAAAATCTTTGGTTTCTTTGGTTTAAAACGTGAAGAAATTGAAGAAGCACAAGCGGGAGATTTAATTGCTGTATCAGGAATGGAAGATATCAACGTAGGTGAAACAGTTACACCACATGATCATCAAGAAGCGTTACCAGTATTGCGTATTGATGAACCTACACTTGAAATGACATTCAAAGTAAATAATTCACCATTTGCTGGTCGTGAAGGTGATTTTGTAACTGCTCGTCAAATCCAAGAACGGTTAGATCAACAACTTGAAACAGATGTATCTTTAAAAGTTACACCAACAGATTCTCCAGATACGTGGATTGTAGCTGGCCGTGGAGAGTTGCACTTATCTATTTTAATTGAGAATATGAGACGTGAAGGGTTTGAACTTCAAGTTTCTAAACCTCAAGTTATTTTACGTGAAATTGATGGTGTATTAAGTGAACCATTTGAACGTGTTCAATGTGAAGTTCCATCTGAAAATGCTGGAGCAGTGATTGAATCACTTGGTGCGCGTAAAGGTGAAATGTTAGACATGTTAACAACTGATAATGGATTAACACGTTTAATCTTTATGGTACCTGCACGTGGTATGATTGGATATACAACTGAATTTATGTCTATGACACGTGGTTATGGCATTATTAATCATACATTTGAAGAATTTAGACCTCGTGTTAAAGCACAAATTGGTGGCCGTCGTAATGGTGCATTAATTTCAATGGATCAAGGACAAGCAACAGCCTATGCCATCATTGGTCTAGAGGACCGAGGTGTAAACTTCATGGAACCAGGTACTGAAGTTTATGAAGGTATGATTGTAGGAGAACATAACCGTGAAAACGACTTAACAGTTAATATTACTAAAGCTAAACATCAAACTAACGTACGTTCAGCAACAAAAGATCAAACTCAAACAATGAATCGTCCAAGAATTTTAACGTTAGAAGAAGCATTAGAATATATTAATGATGATGAATTGGTTGAAGTAACGCCTCAAAGTATCCGTTTAAGAAAGAAAATTTTAAATAAAGCTGCACGTGAAAAAGAAGCGAAACGTGTAAAACAAATGATGCAAGATCAATAAAACTAATAAAAAGACGCAACATCAAATTTGATGTTGCGTCTTTTTATTATTGAAAAGTATACTATAAGTTTTCATTTGGAAAATGGAGATTAAATTTACGATTTTCATTTGGTCGTTGTCTAGGTGTGTCTAATCGACTTTTACAGTCACTACACATGAATGTTTTAATTGGATTATTACGTAGACGTTTAGCTTCAACTGTACGTTCATCAATTAAGACCTTAGTATCACAAATAATACATTGTACTTCTCGCAACTTAAATCACCTCAATACGAGTTACATATTTAAAGTGATATGAATAGGCGTTCTCCTCGGGATTATAAACAAAGCTATCTACTGAATTATCATCGTACAATCGCTTACCATCTTTAGCAAATTGGAAAAATAGATAAGGTAATAATTCTAATGGAATTTCAATTGAAGATGTATCATTTGAAAGTTTAATTGTAGTTGCACTTTCTAAAGGCTCTGCATTTTTAAAAAATGGTGTCATATTTATTGCAAATGAATCTTCTAATACAGCACGTTTACGATACTTAATTTCAGAGTTTAATGTAGGAGGATTGGTTTGTCCTTCTAAAATAGCCCTATTCCATTCGCGGTTATCTTCAAATTTAATAGGTTTAGTTCCTTCAAAAATACCGTTTTCAATATCTTCTATTTTTACTTTTCTATCATCAAAAATCCATGTTGTACTATCTAAAGTAATAGGAAATTTGACGTCTCCTTTAATTTGAATCATCTTGCCCACTCCCTAGTTTCAATCTAACCATTATTTTATCATATTTAAAATGAAGGGTTTATTGAATAAACTTGCTTTTTAAAAGGTAGTAGGATAAACTTCTGATATGAAGATATTTAATGATAGGGGGAGAATGTGATGCCGAAGCAAATGAACATAAATAGTGCAGCTTATGAGCAATTAAATCAAGATGCTGACCGAATCTTGCATTTAATTAAGGTTCAAATGGATAATTTAACTATGCCATCTTGCCCACTATATGAAGAGGTTCTCGACACACAAATGTTTGGTTTACAAAAAGAAGTAGACTTTGCTGTGAAACTTGGTTTAGTTGATAAAGAAGACGGTAAAAATTTAATGCTTCGTTTAGAAAAAGAATTATCTAAATTGCATGAAGCATTCACAAACGTATAACTCTAAGTCTAATGCTTTGAATATGAAAGTGTTATAATGAGCAAGAATTAATAGATGTAATAATTTATGATAGTGACTGAAATGTTATGTAAATAATATTTTCAGTCCTTTTATTTTATTTTTTACGTTTATGTTTGTTAATTAATAATTACAAAGTATATAATAGTTTAGACAGAATTTAATTTGATAAATCGTTTTAATGAGCATATATAGTTTAAATTTTTAGAATTGGATGATCTTTTTTATGAATAATTTAAAAAATATATTTCGATACATAGGTAGAACCTCTAAGTTTATCGATTATCCATTATTAATTTCATATGTTATTTTGTGTTTTATAGGTTTAGTGATGGTTTATAGTGCCAGTATGGTGGCAGCTACTAAAGGAACGTTAACAGGTGGCGTTGAGGTTTCAGGTACATATTTTTATAACAGACAATTAATTTATGTTATCATGAGTTTCATTATTGTTTTTTTTATTTCATTTATGATGAATATAAAAGTCTTTAAACAATCAAAAGTTCAACAGTGGATTATGATTATCATCTTTGTCCTTTTATTTTTAACATTATTGGTAGGTAAAAATATTAATGGTTCAAAAAGTTGGCTTGACTTAGGATTTATGAATTTACAAGCTTCAGAGTTGCTAAAAATTGCTTTAATTCTTTATATTTCTTATGTATTAAGTAAAAAATTACCGCAGTTAAGAGGTAATTTAAGAATTATCAAAGGGCCAATTATTTTAATTATCCTTTGTTTAGGTTTAGTACTTTTACAAGGAGATATTGGACAAACATTATTAACATTAATTATTATATTAGCAATGTTTTTATTCGTAGGTATAGGTGCTAAGAAAATAGTAAAAGGACCTATTTTATATATTATTCTTGGATTTATTCTTATTGCTGGGTTCTTTATTTTCACTGGAATGATGCCAGAATATTTAAAGGCACGTTTTAGTACAATTTACGATCCTTTTAGTTCTTCTTCTGGAACTGGGTATCATTTATCCAATTCATTAATGGCAATCGGAAATGGAG
Organism: Staphylococcus sp. HMSC14C01; assembly: GCF_001808085.1. Lineage (NCBI taxonomy): Bacteria > Bacillati > Bacillota > Bacilli > Caryophanales > Staphylococcaceae > Staphylococcus > Staphylococcus sp. HMSC14C01. Next base: position 23,428 of record NZ_KV792048.1, read on the forward strand.
GATTATTTGGTCGAGGATTAGGTAATGGAATCATGAAACTTGGCTATCTTCCAGAAGCGCATACAGATTTTATTTTCGCAGTAATTTGTGAAGAATTAGGACTGATTGGTGCCTTATTAGTAATAGGATTATTATTTTTTATTGTATTCCGTGCATTTATATTAGCCACTAAAACATCTTCATATTTTTATAAATTAATATGTGTTGGTGTAGCGAGTTATATTGGTAGTCAAACGTTCGTAAATTTAGGAGGTATATCAGCTACGATTCCTCTTACAGGGGTTCCTCTTCCATTTATAAGTTTTGGTGGTTCATCAATGATCAGCTTAAGTATTGCTATGGGATTATTATTGTTAGTAGCAAGACAAATTAAAGTTGAAGAAAAAAGAGCAATAAAAAATAAAAAAACAAAAGTGGATATTCCTAGACAATATTAAAATCATTTAATGATAGATGTAAATATGTAACTAACATTATTAAGAGTGGAAGCAAGAATTAAAAAATTTGCTTCCACTCTTTTTACATTTATGTGACAAGTTAAAGGATTACTAGTCTACAGTAGCGTCTTCAAACTATAAATGATAATATAAAGTTATTAAGTATAATAATTATTAATGATTACATTTTAAAATAGTGATTAAGCTAACCTATTTACTATATTTTCATTTTATAAATTGTATGTAAAAAAGTATTAGCTTTCTCATGTATTTTAAGATAAAATTTTATTATCTAATTAGTTAGAATATTCAAAATATAAAGGGGTGTTTCTTCTTTGAATCATATAAAAAAATTATTAGTAGCCAATCGTGGTGAAATTGCAATTAGAATTTTTAGAGCAGCAACAGAATTAAATGTTCAAACAGTAGCAATTTATTCAAACGAAGACAAAAATTCATTACATAGATATAAAGCCGATGAATCATATTTAGTGGGAAAAGATTTAGGACCAGCCGAAAGTTATTTAAATATTGAACGTATTATTGAAATAGCAAAACGTGCGAATGTAGATGCAATACATCCTGGTTATGGCTTTTTAAGTGAAAATGAAGAATTTGCAAGACGTTGTAATGAAGAGGGCATAACATTTATTGGTCCTCACCTAGACCATTTAGATATGTTTGGTGATAAAGTAAAAGCAAGAACAACTGCAATTAAAGCAAATTTACCAGTTATACCAGGAACAGATGGACCAATTGAAAATTTTGATGCAGCAAAGGCATTTGCTAAAGAAGCAGGATTCCCACTGATGATTAAAGCCACAAGTGGTGGTGGTGGAAAAGGTATGCGTATTGTTCGCGAAGAAAGTGAATTAGAAGATGCGTTTCATCGTGCGAAATCTGAAGCACAAAAATCATTTGGTAATAGTGAAGTATATATCGAAAGATACATCGATAATCCCAAACATATTGAAGTTCAAGTTATTGGAGATGAATATGGTAATATTGTTCATCTATATGAGCGTGATTGTTCTGTACAACGTCGTCATCAAAAGGTAGTTGAGGTAGCACCATCTGTAGGCTTACCTGATGAATTAAGAGAACGTATTTGTCAGTCTGCATTACAATTAATGAAAAATATCAAATATGTTAACGCTGGAACAGTGGAATTTTTAGTATCTGGCGATGAATTCTTTTTCATTGAAGTCAATCCACGTGTTCAGGTAGAGCATACGATTACAGAAATGATTACAGGAATTGATATCGTTAAAACTCAAATTTTAGTAGCAGATGGAGCAAGTCTATTTGACAAACGTATCGCTTTACCTCCTCAAGAAGAAATCCAAACACTTGGTTATGCTATTCAATGTCGTATCACTACCGAAGATCCTACAAATGATTTTATGCCAGATTCTGGTACGATTATTGCTTATCGTTCAAGTGGTGGTTTTGGTGTACGTTTAGATGCAGGAGATGGTTTCCAAGGCGCTGAAATTTCGCCTTACTATGACTCACTATTAGTGAAATTATCTACTCATGCCATTACTTTTAAACAAGCTGAAGAAAAAATGGAACGCTCTTTACGAGAAATGCGTATTCGTGGTGTAAAAACAAATATTCCGTTTTTAGTTAACGTTATGCGTAATGAAAAATTCCGAAGTGGAGATTATACAACAAAATTTATTGAAGAAACACCGGAATTATTCGATATTGCACCTACATTAGACCGTGGTACTAAAACATTAGAATACATTGGGAATGTAACCATTAATGGTTTTCCGAATGTCGAAAAACGTACGAAGCCAGACTATGAGTCAACTTCGATTCCGCAAGTTTCAAAAAAGAAAATTCAACATCTATATGGTACAAAACAATTACTAGATGAAAAAGGCCCTAGTGGAGTTGCAGATTGGGTTAAAGCACAAGATGATGTTTTAATTACTGATACGACATTCCGTGATGCGCATCAATCTTTACTTGCTACGCGTGTACGTACAAAAGATATGTTAAATATAGCTTCTAAAACTGCTGAAGTATTTAAAGATAGTTTTTCTTTAGAAATGTGGGGAGGCGCTACTTTTGATGTGGCATACAACTTCTTAAAAGAAAATCCTTGGGAGCGTTTAGAAAAACTTAGAAAAGCGATTCCAAATGTATTATTCCAAATGTTATTAAGAGCTTCAAATGCTGTGGGTTATAAGAATTATCCTGATAATGTAATTCAAAAATTTGTAGATGAAAGTGCTAAAGCAGGTGTAGATGTTTTCCGTATTTTCGACTCATTAAACTGGGTAGATCAAATGAAAGTGGCAAATGAAGCGGTACAAAAAGCAGGTAAAATTTCAGAGGGTACTATTTGTTACACAGGGGATATTTTAAACTCAGAACGTTCAAATGTGTTCACTTTAGATTACTATGTTAAATTAGCTAAGGAATTAGAACGTGAAGGTTTCCATATTTTAGCAATTAAAGATATGGCTGGCTTATTAAAACCTAGAGCAGCATATGAACTGGTTGGAGAATTAAAAGCTGCAGTTAATTTACCAATACATTTACATACACATGATACAAGTGGAAATGGTTTATTAACCTACAAACAAGCCATCGATGCTGGTGTAGATATTATCGATACAGCTATTGCATCGATGAGTGGCTTAACAAGTCAACCAAGTGTGAACTCCTTATATTATGCATTAGATGGGTTTAAACGAAATATGCGTACAGATATTCAAGGTTTAGAAGAACTAAGTCACTATTGGAGTACTGTTCGCCCATACTACGTTGACTTTGAAAGTGATATTAAGTCACCTAATACAGAAATTTATCAACATGAAATGCCAGGTGGTCAATACTCTAATTTAAGTCAACAAGCTAAAAGTTTAGGTCTTGGTGAACGTTTTAATGAAGTCAAAGATATGTATCGTCGTGTTAATTTCTTGTTTGGAGATATTGTTAAAGTGACACCATCTTCAAAAGTGGTAGGAGATATGGCGTTATATATGGTACAAAATGATTTAGATGAACAATCTATTATTGAACAAGGTTATAAATTAGATTTTCCTGAATCAGTAGTGTCATACTTTAAAGGTGAGATTGGTCAACCAGTAAATGGCTTTAATAAACAATTGCAGGATATTATTTTAAAAGGTCAACAACCGCTAACTGAACGTCCAGGAGAATATTTAAAACCAGTAGATTTTGATGAAATACGAGAACAATTACAAGATAAAAATTATGGTGAAGTGACTGAGCAAGATATTATAAGTTATGTACTTTATCCAAAAGTATTTGATCAATTTATTCAAACTAGACAACAATATGGTAACTTATCATTACTTGATACACCGACATTCTTCTTTGGTATGCGTAACGGTGAGACTGTAGAAATTGAAATTGAAAACGGAAAACGTTTAATTATTAAACTTGAAACAATTAGTGAAGCAGATGAAAAGGGTAATCGAACAATTTATTACGTGATGAATGGTCAAGCTCGTCGTATTACGATTAAAGATGAAAACATAAAAACAAATGCGAATGTAAAACCTAAAGCAGATAAAACAAATCCAAATCATATAGGAGCTCAAATGCCAGGAAGTGTGACTGAAGTTAAAGTTTCAGTAGGTGATGAGGTTAAAGTAAATCAACCACTATTAATCACTGAAGCCATGAAAATGGAAACAACAATTCAAGCTCCATTTAATGGAGTGATTAAAAAAGTTACTGTTGGAAATGGTGATGCTATTGCAACGGGAGATTTATTAATCGAAATTGAAAAATCTGAGTAGGTATTAAAAAGTTTAAAAGCATAAGATAGAAAGTTAAATGACATTCTATCTTATGCTTTTTTGCATAAAAAACACGTTAGAGATTCCATGTTTTACAATAACTCTAACATGTCTTTTAAAACTTTATTTGATTTTTGATTTTTCACTTCTAATTGAACGAAGCATGAGTAAAATAAAGTAAGCGATTAAGCCAAAAAGTATAGTAATACAAAGTGCGTGTAGCAATGCAATAATTAAATTAACATGTGTGATTACAGACAATGCACCCGTAATCACTTGTAAAATAATTAAAATAAATGCAGCAGTATAGCCATATCTAATTGTACGGTTTTCAGAATAATTTTTGATGGCATGAATAAATGTAATCATAATCCAACAAAAAGTGATAAATGCCATACCGCGATGTGCAAATTGTACCCAATCTTGCTCAGTATGGGGTACTAAATTATTAAACGGCAATGGCCAGCTTCCATATGCTAAACTTGCTTTAGCGTGGCGAACCAAAGCACCAGTGTAAATAGTGACATAAACAACGCCCGTCATAATCCAAGTAAGATTGCGCAATGGTTTTTTTATAAATAATTCATCAGCCTCATATTTTTTATCCACTTCAAAAATAATAAGCATTAATACGAACACAGAAGAAAAACTAATTAATGAAATTCCAAAATGTAAGGCTAAAACGTAAGAATTTTGTTGCCAAATAACAGCTGCTGCGCCAATTAAGGCTTGAATTAATAGGAAAGCGACACTAATAATTGCTAAAGGTTTAACCTCTTTTATGTATCCTATATTTTTCCAAGCTGTGATGGCCAACCATAACACAACAATTAATGATAAACCTGATACAGCTCGGTGACTCAATTCAATGATTGTAGCAATTGGCAAATTCTGAGGTAATAAAGCGCCGTGACATAAAGGCCATGAAGCACCACAGCCATCTTCAGAGCCCGTCTTAGTTACTAAGGCGCCCCCAAGTTGTACCAATGCCATAATAATTGTTGCTACGATTGATAACCATTTAAGGTTTCGTTTGTTAAACAAGTTTAAACACCCCATCATTAATTTAAAATATTTTGTAATATGATATCCATTTATGCTCTGATTTTAATATAAAAGATATAATTATAAATATTACAACTATTATACTACAATAATTAAAGACAAAAAATTAGTGAGACAGGAAGTCGTTAAAGTGTCACAATTTAAATAGATATAACCTAGCCTTTTATAAGTAATTATTATATCATAGTACTATATGAAAATTTTAAGGAGGGGAACCATGAGTAAAGAACACACTTTATCACAGCCGTCAAGTAGAGTGTCTTTTAAAGAACTACAACAAATTATTAAAATGGGCTTGGTACAGGGTAACCTAATTCCTGCTTTTGCAGGCGCTTGGTTAGCTATTGTAATGACAAATCATTCCTTCCTATCGTCAATACCTCAAATCCTATTAATGTTGATAGGTTCGACATTAATTATGGGTGGTGCTTGTGCATTAAATAATTATTATGATCAAGATATCGATAAAATTATGCCAAGTAAACAAAGTAGACCAACAGTAAACGATAGAATTTCAGATAAACATTTATTAATGTTAAGTTTTGGTATGATGTTAGTAGGAGAAGCATGTTTATTCTTATTAAATGTGCCATCAGGTGTTTTAGGACTTTTTGGTATAGTAGGATATGTATCATATTATTCAATCTGGTCTAAAAGACATACGACTTGGAACACAGTAGTAGGAAGTTTTCCAGGTGCTGTGCCACCTTTAATTGGATGGACAGCTATTGATGGACAAATAAGTCTTGTAGCTTTTGCTTTATTTTTAGTTGTCTTTTGTTGGCAGCCTATTCATTTCTATGCTTTAGCTATTAAACGTAGTGATGAATATTCATTAGCAAATATTCCTATGTTACCTTCAGTAAAAGGCTTTAAACGTACAAGAGTAAGTATGTTTATTTGGTTAGTATTTTTATTACCATTACCGTTCTTATTATCTAGTTTAGGCACTACGTTTGTTGTATTAGCAACTTTATTAAATCTTGGATGGATTTTTATAGGTTTAACAACATTTAAGAAAAATACTGATCAAACTAAGTGGGCAACAAAAATGTTTATCTATTCACTAAATTATTTAGTAGTATTCTTTGCATTAGTTGTTGTCATCTCTTTAATAAAAATGATTTAAAATATCTAAGTTAAATAAGGATGGAACATATGAGTTTACCAATTCTACCAACTATTAGTACAAGCTGTATCGTAATTAGTGCTATTTTAGTAGCAATAGGATGGTGGCAAATTGCTCATCGTCATGTTAATACTCACAAAAAAGTTATGTTATGGGCAGCATTTTTCGCATTAACGTTTTTTATAATTTACGCAACTCGAACGATATTTATAGGTAATACAGATTTTGGTGGTCCAGATTCTGTTAGAACATATTATAAGATATTCTTAATCTTCCACATTAATCTTGCTACGATTGGTGGCGTATTAGGATTAGTTCAAATTATTACTGCATTTAAAGATAAATTTAAATGGCATAGAAGAATCGGACCTGTCGCTTCAATTATATGGTTCTTTACTGGTATTACAGGTGTGGCAGTATACTTATTACTATATGTAATTTATCCAGGTGGAGAAACTACATCGGTGATTAAAGCCACACTAGGTTTATAACAATATTGAATATTTTAAAGAATAGCCTGGGACATAATGAGTGTCTCAGGTATTTTTAATATTTTGGCAGTCGATGATCAAATTGTTTAGTATAAATTATGTTTTAATATTAATTGTTTATTTTATTTGTAAATAGGTATAATGTAGTTTAATTAATAAATTTGGAGTTTAGAAAAAAAGAATGGCTTGATTGTTAAAATAGTTATTTTGTACAATATATATAATTCTAAAGAGGTGGGGGAGCAATGACTAAGTTAGTAATCAAAGTTTTAGGAGTCGTATTTTTAATTACATTTTTAATTTATTTATTTTACTCACCAAGATTAAAATTTGATGTTCTTGAAAATCCTAATAACAACAATAAAATAAGTCATTCAAATCAAGTATCACATTCCGTGAAAAAACAGACTGAAAATCCTGCTCCCAAAAATGGGATAGGTACTTGGATAGGTAAAGATATTAATTATCTTACAAATAAATATGGACAAGCAAATCGTACATATCCTGTTAAAGGCGGATATACTGATTATATATTTAAGAGAAAACAACAATATTATATTGTTACTACAAAACATGATGAAATTAAATCTGTTTATGCTACTGGAGAAAAAGCTCAAACCGGATCATTAAAAATCAATGAAAATGCTTCACATATATTTGAAAAAACTAGTATTAATCCTGACCCCTCTTTTAAAGTGAATGGAAAACAATATAATTTTGAGTTATCAGATGAAGATATTAAAACTCAAACTCTAATTAAATATGGTAATATTTATGCTCAAGTTTATGTGGATCAACAATCAAATCGAATTATGGGTATTCGATATCTAGATAAAGAACTATTAGCATTTATAAAACCTTATCAATTAACAGATGAAGAAGATATTTCAGATGATAAATTTAATAATGACAGAAATAATAAAGATTCATTACCATATGAACAAAGCCCAAATCAATTGATAACTCTCTATGAAATTACTAATCAAATGAGAGATTTAAAACATATTCCACCATTGAAAGTAAATTCAGACATTTCACATATTGCTTCAGCAAATTTATATGAAGCAACTGGTACAGAAGATGTTGAATTTACAGAAGAAGCCCTTAAGAGCCAACTTGGTAACGAAAACATTGACTTTATAGCTACAAGTCAAAATGTGGGCTATGATTTTGATGACGTGCCTACATTAATTCATAGTTGGATGAATTCGGATATACACCGTTCAAGAATGTTAAATAAAAAGTATAATGAAATGGGTGGAGAAGTAATGAGAAATTATTATTCACTTATTTTTGTACAAAAATAGGTTGTGAGGTGACCGATAATGTATACAGAGGAAACATTATCAATTTTAGATGAAATTGAAGATTTATCAGACATGATTGTACAATCAAAAGTGTATTTTAATTATAGAGAAGCTCAAAAAACACTTAAACAAGATGATGAAGCACATTTACTGTATCAAGCTTTTTTAAAATCAAAAGAACGTTATGATGAAGTGATGCGCTTTGGTAGATATCACCCAGATTATCAAAATGTAATGTTAGATACACGTCGACGTAAGCGAGCTTATGAAATGTTGCCTAATGTAATGGATTACAAATCTAAGGAAGTACAATTACAAAATTTAATAGATGAAGTGTTGACTACAATCGCATTATCTGTGTCAGAAAATGTAAAGATTGAAGTGGGTAATCCATTTTTTAAAACGGATTCTAAAGGCTGCGCCTCAGGAGGTACATGTAATTGTCGTTTATAATTAAAAATAAAATCTAGTAAATCAGAGGTTGAGTTGCAAAATGAGATGTCAGCATATTTTTACTTTAATTATTGAAGATTAATATATTAAAAGAATCTGAGACAACTATGATGTATGTCCCAGATTCTTTTATGTATATATTTTAATTTTATATAGAATGAGTGTATTTAATTTGAGGTATGTTGTTTTAGTAGTGATTTAAATTGTTTACCTAAATCAGGACGGTCAGTAACAATGGTGTGGACACCTTTTTGATACAAATCATACATTAAGTCAACACTATTGATGCCATAATAACCTGGCACAATATTTAATAAGTTAAGCCATTGAATAAAATGAGTTGATGATAATGGGATACCTTTGAATTTTATAGGCATTTGAAATGTGTCAGCTTGAGGATGATAATGATAACCTAGTCCTAAAATAAACTTAATCACACCTTCAGTCACTTCATGTTGACTTGCACCAGTAGCTATTTCTCCATTGCTTATTGCTCTAAAACGTTCATTTTGTTTTTTATGGAAACTTGTTACAAGTACACGTTTCTCAGCATGATGATGCTTTATAATATCATACATTTTTTTAGGCGCAATAGCTCCTTCATAACTACTTGGAGTATCTTTTAAATCTACATTGATATATTTGCTAGGATACATTTCTAAAAGTTCATCGAAAGTTAAAATTTTAGCTTGTTGATGACCTCTATAAATATGGCGACCATTGATATCAGTAAAATGAAATCCTGCATCTAATTTTTTTAATTCTTTTAATGTGTAATCACATACTTTTCCTGAACCATTAGTAGTACGGTCGACTGTAGCATCGTGAAAAACAATCAATTCTTCATCTTTAGTTAGTCTCACATCTGTTTCAAAGCCATCTAAACCATAATCAACAGCATTATCGAAAGCTAATTGTGTTTGTTCTGGTCGAACTGACATTCCACCTCTATGTGCAAAAATATAAGGTGCTGGTCCATTAAAAAAGTAAGGTATGTCTTTAAGCATTTTAGGCTTTTGATTTCTTTTTAAAAGTAATAAACTGCTTAGTATACCCATACTAGTGATACCCAAATTAAAAAAATTCTTCTTAATGTGTTTCAAGGTATAACCTCCTAAAGTTCATTTAAAATTAATAATTAAAGAAATATTTTTCGAAAGTTAAGTGTTGAGATATTGAATGTATTTTATAAAATTATTAGTCATGGTATAGTAATTATGCATAATAAATGGAGTGAGTGAAATAATATGGAATTGATTCCAAGAGTTAGCTTAATTATTTACTTAAAGCATATTAAACATGAAAGACAGATACGTAAATATGGACATATCGTTTATACTAATAAACCTCGAAAGTATGTAGTAATGTATGTTAATGAACATGAAGTAGACGATATTCTCCAGAAATTAATGAAATTAAAATATGTTTTACATATTGATGGATCCCCTTATAAAAACTTGAAAAAAACATATGATAAAGAAAAGCATGAAAAGCTTTAAGATGTATTTAAACATTGTTATTGCATCGGTGGGATCCAATTTTGTAAACGAAGTACGCTAATTAAATATTTAAAATATAAATCATTCGTATGAAATGCATTTGGCGGTTGAACATCAATGCCGACAATAGGAATATCATACGATTGAGCTTGTTCATTAATCATCTCAAATTTTTTATTACTATTTGGGTAAGGATATTTTAAAGCGTTTAACATCATATATATGGCTTGAAATTGTTTACCGGTCGTAGGATTCATAATAATTGCGACTGATGATAATTGTTTGTCTGACTGTGGTGTATGGAAATAGACAACCTTGTCTATTCTTGCATGATTATATTCAATAAGAGTAAGAAATTCGAATAAATCTGTAAGTCCTTCTCCTAAAATAATAAATGATTGTTTCATAAATATTTAATTCTCCTTTTTCAAAATAAATTATAGTAAATAAATGAATGAAATGGAAGTGTAAGTCAAAATGAGAGTCATTGCTGGAAAACATAAAAGTAAACCACTAGAGAGTTTAGAAGGACGTAATACACGTCCAACAATGGATAAAGTTAAAGAAGGTATTTTTAACAGTTTACATGAAGTATACGGCTTAGGTTTAGACTTATTTGCTGGTAGTGGTGCTTTAGGAATTGAAGCACTTTCTAGAGGTATGGATAAAGTTATATTTGTAGACCAAAACTTTAAAGCAGTTAAAGTGATCCAAGCTAACTTGAAACAATTAAATTTAGAGGAACAATCTGAAGTATATAAAAATAATGCAGATAGAGCGTTAAAGGCTATCAATAAAAGAGACATTCAATTTGATTTCATTTTTTTAGACCCTCCTTATAATAAAGGGCTAATAGATAAGGCTCTAGATCAAATTTCTAAGTTTAATTTATTAAAAGAACATGGTATTATCATTTGTGAGTTTAGTAATCAAGAAAAAATCAATACATATGATTTTGAAGTAATTAAGCAATATCATTACGGTTTAACAGATACTTTGTTATTAAAAAAAGGAGAACACAATGACTAAGACAAAAGCAGTCATTCCAGGTAGTTTTGATCCTATTACTTATGGGCATTTAGATATTATAGAAAGAAGTTCTGATCGATTTGATGAACTTCATGTATGTATATTAAAAAATAGTAGTAAAGCAGGTACATTTTCTATTGAAGAACGTATGGAATTAATACGTGAATCTGTAAAACATTTGCCAAATGTGAAAGTACATAATTTTAATGGATTACTTGTCGATTTTTGTGATAAAATAGGCGCTAAAACAATTATTCGTGGCTTAAGAGCAGTGAGTGATTTTGAATATGAATTACGTTTAACTTCAATGAATAAAAAATTAAATAGTAATGTAGAAACAATGTATATGATGACAAGTACAAACTATTCATTTATCAGTTCAAGTGTTGTGAAAGAAGTGGCTCAATATAAGGCAGATATTTCAGATTTCGTACCTAGGCATGTTGAAAGAGCATTAAAAGAAAAATTTGAAGATTAAAAAATTAGCGTATAGAACAGAAATGAAATGTTCCATACGCTTTAATTCAATTATTTAATCTAATTACAGGGGTATTAAAATCATTTTTCTGTTGACCTGATAATAAGTTATAAATATCGGTAGATTTAATTTCATTTTTAAAAAAATGAGCAGATGTTTTATTAATATTAGTGATGAATTGACGCTCTGGAAATTTGGTTTTTAATTGTTTGAGATAACTTTGTCCGCGACGATTCATTCCTAAAATTCTTACAGCTGAAATGGATTGAATAGAATCTTCTTTTTTTACATTTAAAAGAATTTGCATAAGTATGCGTTGTAAATGAGTATAGGTAAAGCGTTTTGTCTTCAGTAAAGACATAAAGGATTCAAAAGAAGTGGCTTGATTGATATATTTTTTTAATCGATGTTCTAGTCCTTCAGATATAGTGTATATATGAGCCATTTCATGAATTGAATGACTTAAGATATGATATTTAATCAAGCTAAATGTATCCTCTTTAGTTAAATGAGGTGTTGTATACAGTGATTGAATTGAAGAGGGAACAACTGTAGTCCACTGAGTTTCTTGAGTGATTAACGACTGCCTAATTGCAGAACCACTTGCAAAGGATGATGTTTCAATTGTCGCATCATGATGATGAGCATGCACACGTTGGATAGCAAGTCCTTTCATGTGAGGTGCAAATTGTTGTATAGCTTTTAAGTAAGTGATTGCTAAAATATTATTAGGCATTTTCAGTAAAGTATTATCGCTAATTAAATCATTTATAATTTTTGCATAATTACTACCTTCTTTTACTTTTTGATTAAAAGTTGAACTATGTTCTAAATTGATTATTTCATTTGCAACGTTTTTAAGGCGAGTTATATCAGGTGTTTCACTTCCAAAAGCAATAGTATTAACATCTAGATAACGAGCAACTTGAACAGCTATTTGTGCAAAATAATCACTTGAAGAAAGACTAGCGATAAGGGGTAACTCAACAACTAAATCGACATTGGAAAGTGCCATTTGTGTACGTAGGAATTTGTTATAAATAGCAGGTTCACCTCTCATAACGAAATTACCACTCATGATTGCAATAGAGATCTCTGCATCGGACTGTACTTTAGCTTGTTGCGCATGATAAGCATGACCGTTATGAAATGGATTATACTCTGTAATCAATCCAACACTTTTCATTTGCAATTCGTCCTTTCAGTATTCATTATTAGTATTGTAACAGATAATAAGATGTTAAGAAAAAATCTTGACAACTTATAATAGTAAAGTTAAAATAAATTTTGTGTTTGTTAGAGGTGAAGCCATATGAAATGGTCAATAACGCAATTGAGAAAATATCAAGGTAAACCTTTTGAATTCAATGAAAAGGCGAACTTTGACGATTTAATAGAACCTTTAGGTCTGATTGATTTATCAGAGATGAATATCGAAGGTGAATTAACCATAAAATCAAATGAAGTGATAGCAGATATGCATGTTACTGGTACGTATACTATGCCTTGTGCTCGTACATTAGTGCCTGTAGATGTGCCACTTGATGTCAGAACTTCCGAAATATTTGATTTAGAAGGTTATAATAGTTATACCGATGAAGAAGTAGATGAAGATGAACATTATCATCTTGCTACAGATGGTATGATTAATATCCGAGATATTGCTAAAGAATTGGTTATTATTGAGAAGCCAATGCGTGCATTTTCTGAGAATAGTGATCAAATGCTTACAGAAGGTAACGGTTGGGAAGTTATTGATGAAGAACAAGCGCTTGAGCTTGAGCACTCTAAAGATAACGACGATTCCCAAACACGCCAAGTTGATCCTAGGCTTCAAAAATTACAACAGTTATATGATAAAGAGTAATAGCAGGTTAATTTAATTTATAGTATAATAATTAAATGACCGAATACTTGAGATTATGTGTTTTAATATTAAGGAGGATATATCATGGCAGTACCAAAAAGAAGAACGTCTAAAACTAGAAAAAATAAACGTCGTACTCATTTCAAAATTTCAGTACCTGGTATGACTGAATGCCCAAACTGTGGCGAGTACAAATTATCTCACCGCGTATGTAAAAACTGTGGTTCTTACAATGGTGAAGAAGTCGTTTCTAAATAATTTATATCTATTTAAAAAAGGTGGAATACGAATTCATTATGAATTCTATCCCACTCTTTTTTTATATTATCTCAATTTATACCATTGCTATCAAAAATAATTTGGAGAGACTATTATGGAACAAATTACTTCAACACAAAATAATAAAATTAAATTAGCAAATAAACTTAAAAAGAAAAAAGAACGCGATAAAACAGGATTAGCTCTCATCGAAGGCATACATTTAATTGATGAAGCATTTAAAAGTAATATGATGATTAAACAATTATTTGTAATTGAGCCAGAAAGAACAGATTCTAGACTTTTAGAGTATGCAAAAGAAGCTTACGAAATTAATATGAAAGTGGCTGAATCATTATCAGGGACTATTACACCGCAAGGTTTTTTTGCAGTCATTGAAAAACCTAAACATGATATCTCAAAAGCGAAACAAGTGTTATTACTTGATCGTATACAAGATCCTGGTAACTTAGGCACGTTAATTCGTACAGCAGATGCTGCGGGTATAGATATGATTGTAATGGAAAAAGGTACAGCAGACGCATACCAAGATAAAGTAATGAGAGCCAGTCAAGGAAGTGTATTTCATATTCCTATTGTCACAACAGAATTAAATAAATTTATTGAACAATTTGATGGCCCAGTATATGGTACAGCCTTAGAAAATGCTGTGTCCTATAAAAACATCGAATCGCAAGACACATTTGCCTTATTACTTGGTAATGAAGGAGAAGGTGTTAATAAAGAATTATTAGCACATACCTCGCAGAATCTTATTATACCTATATACGGCAAAGCGGAAAGTTTAAACGTGGCGATTGTTGGAAGTATTTTGCTTTATCATTTGAAAGGTTGACCTTTTGATTTAAAATCGACTATACTTAATTGTATACAAAATTAAAATAATATGTTTATTAAAGATAAATATAAACCGATAAAAAGACGTAAACTAAATGATTAATTGCACAGGGAAAGTAAGCGTGACTGAAACTTACTTCAATTTACATTAGTTTTTTTCACCTTTTTGGTTACTTAAAGAAATTTAAGTCGGAGTGCATCTTCGTTAACAATGCTAACAAGTGTATGCTTAGGCATAAATTTGGGTGGTACCACGGAAGGCTTTCGTCCCAGTTATTTAGGGATGAAAGTCTTTTTTTAATTTAATAAAGTAAATTTTATGATAAATAGAAAGTATGAGGTGTAAGTCATGACTCAAAATGATTCAATGACAGAATTAAGACAACAAGCTTTAGTAGATATTAACGAAGCGCAAGATGAACGTGCTTTACAAGATGTCAAAGTAAAGTATCTAGGAAAAAAAGGCTCTGTAAGTGGTTTAATGAAAAATATGAAAGATTTACCAAATGAAGAAAAGCCAGCTTATGGACAAAAAGTAAATGAGTTAAGACAAGCAATTCAAAATGAACTTGAAGAAAAACAAGAATTATTAAAAAATGAAAAGTTAAACCAACAACTTGCTGAGGAAACAATTGATGTTACATTACCTAGTCGCCAAATTAATATTGGCTCAAAACATCCATTAACTAGAACGGTTGAAGAAATTGAAGATTTATTCCTAGGATTAGGATATGAAATTGTTGATGGATACGAAGTAGAACAAGATTATTATAATTTTGAAGCTTTAAACCTTCCTAAATCACATCCAGCCCGAGATATGCAAGATAGTTTTTATATTACAGATGAGATTTTAATGCGTACGCACACGTCTCCAGTGCAAGCACGTACAATGGAAAAACGTCACGGTCAAGGACCAGTAAAAATTATTTGTCCTGGGAAAGTGTATCGACGAGATTCAGATGATGCTACACATAGTCATCAATTTACACAAATTGAAGGTTTAGTAGTAGATAAACATATCAAAATGAGTGATTTGAAAGGAACGTTAGAGTTAGTAGCTAAAAAATTATTTGGTGCTGATCGTGAAATTCGATTACGACCAAGTTATTTCCCATTCACAGAGCCATCAGTGGAAGTAGACGTCTCTTGTTTCAAATGTAAAGGTAAAGGATGTAATGTATGTAAACATACTGGATGGATTGAAATCTTAGGTGCAGGTATGGTACATCCTAATGTTCTAGAAATGGCCGGTTTTGATTCAAATGAATATTCTGGCTTTGCATTCGGTATGGGGCCAGATCGTATAGCAATGTTAAAATACGGAATCGAAGACATTCGTCATTTCTATACAAATGATGTGAGATTCCTTAATCAATTTAAAGCTGTAGAAGATAGAGGTGAAGCATAATGTTGATTTCAAATGAATGGTTAAAAGATTACGTAGATGCTGGTGTACCTGCTAAAGACTTAGCTGAGCGTATTACACGTACGGGTATTGAAGTAGCAGATATTATAGATTACTCAAAAGATATTAAAAATGTAGTAGTAGGATATGTAACATCTAAAGAAAAACATCCAGATGCAGATAAATTGAATATCTGTCAAGTTGATATAGGTGAAGAAGAACTTGTTCAAATTGTTTGTGGGGCACCTAATGTTGATGAAAATCAATATGTGATTGTGGCTAAAGTAGGTGGACGTTTACCTGGAGGTATTAAAATAAAACGTGCCAAATTACGCGGAGAACGTTCGGAAGGTATGATTTGTTCCTTACAAGAAATTGGTGTCTCAAGTAATGTTGTACCAAAAGACTATGAAAATGGAATTTTCGTATTTCCTAGTGAAGTGACACCGGGAACTGATGCATTAGACGCATTATATCTTAATGATCAAATTATGGAATTTGATTTAACACCTAACCGTGCAGACGCTTTAAGTATGGTGGGAACTGCATATGAAGTTGCAGCATTATATCAAACTGAAATGACTAAACCAAACACAACGCTTAACGAAACTGAAACTTCAGCAACAGATGAGTTATCAGTGACAGTTGATAATCCTGAAAAAGTTCCTTATTACAGTGCAAGAGTTGTTAAAAATGTGAGAATTGCACCATCACCTATCTGGATGCAAGCACGTTTAATTAAAGCTGGTATCCGTCCAATTAATAATGTAGTTGATATTTCTAACTATGTATTACTTGAATATGGTCAACCACTTCATATGTTTGATCAAGACCATATGGGTTCTAAAGATATCGTTGTACGTCAAGCGAATGAAAATGAAACAATGACAACATTAGACGATACTGAAAGAACGCTTATTGATACAGATATCGTTATCACAAATGGTAAAGAACCTATTGCATTAGCTGGTGTTATGGGTGGAGATTTTTCAGAAGTGACTGATCAAACAATGAATGTCGTAGTAGAAGGTGCGATTTTTGACCCTGTATCTATCCGTCACACATCACGTCGTTTGAATTTACGTAGTGAGTCTTCAAGTCGTTTTGAAAAAGGTATTGCAACAGAATTTGTTAATGAAGCAGTCGATAGAGCTTGTTATTTACTTGAACATTATGCTTCTGGTGAAGTATTAAAAGATAGAGTGGCACAAGGAGATTTAGGTTCACTTGTTACGCCAATTGATATTACTGCGGAAAAAGTAAATCAAACAATTGGTTTTAATTTATCAAATGATGAGATTAAAGCTATTTTCGAACAATTAGGATTTAAAACGATTCAAAATGCCGATACTTTAACAGTATATGTACCTTCACGTCGTAAAGATATTTCAATTAAGGAAGATTTAATTGAAGAAATAGCAAGAATATACGGATATGATAATATTCCTTCAACTTTACCAGTGTTTGATGATGTAACTAGTGGAAAATTGACAGATCGTCAATATAAAACGCGTACGGTAAAAGAAACACTCGAAGGTGCAGGATTAAATCAAGCCATCACATATTCACTTGTGTCTAAAGACCATGCCAAAGATTTTGCATTACAAGAACGTCCTACAATTAGTCTACTTATGCCAATGAGTGAAGCGCATTCTACATTACGTCAAAGCTTATTACCACATTTAATCGAAGCAACAACTTATAACGTAGCACGTAAAAATAAAAATGTAAGATTATATGAAATTGGACGTGTGTTCTTTGGTAACGGCAAAGATGAATTACCGGATGAAATCGAATATTTAAGTGGTATTCTAACTGGAGAATATGTAGTTAATACTTGGCAAGGTAAAAAAGAAGAGATTGATTTCTTTATTGCTAAAGGTGTAGTCGATCGAATTGCTGAAAAATTAAATTTAGGTTTCACTTATAAAGCTGGCGAAATAAAAGGCCTTCATCCAGGTAGAACTGCGATTGTTTCATTAGAAGGTAAAGAGATAGGATTTGTAGGAGAATTACATCCTCAATTAGCAGCTGAAAATGATCTTAAACGCACATATGTATTTGAATTAGACTATGATGCAATGATGCAAGTAGCTGTAGGTTACATTAATTATGAACCAATTCCAAAATTCCCTGGTGTGTCAAGAGATATCGCTATGGAAGTAAAACGTGACATGCCTTCATCAGAATTATTAGACATTATTCATGAGAATGGTGAAGACATTCTAAAAAATACACTTGTATTTGATGTGTATGAAGGTGAACACTTGGAAGAAGGTAAAAAATCAGTAGCCATTCGTTTAAATTATTTAGATACTGAAAATACACTTACAGATGAACGTGTTTCTAAAGTGCATGATAAAATTTTAGAAGCATTAAAAGCTAAAGGCGCTACAATTCGATAATAAATTAAAGAAGAGATTGGGATATACATCCTAAAAAAATAGCCAGTAAATGAGTTTATTATAAAGTCATTTACTGGTTTCATTATTTACAATACTTTGTATAGTTGGTTCGCTTTATTAGGGAATAAATTTAGTCTGTAGTCTTTAGCGTATCCTATTTTATCAAGAGTCGCGCTAAAATGCTTTTTTTATGTAATTTTACATTGAAATACTTTTAAAAAATAAGGCACTTTCGTATAATTTAATAAACTTCATTAAATTAACGAGGTACCTTATGTATAAAGATTCTAACATGACTCAACTTACTTGACCGATAGAAACTTCAGCACTTGTTCCCGCAAACGATGTGTCACGATATGTAAATAAAAGTGTTGAAACAATTCTCGATACTGAATTTGATGAATTTAGACATCATCGTATAGCATTCTAAAATGTTCTTTATTGATACTTTTTATTAACCAACGTCCATGCTTTATCACGATTTTTAAAATGTTTTTTTGAAATAGAATCTAACTTACTAATATTATATTTTTCAATAATTTGAGCAGCGATTAAATCTACTTTATGACTCGCGCCTTTTGGAATATCAAAATGCATCATTTTTGATATTGAATCCATGTGCTTAATAAAAGCATAGCGAGAAATGATACTTGCTGCTGCAATAGCAAGGGATTTAGATTCTCCCTTTGTTTCAAATTTTGTTTGATTTGGAAAAGGTAAGTCGCTTAGAGCATAACGCTTGTAGACGTTACGTTCTGCAAATTGGTCAATGACAATGTAGTCTAATGCTTTAGTATCTATCTTGTTAGTTACATTTTTTATCGCTTCATTATGAAGGACTGCTTTCATTTTTACTTGAGACCAACCTAGTGCTTGTCTTTCATTATATTTAGTATTGTTTAATGTAAGTAATGAATGAGGAATAAAGGTAATCAGTTGTTCTGCAAGTTCTATAATTTTAGTGTCTGTTAATTTTTTCGAATCATCTACGCCTAGCGTTCTTAAAATATCTATATGCTCTTTAGATACAAAAGCAGCACAAACCGTTAATGGACCAAAATAATCGCCACTTCCCGCTTCATCACTACCAATACAGTTATAATCATTATATGTTATATTATGTAAATCATCTGCCTTTGAAGATTTTGAATTAGTTACAGAATCAGTAGTACAAAATTGACGCGCTATATGTTCAGCATGTTTTCCTTGAAACATAACTTTACCAGAATTGTAAATACTAATGACAGTGTCATGATATTTGGTTCTTGCTTTCATCCCATTAGGTAAATTGGATGTACTAAAGTTAATTTGGTTCAACAGTTGCTCAATATCTTGATTAGTTAATTTATGTACTACATTTCCCATAAAATGTTTAAACCTCTCTTTTAAAATTCTAATAGATATACTTTAACATAATGAAGATAAAAACGTAGGTTTAGTGGTATAAATAAATAGTATTTTAAATCTATAATTACAAATAAGAGACGCTCATGTATAATAATAATAATCTACTTATTCACTCAACAAAACATTAGTCAAAGAAATTTAAAATATTATCAAAAGTCAGGAGTTAATACAATGGGAGAATTTAAAAATCGTATTAATGTATCGATCAATGATCAAAATTTTACGATTATCGGTGACGATGATCCTGAACACATACGTTATGTAGCACATTTAGTAGATGAACAGCTAAGATTATTAGGACGTAAATCAGCAGGATTAGATACAACAAGAAAAGCAATTTTAACTGCAGTGAATATCATGGACGAAAAAGTGAAATTGGAAGAAGAAAACGAAATATTAAAACAAATGATTTATGAATTAAAACAACAGGATAGCTAAATGACTATAGATTTAGTAATGATACTTATTATTTTGATGTATATGATAATTGGTTTTAGAAGAGGCCTTTGGCTGAATAGTCTTCATTTGTCGTCTACGCTTGTCTCACTATTCATTGCGCATCGTTTTTACCAATATATATCAAAACAAATGATTGTTTTTGTTCCATTTCCTAAAACAGTTGCTTTTGATACGCACTTCGCATTTCAATATCATGATGTACAACAACGTTTTGATACTATTGTGGCATTTTTATGTATTGCTTTTATAAGTAAGTTGCTTTTATATCTTATTATTGTAACTTTTGATAATATAGTGTCATATCATAATATTCATGTTACAAGTCGAATATTGGGAAGCTTATTAGGTAATATTGCCAGTGTGATTGTACTGCAACTTGTTTTATATTTAGTATCTTTATATCCTAATGAATGGATTCAAGAAAGTTTAAAACACGGTTATTTAAGCCATATTATTCTATTTAAGATGCCGTTTTTATCATCTTATATACTAAATTTATAAATAAAAAAAGATAAAAGGTCAGGACTAGGTGATGGATATAAACCTCCTGGTCTCTTTTTATGGAGTGAATGTAATGACAAAGAAAGATGTAATTCAACTACTAGAAAAAATTGCTATATATATGGAATTGAATGGAGAAAATACGTTTAAAGTATCTGCTTATCGTAAAGCAGCACAAAGTCTTGAAATAGATGAACGTTCTTTAGATGAAATAAAAGATGTTACTGAATTAAAAGGAATTGGAAAAGGGGTAGGAGAGGTCATTAGCGAATATCGAGAAACAGGTACCTCATCAACTTTAAAAGAATTGCAACGTTTAGTTCCTGAAGGATTAATTCCTTTAATGAAAATTCAAGGTTTAGGTAGTAAAAAAATTGCAAAGTTGTATAAAGAGTTAAATATTACAGATAAAGAACATCTTCAAGAAGCTTGTGAAGCGGGAAAAGTTAGTGAACTAAGTGGATTTGCTAAAAAAACGGAACAAAACATACTTGAAGCAGTAAAAGCACTAGGAGCTAAAAAAGATCATTATCCTATTGATTTGATGCGACATTTAAATAAAGATATTATGACTTATCTAGAACAATTAGAAGAAGTTGAACATTATTCTGAAGCAGGTAGTTTCCGTCGTTATAAAGAAGTAAGTAAAGATTTAGACTATATTATTAGTACACGACACCCTCTTCATGTACAACAACACCTTTTAAATATTCCAAATAAAGTGAAAGAAGTCGCAGTTGGAGAAACGAAAGTGTCACTTGAATTGGAATATGATGATGAAACGATTGGTGTAGATTTTAGACTTGTTGAACCAGAAGCCTTTTATCATACCTTACAGCACTTTACAGGTTCCAAAGATCATAACATTCGCATTAGACAACTTGCTAAAGCACAAAATGAAAAAGTGAGTGAGTATGGTATCGAACAACAAGATGGAACGTTACTCCAATTCCAAAGTGAAGCTGAAATTTACCAACACTTCGGTAGACATTGGATTGCTCCAGCAATGCGTGAAGATGGCAGTGAGTTTGATCGTGATTTAAATTCAATCATTACATTAGATGATATTAAAGGTGATCTTCATATGCATACAACGTATAGTGACGGCGCTTTTTCTATACGAGAGATGATTGAAGCAAACATTAAAAAAGGCTATGAATACATGGTCATTACGGATCATTCAAAGAGTTTAAAAGTTGCGCATGGATTACAAGTTGAACGATTATTACGTCAAAATGAAGAAATAAAAAATTTGAATGAAGAATACACAGAAATAGATATTTACTCAGGTACAGAGATGGATATTTTACCTGATGGATCATTAGATTATGAGGATGATATACTATCGCAACTTGACTATGTTATTGCAGCTATTCATCAAAGTTTCAATCAATCTGAAGAAGAGATTATGAAGCGCCTAGAACATGCATGTCGTAATCCTTATGTTAGACATATTGCACATCCAACTGGTCGTATTATTGAGCGACGTGAAGGGTATCAACCTAATATAGAACAGTTGATGCAACTTGCAGAAGAAACACAAACGGTAATGGAAATTAATGCTAATCCAAAACGATTAGATTTAAATGCTGCCACTGTAAAAAAATATCCAAATATTAAATTAACAATTAATACAGATGCTCATCATGTGGATCATCTTGATTTTATGAAATATGGCGTAGCTACTGCGCAAAAAGGATTTGTAAATAAAGATAGAGTGATTAATACAATGACGCGTGACGCTTTTAAAAACTTTATTAATAATAATATTAAATTACAGAAATAGAGGGATTGTATGAGACAAAAAACATTAGACGTCTTAGAGTTTGATAAAATCAAATCATTTGTAGCTTCTGAAACGATAAGTGATTTAGGACGTGAAAAAGTGTCTAAAATGTCTCCAGCAACTGATTTTGAAACTGTAGAATTTCAAATGAATGAGACAGATGAAATATCACAAATTTATAATAAACATCGTTTACCTAGTTTAAGTGGTTTATCAAAAGTATCACCATTAATTCACCGTGCTAAAATTGGTGGAGTGCTTAATGTTACCGAATTAAATGTAATTAAGCGGTTGATACAAGTACAAAATCAATTTAAAACATTTTATAATCAACTGCTTGAAGAAGATGAAGGCGTCGTAAAGTATCCAATTTTAAATGAAAGAATGAATCAACTACCTGTACTTACTGATTTATATCAAGAAATAAATGAAAAATGTGATGCTTACGATTTATATGATAATGCAAGTTATGAATTGCAAGGTATTCGAAGCAAAATATCAAGTACGACTCAACGCATTAGACAAAATTTAGATCGTATTGTTAAAAGTCAAGCTAATCAAAAGAAACTTTCAGATGCCATTATTACAGTGCGAAATGATCGCAATGTGATACCGGTAAAAGCAGAATATCGACAAGATTTTAAAGGGATTGTGCATGATCAATCAGCTTCTGGACAAACCCTTTATATTGAACCATCTTCTATTGTTGAAATGAATAATCAAATTAGTCGATTAAGAAATGATGAAGCAGTAGAACGTGAACGTATATTAACAGAATTAACAGGTTTCGTAGCTGCCGATGATGATAATTGTTTAGTGGCAGAGTCGGTTATGGGTCAAATTGATTTCTTAACGGCTAAAGCGCGCTATGCACGATCAATTAAAGGGACAAAACCTACTTTTTATAAGGAAAGAACGGTTTATTTACCTAATGCTTATCATCCTTTATTGAATAAAGATACAGTCGTAGCAAATACAATTGAATTTATTGATGATATTGAAACGGTTATTATTACGGGACCTAACACAGGTGGTAAAACTGTCACTTTAAAAACGTTAGGACTTATCATTGTGATGGCTCAATCCGGGTTACTCATTCCTACATTAGATGGTAGTCAATTGAGTGTATTTGAAAACGTATATTGTGATATAGGTGATGAACAATCGATTGAACAATCGCTATCTACGTTTTCATCACATATGAAAAATATTGTAGAAATTTTGAAAGAAACGGATAAAAATAGTCTTGTTTTATTTGATGAATTAGGTGCTGGAACCGATCCGAGTGAAGGTGCAGCTTTAGCTATGAGTATTCTCGATCATGTGAGGGAGATTGGTTCACTAGTTATGGCAACGACACATTATCCAGAGCTTAAAGCTTATAGTTATAATCGTGAAGGCGTTATGAATGCAAGTGTTGAGTTTGATGTGAATACATTAAGTCCAACTTACAAATTATTAATGGGTGTTCCTGGACGTTCCAATGCCTTTGATATTTCTAAAAAATTAGGTTTAGGATTAAACATCATTAATAAGGCTAAAACAATGATTGGTACAGACGAACAAGAAATTAATTCAATGATAGAATCATTAGAGAAAAACTCTAAACGTGTGGATGAACAACGTATTGAGCTTGAAAAATTATTGAGAGAAGCACGAACGACGCATGATGATTTGGAACGTCAGTATCAACAATATAAAAATTATGAACAAAAATTAATGGATGAAGCTAAAGATAAAGCAAATCAGCGCATTAAATCAGCTACAAAAGAAGCAGATGACATTCTAAAAGATTTAAGAGAAATGCGAGATAAAAAAGGGGCCGACGTAAAAGAACATGAATTAATAGATAAGAAAAAACATTTAGAAGATCAATATGAAGCTAAATCCTTAAAACAAAATGTAAAAAAACAAAAATGGGATGATATTCATGCTGGCGATGAAGTTAAAGTATTATCTTATGGCCAAAAAGGCGAAGTATTAGAATTAAGCGGAGAAAATGAAGCTGTAGTTCAAATGGGTATTATCAAAATGAAGTTACCTATTGAAGATTTAGAAAAAACGAAAAAGAAAAAAGAAAAACCAACGAAAATGGTGACACGCCAAAATCGTCAAACTATTAAAACAGAATTAGACTTAAGAGGCTATCGTTATGAAGAAGCGGTTGGAGCTTTAGATCAATATATTGACCAAGCTGTATTAAGTAACTATGAACAGGTTTATATTATTCATGGTAAAGGTACAGGTGCACTTCAAAAAGCAGTTCAAAATCATTTAAAAAAACATAAAAGTGTTCAATCTTTTCGTGGTGGACTGCCAAGTGAAGGCGGATTTGGTGTTACAGTAGCAGAACTTAAATAATATAAAACTAGAATGTTGATTTTTTTAAAATTTGACGTACAATAAAGCAAGCGTTTAATCTTAACACAAGTTTATGACAAGATTAATAAATAGTGATAAAGATGAGCAAGAGCAATGCAGATATATGGAAAGTCTGTTATAATTTGCTCATCATTTAATATTTAAGGAGGATTGGCAATTATGGCAATCGTAAAAGTTACAGATTCAAATTTTGATGAAAACATTCAATCAGGTGTTAAATTAGTAGATTTTTGGGCAACTTGGTGTGGACCTTGTAAAATGATCGCCCCTGTGTTAGAAGAATTAGCTGGAGACTATGATGGTAAAGCAGACATCTTAAAATTAGATGTAGATGAAAATCCATCTACTGCTGCTAAATATGAAGTAATGAGCATCCCAACTTTAATCGTATTTAAAGATGGAGAAGCAGTAGATAAAGTAGTAGGTTTCCAACCTAAAGAAAACTTAGCAGAAGTTTTAGATAAACATCTATAATATTTAGTACAATTATAAAAGAATGGGGCATTACATGTTATGTAATCGCTCCGTCTTTTTTATGTGAACGTCAAGTTAATAGAAAGGAGGAGACGGATGACCGACTACGAAGAAAAAATTAGAGATAAATTAAGTGTCGTCCCATTTGAACCAGGCTGTTATTTAATGAAAGATCGAAATGACCAAATTATTTATGTAGGTAAAGCAAAACGATTACGAAATCGACTACGTTCTTATTTTACTGGTGCACATGATGCAAAAACTACACGTCTTGTAAGTGAAATTCGTAACTTCGAATTTATTGTAACTTCAAGTGAGACAGAATCATTATTACTTGAGTTGAATTTGATCAAACAATATCAACCTCGCTACAATATTTTATTAAAAGATGATAAAAGTTATCCTTTTATAAAGATTACTAAAGAAAAACATCCTCGTTTACTTGTGACACGTACAGTAAAAAAAGGTACAGGAAAATATTTTGGACCTTATCCTAATGCATATTCAGCACAGGAAACTAAAAAATTATTAGATCGTATTTATCCTTTTAGAAAATGTGATAAAATGCCTGATAAATTGTGTCTATATTATCATATCGGTCAGTGCATGGGACCATGTGTGTATGATGTAGATCAACAAAAATATGCACAAATGACACGTGAAATTACTGACTTTTTAAATGGAGAAGATAAAACAATTCTTCATAATCTTGAAACACGCATGCTAGATGCTAGTGAGAAGTTAGATTTTGAACGTGCTAAAGAATATAGAGATTTAATTCAACATATTCATAATTTAACTAAAAAACAAAAAATTATGTCTTCAGATAATACAATTAGAGATGTTTTTGGATATAGTGTTTCTAAAGGTTGGATGTGTATTCAAGTATTCTTTATTAGACAAGGAAATATGATTCAACGTGATGCAACAATGATTCCTCTACAACAAACAGAAGAAG
This sequence comes from Staphylococcus sp. HMSC14C01, assembly GCF_001808085.1. Lineage (NCBI taxonomy): Bacteria > Bacillati > Bacillota > Bacilli > Caryophanales > Staphylococcaceae > Staphylococcus > Staphylococcus sp. HMSC14C01. Next base: position 49,861 of record NZ_KV792048.1, read on the forward strand.
AAGAATTTTATACATTCATTGGACAATTCTACAGCTTAAATCAACATATTTTACCTAAAGAAGTACATGTACCGAAAAATTTAGATAAAGATATCATTCACTCTGTGGTTGATACAAAAATTGTTCTACCTGCGCGTGGAACAAAGAAAGAAATGGTTGATTTAGCTAATCATAATGCTGAAGTTGCACTAGAAAATAAATTTCAATTAATCGCTAAAGACGAATCTAGAACGATAAAAGCTATCGAAGAACTTGGTGAAAGAATGGGCATTCAAACACCGATAAGAATTGAAGCATTTGATAACTCAAATATCCAAGGTGTTGATCCTGTTTCGGCAATGGTAACATTTGTGGATGGTAAACCGGATAAAAAAGGATATCGTAAATACAAAATTAAGACTGTGAAAGGTCCTGATGATTATAAGTCGATGAGAGAAGTTGTACGTCGTCGTTATACGCGTGTACTTAATGAAGGTCTTCCATTACCAGATCTTATTATCGTTGATGGTGGTAAAGGACATATGTCTGGCGTCATAGATGTACTAGAAAATGAACTGGGTTTAGATATTCCTGTTGCTGGATTAAGAAAAAATGATAAACACCAAACATCTGAATTATTATACGGTACAAATGCTGAGGTTGTACCTCTAAAGAAAAATAGTCAAGCCTTTTATTTGCTTCATAGAATCCAAGATGAAGTACATCGTTTTGCGATAACATTCCATCGTCAAACTAGACAAAAAACTGGATTACAATCTGTTCTTGATACAGTAGAGGGTATAGGAAGTAAACGAAAAACAAAATTATTAAGAACATTTGGTTCTATTAAAAAAATGAAAGAAGCTAGTATAGAAGATTTAAAAGCTGCAGGATTACCTAAAAAGGTAGCTGAAAATCTACAATATGCTTTAAAAGAAGATTAATTTCAAAAAAAGGGGTATGACTTTGAATTTCATACCCCATACATTTAGAAAGAATGTTACAATATAGTTAACAAAAGGCTTATTTTTTTAAGAAAGTATGGAAGCGTTTTCTAAATAAGAAATATTATCATTTTATAGTAGTTACACAATTATCATGTAATACTTGTATATCTCATTTATTCGTCTTGTTTTTAATTATATTTACTTTTTTAAGACATACTTGTAGTTATGAAAAATAATAATACTCAAACTAATAAAAAGTAGATGTTTGATTTGTTTAATTTTCAGAAAATTTACAATCATTATAACTATTATATTTTTATGCATACGAGTACTAAATAAAATAGTAAATGCGTTTATAGTACTATCTTAAAAAGAAGCTATTTAAATTTATTATGTTTTATAACAGGGGGGACTCCTTTTGGCTAAGTCTAAAAATGAATTTTATCTTAGACGTCTTCATTCACTACTAGGGATTATTCCGATTGGTGCGTTTTTAATTGTTCATTTAATGATTAACCACCAAGCGACTCAAGGAGCTGAGGCTTTTAATAAGGCTGCAGGCTTTATGGAATCTTTACCATTTTTATTAGTAACTGAACTTATTTTGATTTACATTCCAATTTTATATCATGGACTATATGGTATTCATATTGCTTTTACTGCTAAAGAAAATATCGGCCATTATTCATTATTTAGAAACTGGATGTTTGCGCTACAAAGGTTAACAGGGATTATTGCTTTCGTATTCATCTTTGTACACCTATGGCAAACACGTTTACAAAAACTTTTCTTTGGTAAAGAAATCAGTTATGACATGATGCATCAAACGTTACAAAATCCAATTTGGGTTATCGTATACATTATTTGTGTTATTGCTGTCATTTTCCATTTTTCTAATGGTATTTGGTCATTCTTAGTGACTTGGGGATTTTTACAATCTAAAAAATCACAACGTATTTTCACATGGGTTTCATTAATTATTTTCTTAATTCTGTCATACATAGGTGTGACTGCAATTTTAGCTTTTGCATAAAAAATGAAAGTAAAAAAAGCATAGTTATAAAAGGAATCAATAGGTTAGTTTCAGATATATTTTAGGGGAGTGACAATTCTATGGCAGAGAAAAAAATTATTGTTGTCGGAGGTGGCCTTGCGGGGCTGATGTCAACAATTAAAGCTGCAGAACAAGGTGCACATGTGGACTTATTCTCAATTGTACCTGTTAAACGTTCGCACTCTGTATGTGCCCAAGGTGGTATTAATGGTGCGGTAAATACTAAAGGTGAAGGAGATTCACCATGGATTCATTTTGACGATACAGTATACGGTGGAGATTTTTTAGCGAACCAACCACCAGTCAAAGCAATGACTGAAGCTGCACCAAAAATTATCCATTTATTAGATCGTATGGGCGTTATGTTTAATAGAACAAATGAAGGATTGTTAGACTTTAGACGTTTCGGAGGTACACTTCATCATAGAACAGCATATGCTGGTGCAACTACAGGACAACAATTACTTTACGCTTTAGATGAACAAGTTCGTTCTTTTGAAGTTGATGGTTTAGTTACTAAGTATGAAGGATGGGAATTTTTAGGATTAGTTAAAGATGATGAAAATGCAGCAAGGGGTATTGTTGCTCAAAATTTAACTACTTCTGAAATTAAATCTTTCGGTTCTGATGCTGTTATTATGGCTTCAGGTGGTCCGGGTATTATTTTTGGTAAAACAACGAATTCAATGATTAATACTGGATCAGCTGCATCTATCGTATACCAACAAGGCGCTAAATATGCAAATGGAGAATTTATTCAAATACATCCTACGGCAATTCCAGGTGATGATAAATTACGTTTAATGAGTGAATCAGCACGTGGTGAAGGTGGTCGAATTTGGACTTATAAAGATGGAAAACCATGGTACTTCTTAGAAGAAAAGTATCCTGATTATGGTAACTTAGTACCACGTGATATTGCAACACGTGAAATCTTTGATGTATGTATCAATCAAAAATTAGGTATTAATGGTGAAAATATGGTGTATCTTGATTTATCTCATAAAGATCCACATGAATTAGATGTTAAATTAGGTGGTATTATTGAGATTTATGAAAAATTCACTGGTGATGATCCACGTAAAGTACCTATGAAAATATTCCCAGCAGTACATTATTCAATGGGTGGATTATATGTAGATTATGATCAAATGACAACTATTAAAGGGTTATTTGCTGCAGGAGAATGTGATTTCTCTCAACATGGCGGTAACCGTTTAGGTGCTAACTCGTTATTATCAGCGATTTACGGCGGTACAGTAGCAGGTCCAAATGCAATTAAATACGTTGAAAATATCGAAACATCATATACTGAGTTAGATGACAGTATTTATCAAAAACGTGTAGATGAAGAACAAAAACGTTTCGACGAATTACTTAATATACGTGGTACTGAAAATGCTTATAAACTTCACCGTGAATTAGGCGAAATTATGACAGCGAACGTTACAGTAGTACGTGAAAATGACAAATTATTAGAAACGGATAAAAAAATTGTTGAGTTAATGGAACGTTATCAAAATATTGATATGGAAGATACACAAACTTGGAGTAACCAAGCTGTATTCTTTACACGTCAATTATGGAACATGTTGCAACTAGCACGTGTCATAACAATTGGTGCGTATAACCGTAATGAATCTCGTGGCGCACATTATAAACCAGAATTCCCAGATCGTAATGACGATGAATGGTTAAAAACAACTTTAGCTGAATATCAAGGTGAATATGAAGCACCTAAATTCACATATGAACCTGTCGATATCAGTTTAATTCCACCACGTAAACGTGACTATACAAGTAAATCTAAAGGAGGTAAAAAATGATGGCTAACAATCAATCAGTAAAAGAAACTCCAGAAGAATTACGTCATACAGATGAACAACATAATCAAGAAACAACACATAAAGAAGAAAAACACACGCAAAAAACAGTTAAATTAATTGTTAAACGTCAAGATAACCAAGAAGCAAAATCGTATGAAGAAACATTTGAAATTCCTTATAAAGAGAATTTAAACGTGATTGCTTGTTTAATGGAAATAAGACGCAACCCTGTGAATAGTAAAGGAGAAAAAACAACGCCAGTAGTATGGGATATGAACTGCTTAGAAGAAGTATGTGGTGCTTGTTCAATGGTTATTAATGGTCGTGCACGTCAAGCCTGTTCAGCAATTGTTGACCAATTAGAACAGCCGATTCGTTTGGAACCTATGAGTACATTCCCAGTCATTCGTGATTTACAAGTCGATCGTACAAGAATGTTTGATAACTTAAAACGTATGAAGGCTTGGATTCCAATTGATGGTACGTATGATTTAGGACCAGGTCCACGTATTCCAGAAAAGAAACGTCAAACAGCATATGAATTATCAAAATGTATGACGTGCGGTGTATGTTTAGAAGTGTGTCCTAATGTAACACGTAATAATAAATTTATTGGTGCACAAGCTATTTCACAAGTACGTTTATTTGATCTACATCCAACTGGTTCAATGACTAAAGATGAACGGCTGAATGCTTTAATGGGTGAAGGTGGTTTACAAGAATGTGGTAATTCTCAAAACTGTGTTAATGCATGTCCAAAAGGTATTCCGTTAACAACGTCAATTGCAGCAATGAACCGTGAAACATCATTCCATATGTTTAAATCATTCTTTGGTTCTGATCATCAAGTAAATTAAATATGACATATTTGCCAGCAAAGTAAAAACTTTGCTGGTTTTTATTAATGGGGAATTCAATACGGATATAAATGTTTATTGAGTAAAATAAAAATGAGCAAAAATATCAATTAATGAATGATTAGGTTTGTCTATGGTAAAATAAACGTATTATGTATTATAAGGATGAATGTAAATGAATAAACCCATTGGTGTCATAGACTCTGGAGTTGGAGGACTAACTGTAGCTAAAGAAATTATGCGACAACTTCCTAATGAGACAATATATTATTTAGGCGATATCGCAAGGTGTCCATACGGTCCAAGACCTGGAGAAGAAGTAAAAACTTTTACGACGCAACTTGCTAATAAACTGATGGAATTTGATATAAAAATGTTAGTCATTGCTTGTAATACTGCAACTGCAGTGGCGTTAGAACATTTACAGCAGTTATTACCAATTCCAGTTATTGGAGTCATTGAACCTGGTGCTAGAACCGCTATTATGACTACAAAAAATCAAAAAGTTTTAATTTTAGGTACTGAGGGCACGATTAAATCAGAAGCTTACCGCCATCATATTAAAAGAATAAACCCAAATGTCGAAGTATATGGGGTAGCATGTCCAGGTTTCGTACCACTCGTTGAACAAATGCGTTATGATGACCCTACAATAACTAGTATTGTAATACATCAGACTTTAAAACATTGGCGTAACACAGATGCCGATACTGTTATTTTAGGCTGTACGCACTATCCATTATTATATAAACCTATTAATGATTATTTTGGTGGAAATAAAAAAGTTATTTCTTCTGGGCTTGAAACTGCACGTGAAGTAAGTGCATTACTTACGTTTAGTAATGAACATGCAAGCTATACGCAACATCCAAAACATCGATTTTTTGCAACAGGTGATACGGTTCATATTAAACATATCATTTCTCAATGGCTGAAATTAGATGTAGAAGTTGAACGTATAAAAGTAGATTAAATTTAAAACAGAAGTGAAAGGAAGATTTAAGTGGCAGACATTGTTATAGCTTCTAACAACAAAGGTAAAATAAATGATTTTAAAGCTATTTTTCCAAATGATAATGTTATTGGCATTTCAGAAATTATAAAGGACTTTGATGTTGAAGAAACAGGCACTACCTTTGAAGAAAATGCACGATTAAAATCTGAAGCGGCAGCTAAAGCACTCAATAAAAGAGTGATTGCCGATGATAGTGGTCTAGAAGTATATGCTCTAAATGGTGAGCCTGGTGTATATTCTGCACGTTATGCTGGTCTTGAGAAAAATGATGAGTCAAATATTGATAAAGTACTTAAAAAGTTAGAAGGTGAGACAAATAGAAAGGCACAATTTGTATGTGTCATTAGCATGAGTACGCCAAATGAACCAACACATATGTTCAAAGGAACTGTATCAGGAGAAATTACAACAGAACGTAAAGGTGATCATGGATTCGGATATGATCCTATTTTTTATCTTCCAGAGAAGAACAAAACAATGGCTGAATTAACTACAGAAGAAAAAAGCGATGTGAGTCATCGTGGAAATGCAATTAAAGCTTTAAATGAATTTTTGGAGCGTGAAAAATAATGTCTAAATGGTTAATTGTAAGTGATAATCACACTGAATCTGGAATTCTGTATCAATTATACGACTATCATAAAGACGCAGATATATGCTTACATTTAGGAGATTCTGAATTTAAATATAATGATACTGAATTAAGCTTGTATCAACGTGTAAAAGGTAATTGTGACTTTTATCCTGAATTTCCAAATGAAGACATCATTGAAAAGAACAGTGTTAAAGCATTATACACCCACGGTCATCTTTATGGTGTAAATCAAACACGTATGCGTTTGGCTGAAAAAGCACAATCTCTTGGTTGTCAATTTGCGTTTTATGGGCATACACATATAGCTAAATATGAAAAATTAGGCGACGTCCATATTATAAATCCTGGTAGTATTTCACAGTCGCGTAGTAATATAGAAGAAACATACGCAGAACTACTTATAGAGGATGAAAGTAAAAAAGCTACGCTGAATTTTAGAAATAGAGATCATCAAGTCATACAATCAATAGAATTTGAAATTAATTAACTATTAAAAGGGCTAGGACTACAATGCAAGATAGTCTAGTCCTAGCTAATTTCAAATTTGATACCAAACATTTAGCTATTTAGTTTAACTAAATAGCAACGAAGAAAGTATGTGATTAGTTGCAATTATACGTAATTAGTGGAAAATATAAACTTTTTTTATATTAAAGCTATTGCTAAATAAGATTTCTTTAGATATAATAATACTTGTGTTAAAAAATAATGTCCTGGTAGCTCAGCTGGATAGAGCAATGGCCTTCTAAGCCATCGGTCGGGGGTTCGAATCCCTCCCAGGACGCTATAACCCGTTGATATATCAACGTTTACAGCGAGCAAGTGTCAAATAAGTGTCAAGAAAATATTTCTCTGACCTTTTGGCCTTGCTCTTTTTTATGTTCATCAAGAAGATGTGTATAAACATCTAATGTGATAGCTATACTTGCGTGACCTAATCTTTTACTAATGTACTCAATTGGAATACCTTTACTAATTAAGTAACTTGCATGTGTATGTCTTAATGAATAAGGTGTGACATCTTCATTGATGTTATATTTCTTTTTAGCTTTGTTAAACACTTTAGAAATCGCTGCATGAGATAAGCCAAATAACTTATTATCAATTCTGTGTGGATGTGTCTCTAACGCTTTATATATATGCTTTAAATCATTTTTAGAAACTTCGACAAATCTATCAGCATTTTCTGTTTTAGTTCCTGGCAAGTGAATTAGTCCTTTAGTTATCAGTAAGTCATCATAGGTCATTCTATTCACTTCCGAAAATCTCGCTCCTGTAATCAAAAGTATATATAACATAATCGTACTTTTATCTGTTCTTAACCTAAAATGCTCTCTTAATTCTTCATACTGTCTAATCGTTAAAAATTTTACATCTTCTTTTTTAGCTTGTTTTGTTCCTTTTGCTTTAACGTTATATGTTGGATCTTTTTTGATATAACCATCATACACTGCATCTTTAATACAACTAGATAAATAAAGATTAACTTTTCTAACTGTTTCTGATGTTCTACCGTTTGCATAATTAGATATAAATTTTTGATATTCACTTCGAGTAATATCTTTAATCTTAATATCTTCACCGAAATGTTTTAAAAATAAATCAAGCGAGTGTTCATACCAATATTGCTGTTTTGATGATAATTCATATTTTCCATTCAACTTAAGCCATTCTTTATAATAATCTTTAAACAATCTGTTGCTATCTACTTGTTTACCATCCTCTAAATCTCTAATCAATTGTTGCGCTGCATTCGTTGCTTCAGCTTTTGTCTTAAATCCTGATTTACGTTTCTTACCCGACTTAAAAGAAGGGTGCTTTACATCATATTGCCACGATGTTGAGTTCTTATTTTTCCGTTTTGTTACTGTAAATGAAGCCATTTTTATCACTTCTCCTTAAAAAAAGTAAAAAATAATAAGGGTAGGCAAGCTACCCATAAATTAATCGTCTAAATGATCCACTGCATATTGCGCTTCTTCTTCCGTAAATTTATCACCAGAACTTGAGATTAATTGATCATAAATTCCATCTTTAGACATATTCATATCTTCTTGATAAGATTTTGCGCTTTCTAAGGCATTTTCCTTATAATCAGCTTTCAAGTGGTCAACCGCATATTGTGCATCTTCTTCTGAGAATTGGTCTCCAGCACTAGAAGTTAATTGATCATAAATTCCTTGTTTAGACATATGCATTCCATCTGCGTAGTTTTTAGCTGAGTTTAATGCTGCAGTTTGTTCTTTAGAAGCATTTTTATCTTCTTTAACTTCTGAATTACCATCATTCATTTGTTTATCGACTTCATTAACAAAGGCTCCGGTACATGATGTAAGACCAATAATTAATAGAATTAATAAAACTAAACAACCACCACAACCCCATAGCCAGCCTTTTATACGTTTTTTCTTTTTCTCTTCTTCTTGTTGTTTTTGATATTCCTGAAACTGTCTAAATTGTCTTTCTTCTTGTTCGTTATTAAATTTTTCTTCCATGACTTATCTCCTATATGTAGATTAGACTTTTATATTCATTTGTATTCTAAGGTGCATCGTCCACTTATTTATAGCACCACCACCTTTAATATGTAATATTCATATATCTTTATATTCAAACACTCGTAATGGCTCAAACTGAATAACGTATTTACCACAACGAGTGGAATAACCATATTTTTGTTTATAATGTTCAATACTTTGTAGGACAAAACTTTCTGTAACTTCAAAAAAATTAGCAAGTTCATATAAATTATGAATACCTTGCAAAAATGCTTTTACAATATCTTTTAGAGGAACTAACTTTTCATAGGCTAATCTACGTGCATAACCTTCAAATTTTCTATGATTAAAATTACTTTGATCAACTATGTTTCCATATGTAAGTTCGTTATGAGCAAGTTCCTCCGCAAGTGTTTCAAGTTTGGAAGTGATAGGCAGATTACGATTAATTAAAATCATATCCCCGAGCCATAAACCAGATAACCTTTTAGGTAAGTTATCACATTCAATGACTTCAATATAGTCATGTTCAATTAACATATCCTCATATTTCCCCACATAAAACACCCTTTATTTTCTTTTACTTCTTATGTATTCAGCGTAATCAAGAATTTCTTGCCATTCTTCATCTGTTAAATCACCATCAAGATGTGCTGCTAAATGATTAGGTTTTTCTTGTTGTTCATTTTTAGGAAAGAAATCATCAATGCTGCAATTTAAGATATGTGAAAGGTCGAATAAAACATCTTGATTAGCTTTTCTTAGACCTTTTTCGTATCTACTAATTGCTTGTCTACTAACATCTAATTTATCGGCTAATCCCTGTTGAGTTAAACCTTTTCTTTCTCTAAGGCTTTTAATTTGATTTCCAATGTAAAGTGCTAGTTCTTCTTGGTTCATTTTAAATTTCCTCCGTTGTTTTGTTAAATTTATTATACATTATATGTCACCAATTTGGTAGCTTTATTTTGCAAAAATATATTTTTTTTAGCACTTTTCTATTTACATGTCACCGTATTGGTGCTAATATTGATTTTGTAAGTGAGGTGATTACTTATGCAATATAAATTATATGCCTTGCGTAAAGGTGACTTTACTCAAGAAGAAATGGCTAAAATTTTAAATATTAGTCGTAACTCTTACATCAATAAAGAGAAAAGTAAAACACCATTCACTTCAGATGAAATGTTTATTATTTCAAATTTATTAGGTAAGAGTATGGAAGAAATTTTTTTACCACGTTGTCACCAATTAGGTGACAAAAGCACCAAAATTAATTTTAAGGAGGAACTAAAATGAATGAATTACAAGTTTTCCAAAATAAACAATTTGGAAATTTAGAAATTTTAAGTATTGAAGGTAAGGAATGGTTTCCTGCAATTCAAGTAGCAGAAATTTTAGGATATGCAAACCCTCGTGATGCTATTAGTCGTCACACAAAATCAAAGGGGGTCGTAAATCACGACGTCCTTTCTAACGGCGGAGTACAAAGTAAGAAATTCATTGATGAAGGTAACTTATATAGATTAATCACTCGTTCTAAATTACCTCAAGCAGATGAATTTGAAGAATGGGTGTTTGAAGATGTTCTACCTTCCATTCGTAAACATGGCATTTACGCAACGGACAATGTAATTGAACAAACAATTCAAAACCCTGACTACATTATCCACGTATTAACAGAATTTAAGAAAGAACGTGAAGGTCGATTAGTCGCAGAGCAACAAGTGAATGAACTTAAGCCTAAAGCAACTTATTACGACTTAGTTTTACAGAATAAATCATTACTATCAGTAAGTAAGATTGCTAAAGACTATGGAATGAGTGCGAGAAGTTTAAACAAGTTACTGCATAGCTTAGGTGTTCAATACAAGCAGGGCGACATTTGGTTGTTATATGCGAAGTATCAAGATAAAGGATACACGCACACAAGCACATATGCATTAGATGAAGAACATTCAAAAGTAACTACAAAATGGACGCAAAAAGGTCGCTTATTCATCTACGAATTATTGAAAGAACATGACATTTTACCAGTAATAGAACAGGAGGAATAACAATGAACTTTTTATACAAAGTAGCATTAGTTTTTGTAACAACAACTATATTATGGAAAATTTCAAAAATAGAAAAATATTTAAAACCTATTCAAATAGAATTTTCAGGTGTTTCTAGCGATTTAAGAGCAAGCAAATTTAGAGGATAAAAATAAGTAGAAAATAAATAATGTTTTAAAAACATAAGTAAAGGAGGCATAACCATGCTAAAGAAACTAAAAATAGCACTCCTAATCGTCATCTTGGCGGAGGAGATTAGAAGTGCTAGGAAACCAAATATCGAATTAAACGGAAAGCAACTAGCTAAAATAGTGAACGATGAAAACGCGAAGAATGCTGAATTATTTATTTTCTAATAAATCTAGTTTTTCTAAAAGTTGGATAAGCATTTCATCATTAGCTTCTCTAACAGCGCGAGTTTTATAACCACTAATTACTAAAGGGTTATTGTCTGGATTTTCATCTCTAAATATTTTTATCAATTCTTTAGCGCGTTCATTACGTTGGTTAAAAAACTCTTGTAATTCATACGGTTTGATTTTACTCATATTCACACCTCCTTAGAGGTGATTATACACGAAAGGAGTGATTGAGATGTCAGAAGAAATGTATAACTACTTTTTAAACTTCATGTACAAAGCTGGTGCATTACAAAAAGTAATTGAGGAGGAAGAACGTGAGAAAGCCAAAAGTAAGTAAAGAAGATAAAAGCATTTATATCGCTGGAACAATGGCATTAGCATTATTCACTTTTCTAACACTATGTGGAGTGTTCATTGCACAAGCATTAGGTGTAGGAGTGATTGCTGGAGTAGTAACACACGTATTCTTCAACGAATACTACTACAAAATAAAAGACTGAATGCTATCGGCAAATAGCAAACAGTCGAAGTATCAACAAATAATATTCAAGTTAATCATATAACAATGGAGGTTAGTTATGCAAGACAATATTGTTCTCACAAAAGATGAATACGAAATATTGCTTAAAGATAGTATTGATTTATCAATGTTAAGCAATGACTATAAACACTTAAAACGCAGAAACGAAGCGCTAGAAGAACATATAGAAGATTTACGAAAAGACGTTAAGTTTTATATCCGATTATACAAAAACGCCGATGCAAGAGCTAATCAATTACAGAAGATGTTAGATGAAAAAGAAATGGAGGATCTGACTAATGACTAACCTTTATGACTTATCAACAAAATATCAACAATTACTTAATATGTTAGACGAAGGTTATTCTATCGAAGATTTACAAGATACATTAGACAGTATTGAAGCAGATATGAATACCAAAGTGGATAATACAGTTGGCTTAATTAGAAGTATAGAAGCTGACACTGACGCAATAGATAAAGAGATTAAACGTCTACAAGCATTGAAGAAACAAAAGAATAATTTCATCGATAGATTAAAACAGCACTTACAAGACGCTTTAGAGGTGCAGCAAAGAGATAACTACAGAACATCAACTAACTACATTTACAAACGCAATAATCAACCTAGTCTGAATATCACAAATGAAGCACTTATCGATAAAGCGTACCGTATACCACAACCAGATAAATACGATAAAAAAGCAATGAAAGAAGATATTTTAGCAGGTGCAGATGTTGAAGGTGCAGAGTTAGTGAGTTCAACAAGTTTGGTGGTGAAGTAGATGGAATTTAATATTTCAAACGCTAAAGAGATTACAACAGATAAATCAACGTATCTCATATATGCAAAACCTGGCACAGGTAAAACGCACACATTAAATTTCTTACCTGGCAAAACACTTTATATCAACGTAGATAAATCAGAACGACCTTTAAAAGGCAATGAGAACATCGACATTTTAGAATTCAATACTCACGAAGCGTGGGAAGAGTGGGGCGAATTGATGAAATGGCTTAGTAAAAATAAAGAAACAGTTGATCAGTACGACACGATTGTCATCGACAACATATCAGAGTTATTCCGTTCAATGCTCGCTAATCTAGGGCGTAATGGTAAGAACGAGCGAGTACCTGAAATGAGCCATTATCAACGCGTAGATTTCTTCACAATAGATAGCTTGCGTTTCTTACAATCGCTAGGAAAACGACTTGTTTTTATTGCTTGGGAAACAAACTTCGAATCTTATACACCAGCAGGACAACAAATTACTCAGGCAGTACCAGATATTCGCAAAACTATTCGAGATAATGTCGCAGGGCTTTGCCAAGTGGTTGCTCGATTAGTTTTCAATGAAAAATCAGGCAAACGTGGTTTTATATTAAGTCCAAGTAACAATGTATTTGCTAAAAATCAATTAGATAATAGAGAACATTGTTTGCAAGAAGAATTGTTTAAAGTCGGTGATGTGGATGACGGAGTTTAAACTCTACGACTACCAAGAAAATCTCGTTGATCAAGCAAGGCATATATTGCTAAAAAAATCTGGTGTACTAATTCAAAGTCCTCCAGGAAGTGGTAAATCGGTCATGATTGCAGAAGTTGTAAAAAACGCTGTGAACAAAGGTAGTCACATTTTGTTTATTGTTCATCGTAAAGAATTAAGTTATCAAATCGAGAACACTTTAAAAAAACACGGTGTCGATTTAACTCATGTCGATATTCTTTCAGAAAAACGTGCAAAAAATATTTTGTCTGAACTTACACCACCTAAGATTATCGTTACTGATGAAACACATCATAGTAGAGCAAAAACTTACAAAGATATTTACGATTATTTTCCTAACGCTTTAAGAGTTGGATTTACTGCAACCCCCTGGCGTGCTAATGGTAAAGGTTTTACAGATATTTACGATGAAATGGTAAAAGGTCCAACTGTTGAATGGCTCATTAATAACCACAAACTGGCGGACTACGATTACAAAAGTGTTGTGCTTGCAGATGAAAGTAAATTAAAAAAATCAAGTACAGGCGACTTTACAAAACAATCAATGGATAAAGCGATACCTAAAGCGATATACGGCGATATTGTAGAAAACTATAAAAAGTATGCAAACGGTCAAAAAACTATTCTTTACGCACATAGTGTTGAAGCAAGTGAAAATATCGCAGAACAATTTAGAAATGCTGGTATTTACGCAGAACACGCTGATGCTAAAACAAGTGCAGTTAAAAGAAATGAAATCATGATGAATTTTAAAAGTGGCATTATCAAAGTTTTATGTAATGTTGATTTGATTTCAGAAGGCTTCGATGTTCCAGATTGTACATGCGTCATTTTAGCAAGACCAACAGATTCACTTGTTCTATTCATGCAGCAAGCAATGCGATCAATGCGATATCAACCTAATAAAAAAGCTTTAATTATTGATCATGTTGGAAATTATGCAAGACATGGCTTACCTGACACGCCACATGATTGGAATAAGCATTTTAAAGGCTACAAAAAGAAGCGTAGCAAAAAAGAAAACGACGCACCGAAGTTAACCGAGTGTCCTGAATGTTTTACTGTCTATGCTTCTGAATTAGATGAATGTCCTAATTGCGGTCATAAAAATGAAACAGAAGAAAAGAAAGATTTAGAACAAAAACATGCAGAACTTACAGACATCAAGCCTTTCAAAGTTGATTACACAATCAAACGATACAGCAAAGATTTAAAAGACAAAAAAGATTTAGAAACGTTAGAGGACTACTACCTCTATACAAAAGCGAATAACTATAAAGAATCATGGATTAAATTTAATCATCCATATTACAAACAAGCACCATTCCCAGTCTTATATGCAGACTTAAAACCAATTAAACAAAAATATAACAATTAAAAAGGAGTTTTTATACTATGGCATTATTTACTACAGATTACTCAAATTTAGAAAGCAATGATTTCAGTCCACTACCTGAAGGCGAATACGAAGTGGTTATTAAAAGCGCAACAGAACGTGCAACTAAAAATGGAAAAGAAGAAACACAATTACAACTTGTTGTAAGAAACGATTTAAAGAAAACATCAGAATTACAAGCTAAATATGCAAATAGAGTAATTTTTGTTGATGAATGGAAACGCACAATCGATGGTCAATATAAATATAAAATGGATAACTTCATGCACTACTTAAATGGTATTGGTGTTCCAGAAGGTACACCTATTGAAAGTTTTGAACAGTTACTAGATATGTTTAGAGGCAAACCAGTAAGAGTTTATGTTAAGCAAGAAGAAAACGAATATAAAGGTGAAAAACAAATCACCAATCGAGTAGCACCATGGAACTTTAAAAACACTAAATTTCCACAAGTGAATCATGAGTGGAAGTCAGATGATGATAAACCAAGCAACAATGAGTTCTCAGGTGGTGCAGAAATCAATGATGACGACTTACCTTTCTAATATTCCAGATGAATTAAAACAACTCAATAACTGGTGTGTATGGAAGTTTGAGAATAGAAACGGTAAGCGTACTAAAATACCTTTTAATGCAGCGACAGGTGAATTCGCTAAATCAAACGATAAAAGTACATGGTCCAGTTATGAAACAGCAGTTAATGCCGAAGGTGTCGATGGGATAGGGTTCTTCTTTGAACCTCCCTATCTCGGCATTGACATTGATGATATTGATGATGATCTTCATAGATTTAAACAAGGTGATAAGTTAGACAATATTGTCAGTGAATTTAACGAAGCATTTAAAAGTTATACAGAAGTCAGTCCTAGTGGTAATGGCTTACACATTATTGTAAAAGGAAAAATTCCAGGAAGTCGTAGACGTAAAGGCAATATTGAAATGTACGATAGTGGTCGTTTCTTTACAATGACTGGAAAAAATATCGGTAAATACAAAGACGTTACCGAAGTGTCAGAACAAGTATTTAAAACTATTTATAACAAATACCTACCAGATAACACTATTAAATATCCAACTACAAATAACTACCAAGAAAATATTCATAACCTTTCAGAAATTGATGTAATTAATGAAATTTACAATTCAAAACAAGCAAAGCTATTCGATGACTTAATGAAAGGGAATTATGAACCTTATTATACTTCTCATTCTGAAGCAGATATGGCGCTCGCTAATATTTTAGCTTTCTGGTGTGCAAAAGATTATTCACAAATGGATAGTATTTTCAGACAGTCGAATCTATATCGAGATAAATGGGATGAAAAGCGTAAAAATTCAACTTATGGCGAGCAAACATTATTTAAAGCAATCAATGAAGTTAATAACATTTATACCCCTAAACAAGAAAAAGAAGAAAATCCATTAAGATATGCACTTAGTCACATATTTGATGCTGAAAAGAAGGATAAAGAATATCCGATTCGCAGCTATGATGATACAGGAAATGCTGATCGTTTTATCGATAGATACGGTCATTTATATAAACACAGTTATATTACTAATAAATTCTATATCTATGACGGTCAAAAATGGAAAGTTGATGACAGAGGCGCTATTAGGAAGCTCATTGATGAAATGATTGAAAGTATCAAAAATGAAAAAGTACTTCATAGTGAAGATGTAACAGAAGAAGAAGCTAGAGAAGCCTTTCAAAAATACTACAAAAAAACTAGAGGTACACAGTCCAAGAAAAACATCATGAACGAATTAATGCACAGAAAAACAGTGACACCTGATGAGTTCGATAAAGACGATATGCTTTTAAACGTTGCAAATGGCTATATTGATTTAACAAGTAGAGAACTTTATAAACACGATATTAATCGAATGTTTTCTCAAATTGCTAATACAGACTATAGCGAGAAAATGCAACCTGCTGTATGGCTAGACTTTTTAAACGACATCTTTGCAGGAGATAAAGCAGTAATTCGATACATTCAAAAAGCATTAGGTTACTCATTAACTGGAAGTACAAGAGAACAAGTCATGTTCATTCTATTTGGTAAAGGTCGAAATGGTAAAAGTATTTTTGTTGAAACGATTGCAGAAATACTAGGTGATTATTCGAACAACATGCAAGCAAAATCATTAATGGTAAAGAAAAATGACAATGTTAATACAGATATTGCTCGTTTGAGTAAAGCAAGATTTGTCACAAGTTCTGAACCTAACGAAGGTTTTAGATTTGACGAAGGTTTAATCAAACAAATCACTGGTGGAGATAAAGTCACTGCACGTTTCTTATATGCCGAAGAATTTGAATATACACCTAAGTTTAAAATTTGGGTTTCAACAAACCATAAACCGATCATCAGAGGAACAGACGATGGTATTTGGAGAAGATTAGTATTAATTCCATTTGATGTACAAATACCTGAAGAAAAAGTTGATAAAGATCTCAAGTATAAATTACTAAGAGAAGCACCTGCAATCTTAAATTGGATGGCAGAAGGCGCATATATGTGGATGAGAGAAGGACTTGAGTTGCCAGAGAAGTTAAAAGACGCTGGTCAAACTTACCGTACTGAAATGGATGTTGTTGAGCAGTTCATTCAAGAAAAGTGCAAGAGAGCAGAGGATGTTAGAGAAACAGGAAAAGCACTTTATCAAGAATACAAGAAATGGGCAGATGAAAACAACGAGTACAAAATGGATAAGAATAAATTCGGTAAGAAACTAAAAGAGAAATTCAAAAGTAAAAGAATGACTAATGGTGTTAATTATTTAGGTGTTGAACTTGTAGAAAAATATCCTGGTTTACGCGGATTAAATTAAAAAAATGTATACCTAAATGTATACCTATTTTCATAGTTTTATAGTCTGTAAGTGTTGATATATCAAGCTTTTTAATACTTTTATGTATACCATGTATACCTATGTATATAAAAGTCCTATACAAAAATATAAAAGAATATATATGTATATATATTTCTATAGAGAAACTTTTTATCGCTAGGTATACATGATTATCTTAAAACCTTACAGCAGTAAGCGTTAGAGCCTATTTTAGGTATACATTTTGGTCTACATCATCGAGGTGATCAAGTGTCGGAACAAAAAATACAAAACGAAATAATCTTAACAATCAATCAACGTGGTCATAGACTTTGGAGAGCAAATGCTGGAAAAGTACAGACGAAAGATAACAGAATAATCAAATTACTCCCTAAAGGGTTTCCTGATACATTCGGTTATCGTAAATCGGATGGCAAGTTTATAGCAATCGAAGTAAAAACAGAAAGTGGACGATTAAGACCTGAACAAAAGAAATTTAAAGACTTCGCAAAAACGCAAAACATTTTATATGGCGTAGCAAGAAGTGTGGAAGAAGCAATCGAAATTGTGGAAGGTACGCAGAAAGCGTAAAAAGGAGAAGATGAAGAATGGTAAAGATTAAGAAGAGAGTAGCATTAGAGCCTAAAGAATTTTTAATACATTTATTAAAAAAAGAAGAAACAGAAGTAGAGTTAGACGGTTATACGTTTAATTACAACGAAGAACACTATTCATTCGACCCAGAAATAAAGGCAAATGAAGTTATAAGTTACGATCCGTATTCAAGCACTTTCACAGTTGAAGTTGAAGAAGAAATTACAGAAGACACTCAAATATATAGACTTTTAGAATTAAAAGATAGTTTTATATTCAAAGATGGTGGTTGGAAAGATTTAAACATAATGAAATCTAATATGTATGGAAACCAATCAATTTCCGAAGTAAAAAATGATGAGAGTAAAAAATTCTATATGTTAAACGAAGACGATACAATGACACTCATTTGGAAAGATGGCGAATTGGTAGGTGATGAGTAATGGCAAAACTAAAAGTTAATTTTGTAATTGAAGGTACAGCTTATATTGATGCTGAAGATGAAACACTAGACGAAGAAGAACGTGTAATGGCGTTAGCAGAAGAACGTCCTAATGAATTTGATAGACAGTTAGATATTACCAATGTAAAAAGCGTTGGTGTCATTTCAGAAGGTTGGAAGTGATCGTATGCGTGAGATAAAAATAGGAAGTCAAAAATTTTATGAAATAACTCGTGATGGTAAAACACTAACTTTACCATCACTGGCAATAAAAGAAGCTGAAAAGAACGGTATTAGCGTCGATGTACTTATAAGACGAATATCAGACGGTTGGGCATGGGAAGAAGCGACCACTAAACCATCAAGACCTCATGAAATTGTTACAGAAGTGTTTGGAGAAGAACTTTCGCTTAGTGAGATAAGTAAAGAGTACGGAATACCAAGAGGGACTTTATACAAACGATATAAAGCTGGTCTAAAAGATGAAGCATTGGTTAGTTTTGAAGGACTTCATATAGATAGATTTAAAAACGATGAGTATATAGATCAAGAAAAACTTGATGAAAGATACAAAAAGAACAAAGAAGCGATAGAGAAACAAAAGATTAAACGTTCTAAAGAAAACGTTGCTAAACACAGAGTATGCAGCGACTATTTCACAAACCTAGTAACTAACAATTTATTTATGAAAATTAAAACTGACAAATATGGCAGAGTGCAAAGGGGATAAGCGAATGGAGAATGTAAGAGTAGCAGAACTCAACCGAAATGATATTGTGCAGTTCCAATGTGCTAATAAAAAGTTTAGTGCTTTTCAAACTGCAATTGTCAATCGTGTGTACGCAGAAGAAATAAAATTTAAAACGGTATGGAAAGCGGAAGTGGAAAACCAAGGTGGCTATAAATTTACGATAACTGATAATGATGACTTTATTAGAGTGAAAGAGCCTTTCACTCGTAAGGTGGATATGGTTAAAGAACCTAATCATTATACAAGCGATGAAGGTATCGACTTAATTGAATTTTGTAAACAACAATTTACCGAAGAAGAATTTATAGGTGCAATGAAGTTCACTCAATTACGTTATGCACTTAGAACAGGTAGAAAAGAGAACGACTTACAGGATCAGCAAAAGTTAAAAGAATATGCAAATAGATTTATCGAAGTATTGGAGGGGTAAGCATGGCAAAGAAATTACCAGTATATATGTGGGAGCCATTATTCAATCGGCTTACTCGCATTTCAACTGAATATGCTCATAAAGTATTAGGTATTATACCGTCATCACTTACAGGATATATTCAAAATAGAACATATAACCAAAAGTTAGAGTGTTATTTCATTAGAGAACCTTTATCTGTTAAAGAGAAACGCCAACTTATCCAGCAAATAGAAATACCTAACGAAGTATGGAGAGAAACTAAATTAGAAGGTTTGTATGTAAGTGATCATGCTAGATTTAGAGCAAAAACTAATACAGGTTGGCGTTATTATTTTGTGTTTAATCAAAAAGGTTATCCGTCTATCAAATATCAAAAGAAACATTATCGAGCTAATAGGCTTGTTTATGAAGCGTTCTACGGAAACTTAGGTAAAGACGACGTTATCCATTCTAAAAATGGACTGAAATATGATATCAGAGCGAGTAATTTAGAAAAGACTTCTAGAGAAGAATTAGGTCGTCTTACCGGTCATAAAAGTAAACGCAGGGGCATTGTTTTTATCGGAGAACATGGCGAATTGTTAGATGAATTTAAGAGTGCAAGAGAAGCCGAGCAAGTGACGTTATACAACAGACAAACAATTTGTGATAGCTGTAATGATATTCGAAATGAATATTATTCAATCGGATATAGAGCGTTCATGTGGGCTGATGAGTACGAGAAGGTAAACGCATGATATTATCCAACACAATCAACCAACGCTATCGCTACAACACACAAGGTAAGACACCTACACAAATACAGCATGAGTTACGTGAGTTAGGTGTCAAAGGCTTTGTGGTTAAGGTAGCAGGAAGTAGAGTGACGATGAAAGTTAGTGAGTGTGACATAAAAAGGAACAGGGAGTGTTTGAGATGATACCTAAATTTAGAGCGTGGAATAAAGTAAGAGAAGAAATGATTGATGACTGTGATTTATCTATAACTTCAGACGGTAGCGTATTAGCTGGAGATTTAAATTATGATGTAGAATCAGGCATGCTTGCAGATGTTACAGATAATGTAGTAATAATGATGTCAACTAGATTGAAAGATAAGAATGGTACTGAGATTTATGAGGGCGATATTGTAAAAAATGAGTATGCTGAAACTTATGTAGTTAAATGGCTTGATGCAGGTTTTTATTTAGAAGAAAGGTACAATGGTGGTTTTGATTATTCTGAATTACATTTTGGAAATAATAAAGAAGTTATAGGCAACATCTACGAAAACCCAGAATTATTGGAGGATAACTAATTGGACATCAACAATCTATACACCTACAAAGCAACATGCACCAATGTTGTGGACGGGGACACTTTGGATATATTACTCGATTATGGCTTTGATACCTACGCTAAACGTCGTGTACGTTTGCTAGGTGTCGATACGCCAGAAAGAGGACAGGAGAACTACAAAGAAGCTACCGACTTTACTAAAACGTGTGTAGAAAACAAAGACATCTACGTGCAGACGTACAAGAGTGATGTGTTCGGTAGATATCTTGCAAATGTGTGGTACGAGGACGGGACACGTAGTTTGAATGATGATCTAAGGGACGCAGGGTTATTGAAAGAGAATTCTAAATGGAATGAGGGATAGGAAATGGCGGAAGTTAAGTTATCGCAGGCAAGTTATGATGAACTGTTAGAAGATATAGAAGAATTGAGATTACAGTCAGATACTTATTTTGAACTATGGCAAAATGCAAGATTAAAGGCAGAGGCGTTTGATGAGATAAAAGAGTTGGTTAATTGGTTTGAAGAAAATGACCGCTATGAATTTGAAGGGCAAGTAGGAAAAATAATAAAAATTATTAACGATTTGGAGCGTGGTAGTGATGAGTAATTATGAAAAGATGTGGATTAGTTTGAGAAGTAGTTTAAATACAAGAATTAGACAATATCAAAATGCTGATTGTGTTACGGGATTAGATGAAATTGCAGAAACAGAGCTAGATGCTTGGGAAGGTATCGTTCAAGAAATGGAAGGACTTGAAAGAAAATTCGAGGAGGAACAATAAATGACATTAGATCAATTAGTAGAACAAGTACAACAATGGAGTATTGATAAAGATTTACACAATGGTAATTCAGATAGACAAGCACTTAAATTCTACGAAGAAGCAGGCGAAGTTGCATCAGCATTATCTCGTGGGCAAATGGACGCATTAAAAGACGGTATAGGCGATACAGTCGTTACATTAATTATATTGGCACAACAACATGATATGACGTTACAGGAGTGTTTACAGTATGCATATGATGAGATTAAAGGAAGAAAAGGAAAGACAATCAATGGCACATTCGTCAAAGAAGCAGACCTTAAAGAGTAAGGATATATTAGAAAAAGTAAAAGAGGTGTTGAAAAAGTGAAAGACTTTGAACAACCGACAATAAAAATATTAAAAAGATTATTTAACGGTAAAGATGAAACTAATATTCATATATCTCATCTGAACCTAGTAGATTATGAAGTAATTGAAATGATAACTAATTATAAACTTTCAGAAACTCATACAAGAAACCAACATTTTAGAGATGTAGTGACTTTGAAATTTAAAAAGAAAGAGTAAAGAGGTGCTGGGGAAGTGAAACAATTCCTAATCAGAGAATTCACAGATAGCACAGGTTATGTGCATGTAAATGTAGAACAACCTAGAGAGAATGAACGTATGACGTTGGTAAAGGCAGAGGATAAGGAAGAAGCGAAAGAGAAATATAAGAAAATCACAGGATTAAGTGAATGTCCTAATTGCAAAATATTAGGTGGAAATCTAATGGCCAAAGATTATAACAGCCCAATCGAATATATGAGATGTAATCATTGTGGGCATAACTATCATAGATTAGGAGGTAAGTATGATGTTTAAACGCATATTAATTAATCTTATATTTGCAGAGTTATTATACCTACTTATTAAACCAATCATCATCAAGCTAGAAAGCGAAGATGATATTGATACTGCACCTAAGGACTTTGCTAGTGAGTGGGATCAATACGACTTGAACAGAATTAAAGCAGAGGTGAGTGAGTAGTGTTCGAAAGAATAAAAGAACCAACAGTATTTGCTAAACAAAAAGAAAAATGGGTTGTAGTTTTAGATGAACCTGAAAACAGAAAGTTATTTGAAGAAAAGTATTCGAACAATAATGACGAATGGAAAATTTACTATAAACCTCATGACGAGTTTTACAAAAGTTTAGAAATAGAAATGGAGAAAGCTGAACAAGAAGTACAAGCAGCAAGAGAAAAAGAAATCAAAAATCCAAGGATAAATGAAGATATTAAATGTATAAACAGTAAAGAAAGTTTGGTTGATTATTTATTAAAAGAATACTACCGCAGTTCCAAAATAATCATAGATGAATTCTCAACTGACGCCGAAGTATCAGAAGCAAAACTTAAAGCTAATTATAATGAGTTATTAAAACTTAAAGATAAATATATTGGAGGTAAGTAATGGATATTTTAGCATCATCAATCTTAACAGCTATAATCGTAATCGTTGCAATTATTATAACGAATAAAGAAAAGCATACAGGTTATTCAGAAACATATCATACCATGTATATCGACCATCAACATAAAATTATTCAATTAACGATTAAAGGTGAAATTGACCAAGACAAAAAAAGAACTATAGAACAGGATTTACAAGCTTATATAGATGACGGATACAAAGTTCTAGTGCTTGACGATACATTCACTTTGAGAATAGAAACAAATGAATAAGGGAGGTTATAGACATGTGGATAGCATTAACCATTATACTCGGCGTACTTCTACTCATTGCGATAGGTAACAACACAGTCTTACGTCAGGAGTTAGATGCACAGAGATATACAAATGTATATCTGTTTACTAAGTACGTAAGAGATTGCGACATAGAAGATGTGGAGTTTGAAATACAAAGAACGAAGAAACAGTTTAAGTAATGGAGGTAATCACTTGTACACACACGAACAAATAAGGGATATGATATATAGTTATCATTGGCGTAAGAACATACTTATAGATGAAGGGTACATTCAAGATAGTAATGGTACAGCGCAGTATGGTATTGAAGCAGCTATGCCAAAGCCACAAGGTAAGACAACAGATAAGGTACAAGCGATTGCTACTCGTAATTATGTGCTATCGAGAATACATGATGAACATATAGAAGTTGTGTCGTTTATAGATAAGTATGAACATAACATTAACAATGATATGAATTTAAATATTCTTTACTTATTCAAGAAAGGAAAGAAACCTAAAGATGTTCGAGAGATCATGAACATTGGAAGAACAAACTTAGATAGTCGAATTAATGAGATTGTAAATGTATATGTAAAACAACAAGATAAACACAATCAACAACTTCAACAACTTCAACAAGATAAGCAACATCAACACTAATTTTATATTTGAATAAATAAAACTTATAATTGAGTTGTGATAATAATATCTAACAATCAGAAAGAACATTCAACTTCATTGTTGTTTGTTCTTTTCTTTTTGTCTTGAAAGAAGTGAAAGTTATTCCGAAAAAGAAATGTAATAAGATTGGATGTAATCAATTAATTAACTTCAATCAATCATATTGTGAGGAACATTCCTATCTTGTTAATGAAGCTAGGAATAGCTATGCGCAAAGTAGGTATGCTAGGGAAAAGCCTATTGCCACCTTTTATAACAGCAAAGCATGGCGAGAAGTGAGACGTACAGCAGCTTTAAGAGATAACGAACTATGTCAGTATTGTTTAAATCAAGGAATTGTTAAAAGATATGAAGTTGTTGATCATTTCATTCCTATTAAGTATGACTATGAGAAACGATTGGATCTAGATAATCTTGTCGCAAGTTGTATTCGACACAATACGATAAAAGAACGAGATGAGAAATTGCTCAGACAAGGAAAAATCACCCTGCCAGATTTTAAAGGTAGATGGCAATTTGGACTTTCGAGAATATAAGTTCAAAAAGGGGTACGAGAAAAACACCGCCTAAGATTTGTATTTTCTTATATCGTTCGTCCACTTTTCTTTCAGTGAAAGTATCAATAAAATCTTGAAAATGTGGGAAAACGCATAAATTTTATAGAAATGAGGTGAAGTAAATGGGAAAAAGTCGAAAAACGTTAGACCAACGAAAAGGGAAATTGACAGTATTAGAACGAGAAAAACGTAAAGCATCTGAGGAAAAGGCCAACAGCTTACAAAAGATAGGTTTAGATCCTCCTTATTGGCTTGATGATAAAGCAAAAGAAGAATACAAGCGAATTGTTCCTTTACTTTCTGAATTGCCTATTGCTAGCCTCGATTTAGCGTTAGTATCAGCTTATTGTCAAGCATTTTCAGATTATGTCAATGCAACTATTCGAATGAATGAAGGAGATGCGATTATTGAAACTGAAAGAGGTACAAAACTCAATCAGAATCATGCAATTAAAAGAGATGCGTTAGCACAAATTAATTCTATCGCACCTAAGATTGGATTAAGTATTGATGCAAGATTGAAAATCTTTACACCTAAAGAAGATAAAAAAGAAACGGATGAATTTGAGGAAATGATAAATGGCAAATAATATAGATCAAGTAACTGAATATGCTAGAGAAGTTGTTAAAGGAAATGTATTAGCGAGCCAAAAGAATATTCAAGCGTGTAAGCGTCATTTAAAAGATTTAAACACAGATAATTTCAAATATAAGTTTGATGTGGAAGAATCAGAAAAAGTTATTAAGTTCTTAGAAATGTTGCCAGATCCTAAATCTGGAAAACCGATGAAGTTAGCAGGTTTCCAAAAATTTATTGCTGGTAGTTTAATGGGTTGGAAAGACCATTTAGGTAACAGACGTTTCACTAAAGGTTATATCTCAATGAGTCGTAAGAATGGGAAAACATTATTAATTAGTGGTTTGTCATTATATGAATTGTTAATAGGGAAAGAGCCTGCAAACGAAAGGCTGATAGGATTAAGCGCAAACTCAAGAGAACAAGCAAGTATAGCTTATGATATGACAATATCACAGGTGGAATCAGTCAGAATGAAGTCACCAAAGGTAAAACAACTCACTAAAATTACTGAAAGTAAAAAAGAAATCTCAAACCTACAAGACAAGAGTAAAATTAAAGCAGTTTCGAATGAAGCAAGTAACTTGGAAGGTTATCAATTTAGTTATGCTATTATTGATGAATTTCATGAAGCTAAAAATAGAAGAATGTACGAAACTTTAAGACGTGGCCAGGTTTTACTTAATAATCCTTCACTCATTATTATTTCTACAGCAGGTAATAACTTAAATAGTCCCATGTTTGAAGAATATGAATATGTAACTAAAGTGTTATCAAGAGAAGTTGTGAATGAGAATTATTTCATTTATGTAGCAGAACAAGATAGCGAAGATGAGGTGCATAAGCCAGAAACTTGGATTAAATCTAATCCGCTATTTGAATTAGATGATTTAAGAGCAGTATTACAGCGTAATTTGGAAGCTGAAGTTCAAGAAGGTATGGATAATCAAGGTCTACATGGAATACTAGTAAAAAACTTTAATATGTGGAGACAAGCTAGTAAAGATACTTATATTCCTTATAACGATTGGATTGAAGGTCATGTTGAGAAACCATTAGAAATTGATGGTAGAGATGTTTATATAGGTGTCGACTTATCAAGAAGCGAAGATTTAACCGCACTAAGTTTTATATATCCAACAGATGACAGAAAGTATTATGTTGATTCACATGTTTTTGTGGGTACTAAACATTCATTATATGAGAAATCTCAAGCTGATAAAATTGAT
Organism: Staphylococcus sp. HMSC14C01; assembly: GCF_001808085.1. NCBI lineage: Bacteria > Bacillati > Bacillota > Bacilli > Caryophanales > Staphylococcaceae > Staphylococcus > Staphylococcus sp. HMSC14C01. The sequence continues at coordinate 76,333 of NZ_KV792048.1, forward strand.
TATATGAGATTGATTGACACTAATATGGCTACACTTACCCGTGCAGAGTCAGGAATTATAGATTATGAACAAGTGATAGATTATTTAATTGAATTTATTGAAGAACATAACTTAAATGTGAAAGCTATCGCTTATGATAGTTGGAGTGCTTCGGCATTTGTAACTAAGATGGAACATGAGACAGATTATTTGTTAGTTGAAGTACCCCAAAACTACAAGTATATGTCACCAGCATTAAAACAGTTTCGATTAGATGTGTTTGAGAACAAAATTAAACATCAAAATAACCCTAATTTAAACTTAGCGATTAACAACGCTATCGTTAAAACTGATAACAACAATAATATTTTGCTGGATAAACAAATGAACAGAAATAAAATAGATGCGTTGGTTGCATTAGTTACTGCTTATACATTAGCTATGAATTACGAATTCGAAAGTAGTTTGCAAGACTATATTTTATCTGATGACTTCGGATTTTAGGAGGAATATAAGTGAATACATTGAAAACATTAGGACAGTTCTTGATTAACAATCTTGTAGCTATCCTTTTTTTATTAGGATTAACATTACTGAATATATCAATATATTTAAAATTTGATTATATTATTGGATTATTAGCAACGGGAGTAACACTTATTGTGATTTCTTTAATTTATCAATTCGAGAAATCACAGCAACCAATTAAATAAAAGGAGGTGTGAACTGTGGGTATTTTCTTCGAAACTAGATCACTACCTGAAGAAAGCACTTTGACTGAAAAAGATTTAACTATTTTCCCTTATAACACAATTCCGTTAAATGAGATTTCATGGAAAGATTATGAAACTTTGATGAATAGTGATATATGGACTGCAGTTACTTTAATTTCACGTGATATTGCTAAATTAGATATCAAGGTATTGAAAAACGGAGTAGCAAGTGAAAGAGATAGATTAGAAATGTTGCTCAATAAAAAACCTAATCCCTATTACAATGGTTATATGCTTAAATTCATTACTATGTTAAACGCGTTACTCACTAAACACGGTTATATTAAAATCGAACGCAATCCACAAGGTGGAGTGAATGAACTTTATCATATAAAGACGAGTAGGTGTCATTTAAAAACAGATGATAAAGGTGAAAATTATTACGAAATAGACAATGATGGTGAATTGTTAGAAGTTCCTTTTTCAGATGTTATAGACATTAAACCTTTTTCTAGTGATGGATTAAATGGTTTATCTGTTATTGATGCTTTAAAAGAAGATATTAATGCACAACGTTTTGCTAAAAAGTTCTTTACTAATTTTTTCAATAATGGCGCTCAAGCTGGCTCATTGTTAAAAATGAAAGATGGTAAATTATCACCAGAAGCTAGAAATAAAATTAAAGAAGAATGGCAAAAAGCAAACAGTGGTGAAGATCAAGCAGGTAAAGTATTAGTTTTAGACTCCACTATGGAATATGAACAATTAGAGATTAGTACCGATGTATTGAAAGCTATCAATGAAAATGATTTAAGTACCAAAGCCATTGCTAAAGCTTTTCAAATTCCTTTATCGAAATTTGGAATTGAAATGAATAATACTTCATTGAAAGATGTAAACAATGATTATCTAATGAATTGTTTAGGAGGATACATGAAGATGTGGACCTCTGAATTAGATTTTAAGTTGGTTACTCAAAAAGAAATGTATAATAAGGAATTCATGTTTGATACAAGTGGCTTTAGAAAGATTGATTGGGATAGTTATGTAGAAACATTAAACAGTCAATTAAATAACGGTGGCATTTCTTTAGATGAGTATCGTAAAGAATTAGGTTTGATACCTTTACCTAAAGGCTTAGGACAAATACCAAGAGTAGATTTAAACCATGTTTCATTAGAATATGCTAATCAATTTCAACTTTCTCAGTTGAAGGGAGGTGGAAATGATGAACAAGGAATTCAGAACGAGTGATAATATTATCGCTAAAGATGATGAGAATATGATTGTTGAAGGTTATGCTCTGAAATTTAATAGAGAAAGTAATTTATTAGGAGAATTTGTAGAAGTTATTTCACCAGAAGCATTAAGAAATGCAGATTTATCTGATGTGAGATGTTTAATTGATCATAACTCCAGTTATGTTTTAGGTCGTACAGTAGCTGACACATTAAAACTTGAAGTAGATGATGTTGGTTTACGTTTCAGATGTGAACTACCTAATACATCGTATGCTAGAGACTTATATGAAAACATTAAATTAGGAAATATTAATCAATGTTCATTCGGTTTCACCATTGAAGAAGATGGAGATGAATTTGAACGACGTGAAGATGGCATATTTAAGCGTACAGTAAACAAAATCCGTTCTTTATTCGATGTGAGCATTGTTACTTATCCAGCTTACGAAGATACTGATGTAGCACCAGCTTTAAGAAGTATCAAAAATATTAAAGAGAATGAGCAAAAGCAAATTGAACAACGTAGATTAATGGAAAAAGCTAATGCAGCATTAAAAATGATGAATATTTAACTTGGCGAAGGTGAACGCCACAAATCATACACTCATAAAGCACATTCAATGAATGGTGCTTATTTTTTATGACTAAATTTAGGAGGTTCAATAATGAACAAAAAAACAATTTTATTAGGTTTACGTTCTGAAAGAAAAGATTTAGAAATCAGAGCGCAAGAAGCATATGATAACGAAAAGCCAAAAGAAGCAATTGATTTAGTGGAACAAATTAGAAAATTAGATGAACGAATCACTAAATTAGAAGATGAAATTAAAAAAGATGATGAACAAAATAAAGGAGATAATGATTCTACTTCGACATCTTCAACTAATGGAGAACAACGTAGTGTTTCACCTTTTGCACCTCGCGCAACAGAAGGTAGCAAATCTAAGGATAGCAAAGAAGTTCGTGACTTTAAGCGTTATATCGAAACACGAGCAGATATTCCAGGTGGTAGCTTAAAAACTGATTCTGGTTTTGTTGTTATCCCAGAAGAAATTGTAACTGACATTTTAAAGTTAAAAGAAGTTGAATTTAACTTAGATCAATATGTAACAGTGAAGAAAGTTAAAAACGGATCAGGTAAATTCCCAGTAGTACGTCAATCAAGTGTAGCAGCTTTACCAGTTGTTGAAGAACTAGCTGAAAACCCTGAATTAGCAGTTAAACCATTCTTCCAACTAGCGTATGATATTAAAACTCATCGTGGATATTTCAGAATTTCTCGTGAAGCTATTGAAGATTCACAAATTGATGTATTAGGAGAATTGAAACAATGGTTAGCACGTACAATTGCAGCAACTCGTAATGCAGCAATTATTGATTTAATTAAAAATGGTGGGTCTGGTGAAGAAGGAGAAAATACACGCATTCCTTCTGAAACTGTAACAGGAGCAACATCTAAAGAAATTGTAGATGGATTGAAAGACGCTATTAATAAACATGTTATCCCTAACTATGAACATAATGTAGCGATTGTCTCTCAAACAGCATTTAATACAATCGATAAATTGGCAGATAGAGAAGATAGATATTTATTACAACCAGACGTTAAAGAAGCGACTGCTCAACGTTTATTAGGTGGTAAAGTGGTAATTTTACCTGATGAAATGCTTGGAGAAAATGGTGCAAATACACTTATCTTTGGTAACTTGAAAGATGCTATCACTTTATTTGACCGTTCTCAATATCAAGCAGCATGGACTGACTATATGCACTTCGGTGAATGCTTAATGGTTGCAGTACGACAAGACGCACGCCTATTAGACCATAAAGCAGCAGTAGTAGTTGATTTACAAACTACAAATTCTGAACCTATCGCATAAAAGGAGGCTAAATAATGGCGAATTTTAAAGTTAAACGACAATATAACGATTTAGAGTTTAAGCGTGTACTTAAAAAGAACGAAGAAGTCGAAATGACGGTAAAACGTGCTGATATAGTAGAGAAAACATTGAGTGAAAAAGGATTTAAAGGTCCTTTCTTAGAACGTATTGATAATAAAGAGAAAAAGTAGGTGATTAAATGCTTACTTTGGAACTTGAAGAAGTTAAAAATCGTTTAAGAGTTGACCATGATTTTGATGATGATGAAATTCTAGGGTTGATACAAGCATCTGAACAAGAAATACAAGGTGCTGTAAGTGGTTATGGCAAAGCAAATGCCTTTTATAAAGGTAATGCACTTTATAACTTAGCTGTGATTAACCAAGTTGGCCACCACTACGAGAATAGATCAACTACAAGTCAATTCGCTAAGCACAATGTAGCACCTTCATCACTAGCACTTATTCAAAGTTTGAGAGGAGCGTATGCTTTATGGAAATCGGAAGGCTCAAACATAGAATAAAGATTTATGACCAAACTGAAACAGTCAATGATGAAGGTGTTTATGTAACAGATAAGAAGTTGATTGCCACTCCTTATTGCGAAGTGTCAAAAACCACAATAAAAGAATTTAGAGAAATGGGCCTAGAGGCAAGAAAAGGAACAATCGACTTTATTATCCGTTATAGACAAAAGGCTGATATACAGTCAGATATGATAGTTGAATTCAAAGGGAAAGATTACAAAATTAAATATATTGAAACAGACTTACAAGATTTAGAGCGTCAAATGTTGAAATGCGAGGTGGTAGAGTAATGGTTAAACAACGTTACGACAGTGACAAGGATATATCAGATAAAATTAGAAAATTAGTTATCAATAGTGAAAAGCAATCAAAACAGGCAGTAACAAAGGCTGCAAAACTCTACAAAGCTAACATTGAGGCTAATACACCAGTACACAAGCGACAAACTCATTCGACACATGCAGTAGAGGTATTAAAAATATCTAATTTTAGTCGTGATGAACTTAATCCAACTAAAACAGTTGGTTTTGATAAAGGTCGTAAACGTAAAGATGCTGGTTGGTATATCCACTTTCCCGATGTCGGTACTCGTCCCTCTAATCGTTCTATGGGACAACCACCACAACACTTTATGCGACGTTCATTAGAAATGAGTAAATCCCCAATTCTTGCAATATATAAAGAGGCAGTAAGGAACATGGTCGATGTCGACTAGACACCCTATCGTACGTATATACTCGTGGTTAAAAAGCGATAAAGAGTTAGAGAGATCACTCAATTCTAGTAAGCAACCTAAAATATTTAATTTTGAAATTCCCGAAAACTATCAAAAAGCAGAATACACACCTTTAATAAGAATTACAGAAATTTTATTACAAAACACAATATACAGAGATGGCGATAGTGAATACTATCGCTTTTTATTTGCAATTGAAACGTTTGGTAATGACATCAATACCACTTACACAGTAAGTGAGTATGTGAACGACATTATCAAACAACACAATGGCAGAGTGATAAGCCGAGACCTTTCGAAAGATAAGGAACTCGGCCTTTTTAATCAAATGAATGAATACGAAATAATTTTACCAGTAAAGGAGTAATTAATAATGGCAGATAAAAAAGTAGCAATTACATGTGAAGGTTTCAAAGCGCGTCGTCAAGCAGGTAATGGTTTTGAACTAGGTCTTTTAACAGACGTTCCAGGCTTACAAGAAATCGAATTAGAATTAGAACAAGGTAACGAACCAGTATATGCAGATGGAGTTAAAAAATTAAACTTATTCAGTGGTATTACTGGTGCAACAGTTACAGCAAACTTAATGGAATTAAACAAAGAAGAACGTGAACAGTTCTTAGGAGTAAAAGTTGACAAAGGTATGGAATTATACACTTCTGATTTAGTACCTCCATATTTATCAGTTTCATGGAAGTATCGTTGCAATGATGGTTCTTACATCTACTACGGGTTAACTCGTGGTAACTTCAATATTCCTAATACAAGTGCATCTACTATGGAAGATAGTCCAGAGCAACAAGACCAAGTAGAAATGGAAGGTTCATTCGTACAACGTGATAATGACAAATTAGTATTTGCACGTATTCATAGTGCAGATCCAGATTTCAACGAAGAAGATTTCTATAAAGCAATTCATGGTGACGACGCAGTGACGACTGCCGACAATACACCAGCTGCATAAATGATTTAAGGCGACTGTAATAAGTCGCCTATTTTTGTATACAAAAATAACTGATAAGGGAGTAGTTTGAATGGCTAAAGTAATTTTAAAAATTGATGGTAAAAACAAAACATTTGTTAAAGATAAATTGAATTTAGGTGCAGTTAAAGCACAAGCAGAGTTCGAGCAAAAATTACAAACAGGTTTTAGTACAATCGGCGAGTTACAAAACTTATACCGTAAACATCGTTCAATCTTAAACAAAATTGAAAAAGTAGAGAATAAATTAGCAGATGTAGAGACGGATGAAGAAGCAGAAAAATTATATCAAGAACTAGACGAGCTAGAAGCAACAGATGAGTATAAAGAGTTCTTAAATAAATCAGAAGAACTAAACGAGCAAATCAAAGAAGAAGGCAACGATGAAGAATTTGAAATTTATGACGAGTTCGCAAATTTATTAGTTAAAGTATTCGACAATCAATTCACGATTGATGAAGTGTTTGACGGTTTAGAAGTCGAAAACAGTTTGCCAGATACTTATAGCAAAATCTTCGCTAGTAATGACGCGGGAAAGTCAAAGAAAAAAGCGACTACAACAAAGACAAAACAGCAGACGAAATAGTCGAAGATATTTATCTGGTTTACCGTCATTTTATCGAAGATGCACAATACAAACCACATGAAGTTGACGCAATTGTTATGGAAGATTTCGATAAATACTTCAATACGAAAAAACGTAAACGTAAGGCTTCTAAAGTGGCTAAAGCAGGAGCATTAAGTCCTGAACAAATGATGGCATTAATTTAAAAATAAGGAGGTGGAATAATGGCAGATTTTAACTTAGGTGCAGAGGTTTCGATGGATGTCGACCCCATAAAAGCCTCCTCAAGAACATTAGAACGAGAACTAAAGAACATCAATAAATCTTTACGCTCTCAACGCTCAGAATTCAAGAAAAATGAGTTAAGCGCTGAACAATTAGCAAACAGAGAAAAAGATTTAGGTAAAGCAATCACAGCACAAGAGGGTTTACTTAAAAAACGACAAGATAGCTTGGAAGATGTTAGAAGTGAAATCAGTAAATCTAATGTGGTTACTGAAGAACAAAAAAGAAAGCTTAATAGTGCCTCAAGAGCAGTACAACAAGCAGAAAATCAACTTTCTACTTATAATCGTGAATTAAAAGAGACAGAATTAGCTTACAAGCAATTTAATCGTTCAAGTGACCAAGTAAAGAATAGCTTAGGTGAACTTAAAAACAGAGCAAAACTTAGTGAAATCGCTTTTAAACAAGGTACACGTTCAGTTGATAACTACAAAGATCACTTAACAGAAATGAACTATACTATCACTAAATCAAAAGCTAACATTAGCTTACTTAAACAAAATTTAAAAGAAGTTTCATTAGCACATGGTTCTACAAGTAGACAAGCCGACAAATTGCGTAACGATATTTTAAAAGAAAGTATCGCTATGCAAATTGCACAAGGTCGAGCAGATGAGCTTTCAGATGAATTAGATGAAGTTGCTAGGTCACAACGTAAAGTGAGATTAGCTACTACTCTAATGGGAGCAGGGTTTGCAGGTGCTAGAGGTAGTATGGATCGTATCGCTACTACATTAAGAAGTTTAGGCGAAATTACACAAGGTGTAGTCGGTGAAGTCATGGCTACACAATTTGCCAACTTAGTACCTATCATGGGTTCAGTCGTAAGTGCTGGTGCTGGTATTGGCGGTATGCTCACATCATTAGCTGGTGGTGCTATCGGTCTAGGTGGCGCATTTGGTATTGGTATGGGCGCTATTAATGTGTTTGCAGGTCAAGCAACATATGCACTTAAAAAACTAGAAGATGGCGAATTAGCACTAACTAATGAAACAAGACGTTATCAAAGTGTGTTAAGTAGTTTGAAAAACGAATGGGAAGGACTTATCGCTCAAAATCAAGCTAAAATTTTCAACACACTTAGTAATGGTATTAATATTGCTAGAACTTCTTTATCTAACCTCAATCCTTTCTTAACACGAACAGCAGGACAAATAGAAGGCATGAGTGGAAAGATGTTAAATTGGATTAAAACTTCAGCTAATGCAAAAACTGCTTTCAATATTCTAAATACACAAGGAACACAAGCGTTCGGCCATTTATTACAAGGTGCTTATCATTTTGTAGACGGTACGACTGCTGTATTTAACAAGTTAAGTCCATTATTCGTGTGGGCATCAAAAGGCTTTGAAAATATGGCTTTATCGTTCAGAAAATGGGCAAATAGTGTTGAAGGCTCTAAAGCGATAAACGGTTTTGTTGAATACACTAAAACTAACTTACCTATTGTTGGAAGAATATTCGGTAATGTATTTGCTGGTTTATTCAATCTATTCAGTGCATTTAGTGGACATTCTCACAACGTTTTACTAGGTATAGAAAGCGTAACGGAAGGTTTCAGGAAGTGGAGCGAAGAATTAAAACGTTCAGACGGTTTCAAACAGTTTGTTGAATACCTAGAAACGAATGGTCCTAAAGTATGGCAATTAATTAAAAACATCACTGGTGTACTTTGGGGGCTAGTGAAAGGTATGGCTCCCGTTGCGTCAGTCACATTGTCGGTAACTAATGCTATAACTGGTTGGCTATCGAGCATGATTAACACACATCCTATGATAGGTAAAATACTAGGTTCAACAGTAGCTCTAACAGGTGCTATCTTACTATTACTTAAACCAATATTCCTAGTTAAAGGTGCTTTAACTGGTATGAGAGGCGCTTTACTTGCTGTTACAGGTGCAGAGAAGTTATTAGGTGCGCAAGGCGCATTTGCAACGCTAGGAATGAAACGACAAGCTATACAAGCAAAAATAACAACTGCTGCAACTAAAGCATGGTCAGTCGTTACTAAAGCTGCTGCACTTGCGACTAGAGGTTTAGGTCTAGCACTAAGATTTATGACAGGTCCAATTGGCATTGCAATAACAGTTATTGGTGCTTTAACTACTGCCATTATTTACTTATGGAAGAATAATGAAACATTCCGTAACTTTGTAATAAAAGCGTGGAATTCTATCAAGAATACCGCGACTTCTGTATTTGGATTTTTAAAGGTTTTTATACCAGGTTCGTTTAAATTTATTAAAGATATGTCAATTAAGTTTTTAGTATCTTTAAAAAACGGATTTGTCACAATAGTAAAAAGTTTGGTTAATGCTGGAAAAAGAAATTTCAATATTTTGAAGGCATTTTTATCCGTTTTGTGGTCGTCTATCAAGAATAATACATTAAAAATTTGGCTGTTAATCAAAACTGGAGTATTAAATATAATTCGTGGTTTAACTAACGGAGCTAAAAAAATTATAGGCTCATTGAAAGTTTTTATAACTAAAACTTTTAATTTAATTAAAACGACATCATTAAGAATTTGGCTATCTATAAAGAACGGTACAGTTAACGCCATACGTTCAATGTATAACGGTATCAAGAAAATAATTACTAACTTGAAAAATTTCATGATTAGAAGTTGGCAATTTATTAAAAACAAAGTTGTTGCATTTGCTAAATCTTTAGCGAATGGAGTAAAGAAAAATTTCAGTAATTTATATAATTTTTCAAAAAATATATTTGGGAAATTGAAAAACTTTTTATCTAATGTTTGGAAAAACATCAGAAATAATACAGTTAAACTTGCAAAATCTTTATATAGTGGCGTAAGAAATACGTTTAGTAAATTATTTAATTTTACACGTTCTATTTTTAGCAAATTAAGAAATTGGATGTCGTCTATTTGGCGGAAAATCAGAAACTCAACTGTTGATTTTGCACGTAGTTTATATAACGGAGTAAAACGAAATTTCTCAAATTTATATAACGGAACAAGAAATATTTTTTCTAAAACGAAAAATTTCATGTCTAATACTTGGCGAAGTATCAAAAATAATACAGTAAATATGGCAAAAAGTTTGTGGAATAGTGTCCGTAAGGTGTTCAACAATATGTCTAACGGACTTAAAAATATTATTGGAAAAATCAAAGGTCATATTACTGGAATGGTAAATGCAGTAAAAAGTGGTTTGAATAAATTGATAGGTGGAGTGAACTGGGTAGCTGATAAAATTGGAATGAAAAAAATACCTACTTTCAAATTCCATACAGGTACAGAAAGTACACATACACAAAATTTAGTGACTAATGGTAAGTTAAACCAAAATACTTTAGCTACTGTTGGAGATAAAGGTAAGGGCAACGGTCCTGGAGGCTTTAGACACGAAACAATCATACCGCCTAAAGGTAAACCATTTATAACTCCAGCTAAAGATACGACTATGCCGTTATCTAAAGGTACTCGTATTTTAAATGGTGCGCAAACTCATGCTATGTTAAGTAACGGTATGACACCTATGTTTAATACTGGAACTATACCTCGTTTTGCTAGTGGTACTAAGAAAAAATTATTCCAAGCAGTAGGAGAAACTGCAGGAAAGTTTTTTAATAGTGCAAAAAAACTAAAACACAATGCTATGGATAGTATTGGCGATAAAACCAAACAAGCTAAAGAATGGGGAGGCGAAAAGCTTTCTCAAATTAAAGGTGCAGTAGGGAAAGGCACTAAATGGCTATCGGATAAAGTTGGAGACATAGCTGATTGGGTTGGTAAACCTGGCAAATTACTTAATAAAGTGCTTGAAGCGTTTGGAATAAATATGGACGCATTCGGAATTGCTAAAAGCGCAGAAATACCATACAACTTAATGAAAGCTATGTTTGGAAAATTAAAAGAAGCTGCTAAAAACTTGATTGATGGTTGGTTAGAAGATGAATTTAGTGGTGGTGGAGGATATAATCCATACACCAAATCACCATTCCATATGACAAGAGGATGGACACCTTCAGGACATGCAGGTATTGACTATGGTGCGCCGACAGGTACACCTATTCCTTCGCCGATAGGCGGTAAAGTAATTCAATCATGGTTCTCACCTAACCAGCCATCTGGCGGTAATGAAACTCAAATTTGGGACGGACAAAAATATACACATATTTTCATGCATCAATCTAAACGTAAAGTAAAAATTGGCGACAGAGTTCATCAAGGTCAAATCATCGGATTAGTAGGTAATACAGGTAACTCGTTCGGCTCCCATTTACATTGGCAAGTTAACAAAGGAAAAGGATATTTAAACAACCATCCAGATAGTGTAAACCCATTAACATGGGCTAAACAAGCAGCTAAAAGTGGTGGTGGCGTAAACAAAGCTGCAAGTGCTTGGAAACCAGATATTAGACGTGCAGCTAAAGCAATAGGAGTAAGAGTTTCAAATGCTGATGTGAATGATGTTGCTCGACTTATCCAAACAGAAAGTAGCGGTAATGCTGGAGTTACTCAACAAATTCATGATGTAAACAGCGGAGGGAACGAAGCGCAAGGTTTATTACAATATACACCAGGCTCATTTAACAGCTACGCAATTAGAGGACATAAAAATATTAAAAACGGTTATGACCAATTACTTGCTTTCTTCAATAACACAGATTGGCGTGCTAACTTATCTTACTGGAAACGTCGTATGGCTAGTGGCTTAACTGGTTGGGGTCCAACTGGTAGACGTAAAAAATACGCCACAGGAACAAACAATGCTCGTAAAGGTTACGCTACTGTGTTTGAAAAAGGTGGCGAAATCATGAACTTGCGAGGTGGCGAGCAAATCATACCTAATGATGTATCGATTGCTGCTATTGAACGTGTCATTAATAGTGATATCTTTAACCGTACTCAATCGGCAGTATACGAAGCAATCTCTCGCTTTGCAGATGGTATTAGAGAAGAAAAAGACAAACAACAACAAACAGAAATGCGTAGAAATTTAGAATATCAAGCGTTAAAAGAACAAAATGTTAAATTAACATCCTTAGTAGAGAAGATGGACGCAATCATTTCTACATTATTCAACTTAGAAGATAGTAATGAACGTATTGCAAACAAATCTAATGTGATTGATAGATATTCGTTAGGTGAAGAAGTAAATACAATCGTTGATAAAAGAGAACGTCATAAAAATAGAAAAGCTAGATTTAAACCTAGTGTGACTTAGGAGGGATATTTTGAGCGACGCTTTAATTATTAATGGTAAAAAAGTGGATGATATTTATATCGAAAGAGGGTTCAAAATACCCTCTTTTAATTATGCTTTAGAAGTTGAAGAAGTAGCAGGTAGAGTTGGGGGTGTATTAAAAGATAGAAAGATAGGTCCATTAGAATTTGAAATACCTTTGATAGTAAGGAATGACACTCACACAAACAGAAACGGTCAAAAAAATCATGATGATATCATAAATGATTTAGTAAAAAGAGTGGATAGTGATAAACCAATTAAATTGCAGTTCGAAAGCCAAAACTGGTATTGGAATGCTTATATCACTGGTCCTTTCGAATTAGATAAAGATGTAGGTATGCAAGCTGAACTCTCTCTAAAAGTTACATTACTTGATCCATACAAATACGCAGTCGAAGGCACTAAAAACACAGCTATTTCAGACCAAGTATCAGTCGTAAGTACAGGAACAGCAGACAGTCCTATTATTGTACAAGCAACAGCATTAAAGAATGCGAGTTATTTCTCTATCACGAAGAATGATGAAGATTATTTCATGATTGGTGATGATGATTTAGATAAAAAGGTCGAAGATTATACACCAACTTTATTTAATGATGAAATGCGTTCATTCTTTGGTTGGACTAAAGTAACCAATGGGTCTATTAATGACAATGTAACAGGTGGAACAGTTGGTGGTTCTATGGCTATGAGTTCTTCTAAAGACGCTTTTATGCTTAATGAAAGTTCGATTACATCTACAAGTGGATGGAACGGTGCAGAATATAAGCATTCATTCGGTAAAAGCACTCAAGATTTTAGTTCAACGATAAAAATTCATGTTAATCAAGGTAAAAAGGGCGCAACTCATGCGACACAGTATGTATATGACACAGATAATCGTGTCATTGCTTCAATAGGTTACAGCAACCCTAGAGCAACACAAAACATTGGAGTTATTTATGTAACACTCTTTGACCAAAACGGTAATCAGAAAGTGATATATAACTATACAAACACTCCAGAATTCTATACATGGAAACATATAGTGGTTTACATGCGTTTAAAACGTATCGGGGATAAATTTTACATCAAAACATGGAAATATGATGAAGTAGACTATCCTAAGCGAATTACACCCATAGATGTTCATGAAAAGGTGTTTATTGATAGTGGTAACTTCTATCAACGACCTATATCAGCAGTAAGTATCTATATTGCTAAGAATGGTAATAATTATCATATGCCAACAACGATATTAGGTAGTTATAATCATGAAATATTACCCAAACCACCTAAAGCAAGAGATTTAATTATTAAAAAAGGTGATTTAATCAACATCAATATGAAAGAAAAAACAGTAACAATTAATGAAGAGCCTGCGCTTGATTTAAAAACATTTGGTAGTGACTTCTTCAACATAAATAAAGGGATGAATGAATGTATGATTTATCCTGAAAACACATATGACACGACAGTGTATTGGCAAGACAGATTTTTATAGATTGGAGGTTAGATAGTGAAGAATGTAGGAATACATGTACTTGATTTTAATGACAACATCATTGATTTCATTAGTCAAAGTGATGGTGCATTGATTAATGCTGAAATGAGTATGAATGTAGAAGAAAAAACAGAAACTTTTGATTTTACAATTGAAAATACTCGAGCAGAGAAATTAAGAGAACGCAATCGTATTATCGCTCAAGACAATAACGGTACATTCAGAGAGTTTATTATCATCCACATTACAGATAACTTTGACGGTACAACCGAAATTGAATGTAACGCAAGTTACTTAGAAGATTTGAAAACAGCTAAACCTATTCCACCAGGTAAATTAGAAGCCAACACAACAACACAAGCGCTACTTAAAACACTTGCCGATACAGGTTGGGAAGTGTCTGACGATACAGAATATGGTGGCAATCGTACAACTTCATGGACTTCTCACACTAATCCATTTGATTTAATTTATATGCTTTGCACTACTTATAACATGGTCCCTAGTTTTTATATTGAATTAGGCGCACATACTGTCGAACATCGTTATGTATCAATTACTAAACCTAAAAACTTATTCAAAGGTAAGGAAATTACTAAAGGTAAAGACTTAACAGGTATGACAAGAACGATTGATTTATCTGAAGTGAAAACTGCTTTACTTGCAGTTGGTCCTGAAAAAGAAGATGGCTCAAGAATTGAAACTGTTGTAATAGATGATGAAGCACAAGAGATTTTTGGACTACCTAATCGTTATATTTGGGATGTATATGAGCCTGAAAGTAACGATGAGAACATGACGCTTAAACGTTTAACCACACTTGCTAAAACAGAACTTAACAAACGTAATCAAGCAGCAATAAGTTATGAAGTATCTTCAATCGATATTCATAAATATTATAACGATGTAACAGTACATCTTAGAGATATCGTAAGGGTAAAAGATAGAGATTTCAGACCACCTTTATATATAGAAGCAGAAGTTATAGGTATTAAATACAACTGGTTAGCAGATGAAAGTGAATTTACCTTTGGCAATGTTATTGAATACGAAGAAACTAAACTAAGAGAATTCTTTACTAGAAAACTTGATGAAATTACTAAAAAACTTAACGACAATATTTCGAATGTAAACACAATCGTGAGTGACGTTGTAGCTGGAGAGTTAGAATATTACGAACGTAAGATATTTAAAGGTGCAGAGCCACCAGAAAACCCACAAAACGATACATTATGGTACGATACGTCAAACCCTGATGTTGCAGTACTACGTCGTTACTGGAATGGTAAATGGATAACTCAAACAGCTGATGATGTAGAAAAAATCGGTGGTTTAAGACGTGAACAAGTAATGTATCGAGATTTAAATAATAGTTTCATCAATTTAACTATTCAACATAGCAAGTTACAAAATGATGTGTACGATGTGTTAAATAATGAATATCTTGTCGATGATGATTTAAAAGCAAACTTAAACCAAGCATTATCAGATGTAGACAACGTGTATCAAAACATCAAGACAAATTTAGATAGCATGGATGAAGATACAGCAACAATAGGAAAATTAGTTGATACACAAACTTTATTTACAGTGTATCGAGAAAAGTTACAAACATTATATAAATACGTTACTGACGCTAAAATTTCTATTGATAAACGGTTGAAATTACTTCAATCACAATATACTGATGAGAAATTCAATGACGCTATGGATAAAATAGCACAAACGTTACCTAATGGTCGTTGGGATAGCGAAAATCAACAGTTATATGCTGATATACCTAATAAGGAAGAACTAAATAACTTAAAACAAACACTGCAAGATTATTACGACGGTAATATAAAAAAATTAGAAGGGCGTTTGAATAATAGTGTAGATAGTAAGGTGAAAGTAGCAAAAGAAGAGATTAGCACAAGTGTAAAAAGTGTCGAAAGTAAAATTGATGGTTTGAATATTGGCACTAGAAATTTACTGTTAAACTCAGAGGAACGTAGCGATAGTATTATTAATGATACCCACGCTTATATAACCTATTTACTAACGCAACCTTTAGAAGTAGGTGAAGATTATACTATATTGAGTGAAGTTTATACTACATCTCCTGAACAAAGTGGAAAAGTGTCAATTAGAGGGTACTTTCCAGATAACGGTCTAATAAACGTTCCGATAATTGATAATAAAATTAAGTTAACCTTTAAAGCAAAAGTGCCTAGTGAAAGAATATTACTGTATAAAGATATTGCAGGACAATCATCCGATAAGTTAGATACTACATTTAAAAACACAATTCTGGTAAAGGGAAATAAAATAGGCGACTACGCACAAGCACCAGAAGATTTGAAACAGGACTTTATAAATACAGCTGAAGAAAACACAGAAAACGCATTAAAACCAATCACAACAAGAGTAATAACAAACGAAACTAGCATTTCTGAATTAGATAAACAAATTAGTTTAATGGCTAAAAATGAAGATGTAGCACAAAAATTAAGAGATGTTGACGGACGACTTACACCTTTAGAAACAACAGTTAAAAGCAATAAAGCAACACTTGATATTTTGCCTACACAAATTGATAGTAAGGTATCAAAACAAGATTACACTTTAGATAAAGATGATATAGTTGAAAGATTAAATAATGCTGATAGTGAAAGAAAACAACTTTCAAATGAAATCACTGATAAAGTTACTTTAACTAAATTTGAAAGTGGTATAACAGAAGCTAAAAATTATACTGATAACGTAAAAAAAGAAACAGAGAACTATACAGACAATCAAATCAACAATTTAGATGTTGGAAGTGAAAACTTACTTTTAGACAGTGAAAGTCGAAGTGATTTTTCAACTTTTACTGGTTATTCCTATACAAGATATTATTTAACACACCCTTTAGAAATAGGTAAAACTTATAGTGTAAAAGCTGATATTGTTACTACCGATGAAAGACAAAGTGGGAAAACCTCTATTTTCCCATATAGTCCTTCAGGAATAAGAGATACAGTAGATATTAAAGACGGTAAAATTACCTATACATTTACAGCACAAGTTGAAAGTACACAATTCTTAATTTATAAAGATGTAGCAGGTCAATCTAACGTCGATTTAAACGTAACAATAGAAAAAGCTATCCTAGTTGAAGGCGATAAAGTTACAGGTTGGTCGCCAGCTAACGAAGATGTAAAAAAAGATATACAACAAGCTGAAACAAACGCTAAAAATTACACAGACGATTATAAACAATCTAATGATATAGCCATGACTAAACTAGAAACATCTATATCTCAAAATGGCGATAAAATAGCTTTAAAAGTTGACGAACAAAAGTTTAACGCTAGTCGTAAAACATTATCTCAAGTGATTTCAGAAATATCGGCCACAACTAAAGGGATAAATTTAAGTTACGATGAAAATGGTAATATTCAATCTTACACAATGGATAGGAACGGTATTCAACTTAGAGGCGATAAGGTAGATATTACAGTCAATAAAGACTTCAATGTTATGGCAAGTAAAGTTGATGATAAGGTCGGTAAAAACGAGATTATTAACCGTTTAAATTTAAGTCCCGAAGGTCTAGATATTAATGTTAATAATATTGGTATTCGTGGTGGGGATAGTGTTGATTATTTAGATATTAGAAATAATTCCATCCTTTCTTACGGTTCTTTCACACGTACTTGGGCTAATGTAACTGATACCGCTAATTTAAGACTAGGTATTCAAGGTGGTACTGTAAAAGTACAAAATAGAACAACTGGTTATAACTTATATTTAACCGAAAAAGGTTTATCAACAATGCTTGCTGGTGCTGGTGATGAAACAGCAGGTACATTAGAATTTCATTCTACAAAATATAATGATACTTCTCGTGGTGTACGACTACACTCCACATACGGTGCAGTAGCATTAGAAAGTGATTACAGTCGTATTATTTTAAATGCGAACTTAACTGTAAATATTGAAAGTAACTATGGTATTTATTTCAGACCATATCGCGATAATCGAACTGGTAACAACGAATTTGCTATGTATGTAAAACAAAATGATAGTGGAGCATATACAGATGGTGTTCTTAAATACGGTAATGTTTCAAGTGATACGTCACAATATGGTTCAGGAATAAGATTTAGTAAAAGTTCTATTAACAGTACAATTTATGCTACCAATAAAGATGGTGATATTGGGACAGGTCATTTCTTTGCGGATAAATTATATGGAGATTTAACTGCTAAAGGAAGTAATGCTTATATTTTAGTAGATGACGCATTACGTATAACCGATAAAAAAGGTTACAACAACGGCAATGTGAAATATAAAGATTTACAATGCTTAGATGTACAAGCGAACTCTATAAGAGTTAATACTGCTAAAGATTTCTATATCGGCGTATCTACAAACGAATTACGTGTTACAAACAACTTATTCTGGAACGGTGGCGATACTGGTTACAAACCAGTTAGAGCATCAGCCTTCAACAACGCATCACTCGAACAATATAAAACAGATATTAAGAAGTGGGACTATGACGCTCTAACTGTCATCGCTAATGACTTAGATCTTTATCAATTCAAATATAAAAATGAAGAAGGTAAAGAAAAAGGTTTAAACCATAGAGGTGTAATTATCGGTAGAGATTATAAAACGCCTGATGAATTTATTTATGGTGATGGCGTTAATATTTATGAAATGGTTACATGGGCACTTAGATCAATACAACAACTAAACGAAAAAACAAACACATTGGAGGAACAATTAAATGAACAATCAATTACAAGCTAATCCAAGTTATGTTATCGAGGAGTTAGTTACTCAAAACGCTAAACTTTCACAAGAAAATGCAATGTTAAGAGCAGTAATTAGAGAGCAAGAAGAACAACAAAATAATGAACAAACAAGTGCTGAGGGAGAGTAACCTTTAGCACTCTTTTTATACCAAATTTTAGGAGGAATTTATCATGGCAAATGAAATCGTAAAAAACACAGAAAGTTATATCTTAGTACAAGTGAATGAAAAAGGAGAAGAAGCCGTTTTAGATAATGACTTCAGAGGTCAATTCTATCCAACATCTAATATTAATATTGCGACTAAGTTTGATAATTTAGATAAAGTTAAAGCACTTGCTGAACGCTTAAATAGTCTAAATGAATTAAATTATGAATTTGGTATTATTGCTGAAAAAGTAACTGTTAAACCAGTAAAGCTAACAACTTTATTAGAGTACGTGGGAGAAACTGAAACTAACGCAGAATAGGAGTTTTGAATATGAAAGAAAATTCATTTAACTACAAAGTGTTAGCTATCTTTATCTTTGGTTTTGGCTTACTTATGTTTGAAAGAGGTTTCTTTTGGACTAAGGAACAAAATACAGTATTAAGTGATAGTGATTTCTATCTAACACTCCATCAAGTTATGCCTATTTGGTTATGGGGCGTTTTAGGAATGCTTTTTAGTTTGTTTATTATTCTTGCACCTATCTTCTTACCTAAACAACAAGTGAATAATAAATTTAACTTCTTACTTATCTTTGGTGGTAGTGGGAATGCAATTTATTATTTCTTACTCACTTCTGCAAGTATTTTTAATGCGATTAATTGGTTAAGTCCAGTACAGTTTGCAACCTTATCAATGATTAATGCATTAATCGCTTACTATGGGGGTGCAGACTTTGCAGGAAAAAGATGAACGTTTCGTATTAAGAGAAGAGTGGATAGATAACACGAGTAAAATTCATCGAAAAATAGATGAGAATGATAAACGACACACTAGTGAATTGAAAGACTTGAATAATAAGGTAGATAAACAAATCATCTATCAAAAACAAGCGTTTGAAAGTCAAGAACGCTCAGAAAAGCATTTAGAGAAATTGAACGAAACAATGAAGAAATTCGGTGAAGATTTCACTGATGTTAAGTATCAAGTTAAAGATCATAGCAAACAACTTGAAACGTTTAGTGAAGTCATTAAAGAAAAACAAGGTTACAACGTAAAAATTATAGTTGCAATTATCAGTGGTATTGCTTCGGTACTAGTCGGAGCATTAGGTTTTGCAGCTGCATTCTTTTAAGTCGGCACATTGTGTCGGCTTTTTATTTTGAATAAGGAGTGGAATAAAGATGAAAACAGATGTAGGTTCGATTGCACGCACAATCGCTTTGGCGTTAGCGTGGATAAATCAAATTTTAGCAATGAATAAAATATCACCAATTCCAGTAGACGAAATGACGATAAGCACAGTGATAACTGGTGTAGTATCGCTTTTAGCTTGGTGGAAAAATAACAACTTTACTCAACACGCACATAAAGGTCAAAAAGAAATCAATAAATCTAAAGCAGGCGTGACTGGTGGTACTGGTTCGCCTTTAGGAGATGATTAAATGGCGAGTAAAAGGACATACAAAGATGCGATTAAGTATTTAAAATCAATGGAAGGCAAAGCTTACAACCCGGACAGAGCCTATGGGTTAACTATATAGCCCATGTAAAATCTTGTGAATTGCTGGAAAACCCTTAGAGCCTCAAAAACTACAACGTAACTGGCAACGGTAAGCGTGAAAGTTCAAAAATATTGAGGATTGGGCAATCAGCAGGCAAGCCTCTATGGTAACAGTAGAGGAAGCTTCAACGACTAAGTTTCACTAATTAGTGAACAGTACAAGATTATCGTATTGAAAAGTCATCTATATGGTATAATAACTGTTAGGTGATGATATGGATAAAGTAATCAATGTGTCAGATTTACCAAAAAGAAAACATGGAAAAAAAGATATAATAGATTGGATAAATATTAAAAATAGAGACGTGCGTTTTAACTATAAAGGGATTGAAGGAATTTTAAAAGTCAGTTTCTTAAAAAAAGTAAACGGTGGAACACTGCTAGAAGTAATATATAAAGATAAAAGAATAGAAATGTATAACGGGAATTTTATAAAGGGTAAAATAGGAGTTCTTATTGGCGAAGTTAATAAAGAACACAAATATCAAGTGGGAGATGTAGTGAACAATGTAACTATTTTAGAGCAAACTAGAAAAAAAGACGCTAGACAGCATAATATATTGGCGTACAAAGTTAGTTGTAATCTTACCAAAAAAGAATTTTACCAAACTCAATTTAATATAGATTATGGTTACGGTAGTCCATACGCATCGGGTAATAAAGTTTGGGAAGGTAACTGGTTATTCAATGAAAAACACATACTTCCTTTGTTGAAAAATCAGGAAGATGCTAAAAAACATAGCATTGGTGGAGATGGCAAAATATTATGTATTTGTCCGAATTGTAATCGAGAAAAATATATGATAGCGAGAAACCTTTATTTATACGGAGTTTCGTGCCAATATTGTGGACCATATTTAAGTTATCCCGAGAAATTTATGATGGCTTATCTAGAGGTTATGGGTATTAGGTATTTACATCAGTTTAAATTAGGTAATTATAGGAGATTTATAGACTTCTATTTACCAGATAAAAACATTGCCATAGAGGTGCATGGATTTCAACACTATGGTGCACACCCTAAATCAAAATGGAAAAATGCGTATAAACTAACCATGGCTTCAGATGAATTTAAAAGAGAGTATTGTAAAAATAATGGAATTAAACTAATAGAAATCGATGCTAGAAAAAGTTATTTCAATTTCATTAGAGATTCAATAAACAATAGTGTTTTGCCCAATGTTCCTCTTAATAAAATTAAAGATATTCAGAGAAAAATAAATGAAAGACGCTTTAATAATAGTGAATTATCCATTTTATCAGACTATAAAGGAGGAAAATCTAGTAACTCTATAGCACTTAAATATAATGTAAGTGTAAAACACGTTACTAATATTGCTAAAAGACATGGGGTATACAAAAAT
Source organism: Staphylococcus sp. HMSC14C01 (assembly GCF_001808085.1). NCBI lineage: Bacteria > Bacillati > Bacillota > Bacilli > Caryophanales > Staphylococcaceae > Staphylococcus > Staphylococcus sp. HMSC14C01. The sequence goes on from NZ_KV792048.1 coordinate 97,797, forward strand.
AGGGATAGAAATATTAAAATCAGATGTATAAATACTAATATAGTTTATAATTCGATATCAGAAGCGTCTAAATGCACTGGAATGAACGCTTCATCTATTGGTATGGTTTGTCATGGTAAACGCAAATATAATAAAGGTAAGAATGGCGAAAAGATATATTGGGAAATTATTCAGAATTCAAATTTCAATACGATAAATGATATAGTCTAGTCTCATGTGAAAGCATGAGGCTCTTTTTATAGAGCAATTTAATGTTATACAAGTGTATTAAGAAATTAATACAGGGAAAGACGTTAAGTTAAATACAAACGATCAGTGCTTTGATTTAGCTAATCAATGGTGGTTGTATCTATTTAATCACACTTTAAAAGGTGTGGGTGCAGCAGACATACCTACATGGAATAATTTTACAGGCGAAGCTACGGTATACGAGAATACGCTTACTTTCCAAGCACAACCGGGCGATTTAGTTATTTTTAACCGTAATTACGGGCAAGGTTACGGTCATGTCGGAATTGTATTAAGTGCTACATTAAACTCAATACAAATTTTAGAGCAAAATTGGTTGGGCGGTGCATACTGGAACCCGCCAGAAGTTGCTACACGTCGTACACATGGCTATGACTTCCCTATGTGGTTTATCAGACCGTTCTATGCAAAAGAAACAACAGTTAACAAGGTTAAAAGCAAATCTAAACCAGTTGCTAAAGCTACTAAAAAGAAAGATAAAAAGATTTTACTTGTTGCCGGACATGGCAAAGGTGCATATTCTAATGACCCAGGTGCGGTAGCGAATGGTTACAACGAACGTGATTTTAACCGTAAAAATATTATTCCTAAAATTAAAAAGTATCTTGAGAAAGCAGGACACAACGTTGTGTTATACGGTGGTTCAACAATGAATCAAGATTTATATCAAGATACCAAGTACGGTCAACAAGTCGGTAACTATACTGATTACGGATTATATTGGGTTAAATATAACGTTAAACCAGATGTAATCGTTGAATTCCATTTAGATGCAGCAGGGGTTAGTGCAAGTGGCGGGCATGTGATTATTAACAATCAATACCCGGCTGATAATATCGATAAGGCGATTAGTAGTGCGTTAGATAAAACAGTTGGTAAAATCAGAGGCGTGACAGCACGTAATGATTTATTGAATGCAAATGTTGCAGGTAAATTAAACCTTAACTATCGTTTAGTTGAATTAGGTTTTATCACATCTAAAAAGGACATGAATTACATCAATGATCACTTAGATAGCTTTACTAAACGAATTGCAGAAGCTATTCATGGTAGACAAATTGAAGCTAAACAAAGTAAGCCTAAAGATACTAAGTGGAATTGGAAAGGACATATTCACTTTACAACTCTAATGAAAGTACGCAAAAAACCAGGACTAACTGGCACTGTATTAAATAGTAAACAATGGTTTAAAGCAGGCGATTATACAGATTTCGACCAAATCATTAAGAAAAATGGATACTGGTGGGCGCGATTTAAATTTGATAACAAAGGCGAATACTTTTATGTAGCATTATGTAGAATACATGATAAAAAACAACGTATTAAATCAGAAACTAAAGAGTTGTATGGCAATATTAGTTGGTATTAATATGATATAATATACTCACACGACATTTCACTATCAGTTCGTTCGTATAGGGATAAGCATAACGGTGCTTGTCCCTCTTTTTTTATGTTATAATCAAATAGAAATTGCGGTACACATCTGAGGGGTGTATCTGAGTATAACTGTTGCGACGGTTATCTCTTTTTGTGTTATAATATATTTACAAAGAGCCAAGCGCTCATCCTAAATTCCCGGTAACCATTCCGGTTTATACGGAGGACTTACTTGCGTTTAGCAGTGAGAAGCTGACCGTATCTTTTTAAGCTACCTAACATGTCACTGGGTAGCTTTTTATGTTACAATAAAGATACCCAGTTTGTGATAATTAAAATAATTATCAGATTTATAAGAGGCAACACTATATTCTAACCACGTTCTTATGAGCGTGGTGTTTTTTTTATGTTCGCTATTATGTTCTGTCTGTTGCTCAGGAATTAAAAAAGATATTATTATTACAGATACTTTTTTAGGCAAAGGAGAAACATTATGGGTTATAATTATAATGAAAATGATGATATGGAATTTAACAGAGAAGATGGATATGTATATGGTGAAGATTTTTCTATGTTTTATGCTAATTCTTTAGATATTCAGACAAGCATCACTGATTTTATTATTAATTTTAAACAAAGTACTCCTAATGGATTTTTAGATAATAAGAAAATTATCATGAATCCGAGTCTGGCTAAACAATTACATAAAGCGCTATCAGAAGCAATAGAACAATACGAATCTGTTCATAATGAAGTAAAAGATATAAACACTCTACAAAAAGAGATGGACACATATTATGACATCGAAGAACAAGAGTAATATAATTGCTATCAATAATGATCCAAGATACAAAAAAACTAAAATCAAAACTGATTTTAGAAAAATGTTTAGCACAGGAACAGTTGGTTATTCGGAAATAGAAGGTGATGGTATGAATACTAATTATATAACTCGCCCAGAGTTTGAAAAACATGAAAAACATATGGACTATAGATTCGATAATGTTGAAGGAAAAATCGATGATTTAAAAGGTAAAGTTAATGAAGATGTAAAGGCTGCCAAAAACGAAATTAAACTTGATATTAATAAAGAAAAACTTACAACTAAAAGGTTTTGGGTTGGGATTACTATTCCTGCTTTAATAAGTACGGGTTCTTTAATAGTATCTATTGTTTCTTTATTTATAAAATAAAGTGTCAAGCGCGTGTCAAAAATGTTCTAATTCATTCTATTTAGTTCTAAAGTTTATCTTTAAAATTACGATAGTTAAGCCATTTTCATACATATCACAATGTACAAAAATGGCCTCCCAGGACGCTAATAAACCCCGTTAACCATTGTGGTTACGGGGTTTTTGCTTATCTATTTTAAACTCACTATGATGACTTGCTTCAAGAATTTAATTATTATATTTATCCCATTTTCCAGCTGCTATGTCAGCTTCTTGTTCTTTAATGTTTTGATAGACTTCTTCAGCGTCATCACCTTCGTAGTAACCTTGCTCAATTGCATGTTTTGTTTGAAGTTCTCCAGATGAAAGACCGCCATTATATTTTTTTCTGAGTGCATCATAATACTCATCTTCAGTTTCTGCTGCATTGATTTCAGCATTAGGATCCGGAGTTGCATTTTCATCATCTACTGAAACATCTGACTCATTTGGTCGGTCATAAATTGATTTTTCTTGACCATTTTCAACTCTAAGTGAACTTTGATACGCTACACTAGCAGGACCTTCCATTACATTTCCTTGTGGAATAATTCCATTTGCAACTGCACTATTGTAAGCTTGTATCTTTTGTTCTTCACTATAATTTCCATAAATAATTGATTCTAATGTACTTCTATCTTTAATATTAGAGAAATCAATTTGATTATTATTTTGAGATGAAACATCTTCTATGGTATCTTTTGAATCTCTTTCTTCGTTTGACTTCTGTTCATTACTTGTATTTTCAGTATTTTGATTTTGGATAGTTTTGTCATTATGTTCTATAGAATTCTTATCTGATTTTGAAATATGCTTATCTTCTTTCTCTTTTTTATTGTTGGTATCATTCTGTTCTTTTTTATTATCACCAGTTAAAGAAAAATCATTATCACATGCACTTAATATTAAAAAACTACTAAATAATAAAATGAAATATTTTTTCATATGTATTCTCCGTTCGTTCACTCAATTAGTAATTATTAATAACACAGTCCTTTTATTCACATTTTACGTAGGAATTACTTTTAATATCACCACCTTATAACCATTTAATTAAATTTACTAGAATAAATATAATGAAAATATACACTTTTGGATTATATCATATAATTATGTATTAAATATTTTTAATTATTTTATTTTTATAATCTAAAAAACTTTGACGAGATAGACATATTTGAATTCCTAACTGTAAATATAAATTTTTAAATTGCACAGTTTTGATGATTTAAGTATAAGTTACGGAAAATGACACAACTATCTAAATAAACCCTTTATAGTAAAGATAACAAAACGATAGTTAAACAAAACAAAGCAAGCAATACAGTAACCTATCGTTTTAGAATTTTACCAATTAATTTCTAAGGAGTGTATGAAATGGAAGGTTTATTTAACGCAATTAAAGATACAGTAACTGCAGGTATTAATGGTGATTGGACAAAATTAGGTACAAGTATTGTTGGTATCGTAGAAAACGGTGTAGGTTTAGTTAGTAAATATTTAGGTTTCTAATTTAAAGATAATTATAAATAGTACAAAGGAGATAACAAACATGGAAAAATTATTCGACGCAATCAAAAATACAGTAGACGCAGGAATTAA
>NZ_KV792048.1:102258-286006 GCF_001808085.1 Staphylococcus sp. HMSC14C01
AAAGAATGGAGAAATTCAAATGACTAAATTAGTAGAAGCAATTAAAAATACAGTAGACGCAGCACAAAGCCAAGATTGGACAAAATTAGGTACAAGTATTGTTGACATCGTATCAAATGGTGTAAGCATTCTAGGTAAATACTTAGGATTCTAATGTAATAACATTTAAAAATAAAAAAAGAATGGAGAAATTCAAATGACTAAATTAGCAGAAGCAATTGCAAATACTGTAACAGCAGCACAAAATCAAGATTGGACAAAATTAGGTACAAGTATTGTTGACATTGTATCAAGTGGTGCAAGTGTATTAGGTAAAGTATTTGGTTTCTAATACTTAATAGCAAGTATTCAACACTTAAGGATTAATCCTTAAGTGTTTTTATTTTTTGGCATTATTTAATGAATCATGACAAATCTGCTAAAATAATATACATATTATAATTTAGGAGTATAAAAATGAAATACGATACTATTTTACTTGATTTTGATGATACAATTGTGGACTTTTTTGATGCAGAAGATCGAGCATTTCATCAAATGGCACATCATTTCGGTCATTATCCAACTGAAGAAGATTTTCAATATTTTAAGAAAGTAAATCAAAATCATTGGGAAGCATTTCAAAAAAATGAACTATCTAAAGAAGAAGTATTAACACATCGTTTTATTAATTATTTTAAAGAGTATGGCATAGACGTAGATGGTAAAAAAGCCGATGTTTTATTTAGAGACGAACTAGCTAAAGCACCATTAAAATTCTTCAACTCTACTTTAGAAACAATTGATCGATTAAGCCAAGAATGTGAATTGTTTATTGTGACTAATGGTGTTACAGATACTCAAAAACGTCGTATTGCTCAATTAGAGTTTAAAGATATCTTATCTGGAGTATATATATCAGAAGAAACAGGATATCAAAAACCTATGAGTGAATTTTTTGATTATATCTTTGAGAGAATTGGTGAAGAAAAAAGAAAGACTTCAATAATAGTAGGAGATTCTCTTACATCAGATATACTAGGTGGAAAAAATGCTGGTATTACAACATGTTGGTTTAATTATCGTAATAAAGAAAATAACAGTGATATTGTACCGGATTATGAAATACAATCTTTGTATGAATTGGTTAATTTAGTGGAAGAATGATTAATAACAGACCTGAGCTAAATGGCTCAGGCTTATTTATGCAAATAGCGTTTATAGCTTAATGATTTGGAAACCATACTAGTATATTGAACCCTTATGCAAATCTTTATTATTAATTTCTTTTTCTTTAAATTCCTCAAATAATTCAACAGTTTTTTTAATTTATTTAAAGATGTTGAACTTTGCTCATGTTTTCATTATCATTTAAATTCTTTATATATATTGTATCGTCATTAATATACGATTTTCATTTAATAACATATTAATTACTTATAATCTGATAAAATGGATTTGAATTTCAATATTTAAGCCGTAAAATTGTCATCTAAGGATATAATCTTTATACTGAATAAGTAATGTTATATTGAAGGAGTAAGGGAATGAACTGTAAAGTAACTAATTTTCAAGAAAAAGATTCATTTATTACTAAGTTAGAAAACAGTGATGAAACATTATTGAAATTTTATCAATATAATCCAGTCAAACCATCTAGTTTTAATCAAAGAATGAATCGTCCTAATAATGGTAGAGAGCAACAACTTGCTCAAGTGATTAAATCATATATGTCAGATTTGAATATAACAGAAATTCAACAGACTCATCTTACTGCACTCAGTGAAGGAGCTAAAGTGGTAATTGGGGGCCAGCAAGCTGGTCTTTTTGGTGGACCTTTATATACGTTTCATAAAATTCTTTCAATTGTTAATTTAAGTCGTGAGTTAACTGAAACATACCAACAAACAGTTGTACCTGTTTTTTGGATTGCTGGTGAAGATCATGACTTTGAAGAAGTAAATCATACGTATGCTTATAATGCAAAAGACGCTCAATTACATAAAGTAAAATATCATACAATGACATCGCCTGAAACAAGCGTCTCTCGCTATATTCCAGAAAAGGAACAGATGATTGAAGCACTTAATCAATTTTTTAAAGAATTAAAAGAAACGAAACATACTAACGCACTTTATCAAGTATGTTTAGAGATTATAGAAAAGTACAATAATTGGACTGATATTTTTAAAGGGTTACTTCAAGAAGTATTTAAAGATTACGGTGTACTATTTATTGATGCTCAATATGAAAAAATTCGTGAATTGGAGAAGCCATTATTAAAAAATATTATTCAAAAACATAATGAAATTAACCAGGCGTTTAGAAAAACACAAAAATTAACTACGCAATCAGGTTTAAACAAAATGATTGAAACAGATACCAATGTCCATTTGTTCCTTCATGAAGATAGTATGCGTCAACTAATTATTAAAAAAGATGATGTATTCAAATTGAGTAAATCAGATATTACATATAATAAAGATGAATTGTTAAAATTAGTTGAAAAAGAACCAACTCGTTTTTCTAATAATGTTGTAACTAGACCAGTAATGGAAGAATGGCTATTTAATACGGTAGCTTTTATTGGAGGACCAAGTGAAATTAAATACTGGGCTGAATTGAATGAAGTATTTAAAATTTTAGATGTTGAAATGCCTATTGTTTTACCAAGAATGAAAATCACTTATTTACCAATTAGAATAGAAAAGCTAATTAATCAGTATAAGTTAAATGCTGAAAATGTTATTATGAACGGTATAGAAACGGATAGAGAAAACTTCGTTCGTAGCAAAGCCTCAGATACATTTATTAAAAAAGTAGAGTCTTTAAAAGAGAATCATGCCAAAATATACGAATTACTTCTTAAAGAAGTGAATGATAATCATGACAATATCAATTTAGTAAAGAAAAATTATGACATTCATAATAAACAATTTGAATATTTATTAAACCGATATTTACTTAACATTGAAAGAGATAACGATATAAGTATGAAACATTTTAGAGAGATTGAACATGTATTGCATCCAATGGGTGGTCTACAAGAAAGAATTTGGAATCCACTTCAAATGATGAATGAATTTGGGATAGATGCGTTCAGTCCCTCCACTTATCCTCCACTTAAATATACATTTAATCAAATAGTTATAAAACCTTAATTTGTAAGGGAGAGACCCATATTATTTAAATAGATAATATGGGTCTTTTTATGTCAAATTAAAGAATTTTAAGATATTTTACATAATTAGTGGAGGATAGTGGTGAGATGTGGTAAATTATTAATAAGGTGAGGTGGTAATAATGTTCATGGGAGAATACGAGCATCAATTAGATGCTAAAGGACGTATGATAATTCCATCTAAGTTTAGATATGACTTAAATGAACGTTTTATTATCACACGAGGCCTTGATAAATGTTTGTTTGGCTACACGCTTGAAGAATGGCAACAGATTGAAGAGAAAATGAAAACCTTACCTATGACAAAAAAAGACGCACGTAAGTTTATGCGTATGTTCTTCTCTGGAGCTATCGAAGTAGAGCTAGATAAGCAAGGGCGTATTAACATTCCTCAAAATTTGAGGAAATACGCAAATTTAACAAAAGAATGTACGGTAATAGGTGTCTCAAATCGTATAGAGATTTGGGATAGAGGAACTTGGAATGAATTTTATGAAGAATCAGAAGAAAGTTTTGAAGATATTGCCGAAGATTTGATAGATTTTGATTTTTAATGGAGGAATTTATAGTGTTTCATCATGTAAGCGTTATGCTAAAAGAAACAATAGATGAATTAGACATCAAAGAGGATGGCATATATGTAGATTGTACGCTTGGTGGAGCCGGTCATGCACTCTATTTATTAAATCAATTAAACGATGACGGTAGGTTGATTGCAATCGATCAAGATACTACTGCCTTAGAAAATGCTAAAGAAGTACTAAAAGATCACTTACACAAGGTCACGTTTGTACATAATAACTTTAGAGAATTAACTGATATTTTGAAAAATTTAGGAATTGAAAAAGTAGATGGTATTTACTATGACTTAGGTGTTTCAAGTCCACAACTTGATATACCTGAAAGAGGATTTAGTTATCATCATGATGCAAAGTTAGATATGCGTATGGATCAAACGCAAGAATTAACTGCATATGATGTTGTTAATGATTGGTCTTATGAAGCATTGGTTAAAATCTTTTATCGTTATGGAGAAGAAAAGTTTTCTAAACAAATAGCGAGAAGAATAGAAGCACACCGTGAACAACAACCTATTGAAACAACATTAGAGCTTGTAGATATTATTAAAGAAGGTATTCCAGCTAAAGCTCGAAGAAAAGGTGGTCATCCTGCTAAACGCATTTTTCAAGCGATAAGAATAGCAGTGAACGATGAACTATCTGCGTTCGAAGATTCAATTGAACAAGCCATTGAGCATGTTAAAGTAAAAGGTAGGATTTCAGTCATTACTTTCCATTCTCTGGAAGATAGACTATGCAAGCAAATTTTCCAAGAATACGAAAAAGGACCTGACGTGCCTAGAGGGTTACCAATTATTCCTGAAGCTTATACACCTAAGTTAAAACGAGTAAATCGTAAACCAATTACTGCTACAGATGAGGATTTAGACGAAAATAATAGAGCACGTAGTGCAAAATTACGTGTTGCTGAAATATTAAAATAAGGAGTAATTGAGGATGGCTGTAGAAAAAATTTACGAACCATATGAACACATTCAGCACACTAGCATACCGAAAGAACAACCAAAAACACAATCTGAGACGAAAACAGTAACTAAAAAGGTTGTTGTTCAACTTACGCGATTTGAGAAATTTTTATACATAACGCTTGTCACAGCAATTGCTGTTCTAGCAATCTATATGCTATCTTTAAAAATGGATGCATACGATACAAATGATAAAATTGCCGAGTTAGATCAAAAGATTGAACAACAATCTAATGAAAACAATGCAATTCAATCTGAAATTAAGAAAAATTCTTCTTATGAGCGCATTTACGATCAGGCTAAAAAACAAGGTATGAGCCTAAAGAACGATAATGTAAAGGTAGTGCGTACTAATGGCGAAGCGAAAAATTAAAATTAGAAAAAATAAATTAGGAGCAGTCCTCCTTGTTGGATTATTCGGACTGCTCTTTTTTGTATTGGTTTTAAGATATTCATATATCATGATAACTGGACATTCAGATGGACAAAATTTAGTGATGCGCGCTAATGAAAAATATCTCGTAAAAACGCAAGAACAGCCTGAAAGAGGGAAAATTTACGATAGAAACGGTAAAATTTTAGCCGAAGATGTTCAACGATATAAATTAGTAGCTATTATTGATAAAAATGCTGGAGAAGTTGGTGATACACCAAGGTATGTTAAAGATAAAAAGAAAACAGCAAAACAATTATCAAAAATTATTGATATGAAACCTGATGAAATTGAAAAACGTCTTAATCAAAAGAAAGCCTTTCAAGTTGAATTTGGACAGAAAGGGACAAATTTAACATATCAAGATAAAGTTAAACTCGATAAAATGGACTTACCAGGCATCACCTTATATCCAGAAACTGAACGATTCTATCCTAACGGTAATTTTGCTTCTCATTTAATTGGTATGGCTCAAAAAAATCCTGATACCGGGGAATTAAATGGTGCATTAGGTGTAGAAAAGATTTTTAATAGTTATCTAAATGGACAGAAAGGTTCGCTATCTTATATACATGACATTTGGGGTTATATTGCACCAAACAGTAAAAATGAAAAAGCGCCAAAACGTGGTGATGACGTTCATTTAACCATTGATTCAAATATACAAGTATTTGTCGAAGAGGCCCTTGATGATATGGTGAAACGATATGAACCAAAAGATTTATTTGCAGTGGTTATGGATGCGAAAACAGGAGAAATTCTTGCATATAGTCAACGTCCAACGTTCAACCCCGAAACGGGTAAAGACTTTGGAAAAAAATGGGCGAATGATTTATATCAAAATGCCTATGAGCCTGGGTCAACATTTAAATCATATGGATTAGCAGCTGCCATTCAAGAAGGTAAATTTAATCCTAAAGAAAAATATGAATCTGGTCATCGTGATATTATGGGTTCAAGAATTTCTGACTGGAATAAAACCGGTTGGGGAGAAATTCCAATGTCATTAGGTTTCACTTACTCATCTAATACATTGATGATGCATCTTCAAGATTTAGTTGGTGCTGACAAAATGAAATCTTGGTACGAGCGCTTTGGTTTTGGTAAATCAACAAATGGCATGTTTGACGGAGAATTAAAAGGAAATATTGCTTGGTCAAATGAATTACAACAAAAAACATCAGCATTCGGTCAATCGACTACAGTGACACCTGTACAAATGATACAAGCACAATCAGCTTTCTTTAATAAAGGAAATATGTTAAAACCTTGGTTTGTTCAAAGTATAGACAATCCAATTTCAAAGAAAACATTCTATAAAGGTGAAAAGAAAATAGCTGGAAAACCTATTACTTCAGAAACTGCGGATAAAGTTGAAACAGAATTAGATAAAGTAGTAAATAGTGATAAAAGTCATGCTTCCAATTATCGTATTGATGGTTATGATATTGAAGGGAAAACAGGTACTGCTCAGGTCGTTAATGAAAATGGTAGTGGATACGTTAAAGGAGCAAATCCCTACTTTGTAAGCTTTATGGGAGATGCGCCAAAAAAACATCCAAGAGTTATTGTTTATGCCGGTATGAGTCTTGCTCAGAAAAATGACCAAGAAGCATATGAATTAGGGGTAAGTAAAGCTTTTAAACCTATCATGGAAAATACACTTAAGTATTTAAATGTAGGCTCTAAAAAAGATGAGACTCAATCAGCACAGTATAGTAAAGTGCCAAATGTTGTAGGGCAACCAAGTCAAAAGGCACAAGATAGTCTTAAAGGAAAAGATTTACAACCTGTCATTATTGGTAATGGTAATACAATAAAAGCTCAATCTACTAGAGCTAATACAAAATTATTACCGAATAGTAAAGTGTTAGCAGTGACAGACGGCGATATTACTATGCCCAATATGAAAGGTTGGACAACAGACGATGTCCTAGCCTTCCAAGAATTAACTGGAATCAATGTTACGACTAAAGGCAGTGGATACGTAACAAAACAATCTGTAGCGAGTGGGTCAACACTCAAAAGTAATAATAAAATTGAAATAGAATTATCTACTGATGATCCTAATGATAGTACATCCTTAACTGATTCGAGTGGCTCTGATTCAAATAACACTTCAGATAATTCAACTGATACAACGTCTAATGATAAAAACGATTCATAAGAACAAATGACGTCGTTTTAAATGATAATAAATAAGGTGTCATATATTATGTATACCTTATTTATAATCTCATTTTCTTACATAATATATATAAAATTAGTTTGAAAATTGATAAGATTATAAAGGAAATAAAGTGAAAAACGAATAAATTTAAAATACATAAAGGAGATTACCATGCTTTTTATATTTGCGATTATCGCATTACTTATCACATTTATTTTAGTTCCTGTACTTATACCGACACTTAAAAGAATGAAATTTGGGCAAAGTATCCGCGAAGAAGGCCCTCAAAGTCATATGAAAAAAACGGGTACACCAACCATGGGTGGTTTAACATTTTTAATTAGTATTATTATTACATCTATTATTGCTATATTTTTCACAGATCATTCCAATCCCATTATTCTATTACTCTTTGTCACAATAGGATTTGGACTCATTGGCTTTATTGATGATTACATTATTGTAGTTAAAAAAAATAACCAAGGACTTACAAGTAAGCAGAAATTTTTAGCTCAAATTGCAATAGCAATTATATTTTTCATTCTAAGCGATGTTTTTCATTTAATAGAATTTTCAACAAGTATAAATATTCCATTTACTAATTTTGGAATTCCATTGTCGTTTGCGTACGTTATTTTTATTGTTTTTTGGCAAGTTGGGTTTTCAAACGCAGTTAATTTAACTGATGGATTGGATGGATTAGCAACTGGCTTATCAATTATTGGATTCACTATGTATGCAATTATGAGTTTCATGTTAAATGCCCCTGCAATTGGTACTTTTTGTATTATTATGATTTTTGCATTACTCGGTTTCTTACCGTATAACTTAAATCCAGCCAAAGTATTTATGGGAGATACAGGAAGCTTAGCATTAGGAGGTATTTTTGCTACAATTTCAATCATGTTAAACCAAGAATTTTCATTACTTTTTGTAGGTTTAGTATTTGTTATCGAAACATTATCAGTAATGTTGCAAGTATCATCTTATAAATTAACTAAAAAAAGAATCTTTAAAATGACACCAATTCATCATCATTTTGAACTTAGCGGATGGAGTGAATGGAAAGTTGTTTCAGTATTTTGGCTTGTGGGCTTAATTTCAGGATTAATTGGATTATGGATAGGAGTGCATTAGAATGCTAAATTATACAGGATTAGAGAATAAAGATGTTCTTGTAGTTGGATTAGCAAAAAGTGGTTATGAAGCTGCTAAGTTATTAGTTAAATTAGGTGCAAATGTAACTGTAAATGATGGGAAAGATTTATCTAAAGATCCCCATGCAAAAGACTTAGAAACATTAGGTGTGAAAATTGTTGATGGTGGTCATCCATTATCATTACTTGATAGCAACCCGATTATTGTTAAAAACCCAGGTATACCTTATACAGTTTCAATTATTGATGAAGCATATCAACGAGGCCTTAAAATTTTAACTGAAGTAGAATTAAGTTATTTAATTTCTGAAGCTCCAATTATCGCTGTGACTGGTACAAATGGTAAAACAACAACAACTTCTCTCATTGGAGATATGTTTAAAAAAAGTAGATTAACTGGAAGACTTTCAGGAAATATTGGGTATGTTGCTTCTAAAGTAGCTCAAGAAACGTCACCTGATGAATATCTAATCACTGAATTATCTTCATTCCAATTACTTGGCATTGAACATTACAAACCTCACATTGCCATCATTACAAATATCTATTCTGCTCATTTAGATTATCATGAGTCATTAGAAAATTATCAAAATGCGAAGCGACGTATTTACAAAAATCAAACAGAAGATGATTATTTGATTTGTAATTATCATCAACGTCATTTAATTGAAACTGAAAATTTAAAAGCTAAAACATTATATTTTTCTACTCAACAAGAAGTAGATGGCATCTATATTAAAGATAATTATATCGTTTATAATGATGTTAACCTTATTAATATTGATGATTTAGTTTTACCAGGAGAACATAACTTAGAAAATATTTTAGCTGCTGTTTTAGCTGCGATACTTGCAGGCGTACCAATTAAGGCTATCGTAGATAGTTTAACAACATTCTCAGGTATTGAACATCGATTACAATATATTGGAACGAATCGAACAAATAAATACTATAATGACTCTAAAGCAACCAATACATTAGCAACACAGTTTGCTTTAAATTCATTTAAACAACCTATTATCTGGTTATGTGGTGGTTTAGATCGAGGTAATGGATTTGATGAATTAATTCCTTACATGAAACATGTTAGAGTAATGGTAGTTTTCGGTGAAACTCAAGATAAATTCGCTAAATTAGGTAATAGTCAAGGTAAAGAAGTAATCAAGGCAGTTGATATAGAAGATGCAGTAAAAAAAGTTCAAGATGTCATTGAACCTAATGATGTTGTTTTACTTTCACCAGCATGTGCAAGTTGGGATCAATATAAAACATTTGAAGAACGCGGCGAAAGATTTATTGAAAGTTTCCGTGCATACCTACCATCTTAATTAAAGGATGTGAAGTAATTGGATGATACAAGGGGCAATAGAAATAAAAAGATTCGTTCTATCAAGCGTTCATTTGATAAAGACAAAACTGAATTAGAAAATGATAAAAATAAAAAAATTAAAGATGATGTTAAATCAAAAGATAGACTCCAAAAAGAAAAGAATCTTTCAAATGATAGAAGGTCAAATAAATCTTTAAATTCTTCGAAAAATAAAGGTGAAAATTTAAAGAAAGAAGTAAAAACAAGGTTAAGAGAAAAGCGCAATAAATTTCAAAATGATAAATATAGTCACTTAACGGTAGCTGAAAAACGAGAACAACAAAAGATAGATAAAAGAAAGCGACAAAAACGTATCCAATATATTATTGTTACTACTTTAATACTTTTAATTATATTATTTCTACTATATATGTTTACACCATTAAGTAGAATTTCTCATGTTAATATTAGTGGTAATCATAATGTAAGTGATAGCCAAGTTGAAAAAGAATTAAATATCAAAAAAGGATCACGCATTTATACTTTTAGTAAAAGCAAAGCTATCAATAATTTAAAGAAAAATTCATTAATCAAAGATGTTCAGATTAATAAACAGTTGCCTAATACTTTAAATGTTAAAATTATTGAAAATAATTTAGTAGGTATTGTAAAAGATAAAAATAAATATGTGCCAATAATTGAAGGAAATAAAAAATTAGACAATTATAATGGTGATATTGCGAATAGTGCACCTGTATTAGAAGATTTTAAAGGTGACAATTTAAATCGTATCACGAAAGCATTATCTAAAATGTCTAATGAAACGAGAGATATGATTTCAGAAATAAAATATGCACCTTTGCAGAATCAACAAAATCGAGTCCTTTTATATATGAAAGATGGCATGCAAGTAGTAGGAGACATCAATACTCTAGCTAACAAAATCGAGTATTATCCTCAAATGTCTCAATCTCTTGCAAAAGATAGTTCAGGTCAATTAAAAACACAAGGATATATTGATTTATCTGTAGGAGCATCATTTATTCCATATAATGAAAATAGCAGTATTAATTCTAAGTCCGATCAAAATGTTCGTCAAAAAACACAGCAAGAAACAGAAGCAAAAAATGAATTACAAAGTGCATTAAATAAAATAAGCGAACAATCGGATACAAATAATTAAAAAATTTCGATAATAATATGTGTTTATAGTTCACAAGCTAAACGACGTATTGTAAACTAAATATAGTGTATTTTAATAGTATTTTGTCAGGAGGTGCCTATCTATGGAGGAACATTACTATGTAAGCATAGATATTGGTTCATCAAGTGTTAAAACAATAGTAGGCGAAAAATTTCACAATGGTATTAATGTGATAGGTACAGGGCAAACCTACACTAGCGGTATTAAGAATGGATTGATTGATGATTTTGATATTGCGAAACAAGCAATTAAAGATACAATTAAAAAAGCTTCTATCGCATCAGGTGTGGATATAAAAGAAGTTTTCTTAAAATTACCTATCATTGGTACTGAAGTGTACGATGAAGAAAACGAAATTGATTTTTACGAAGATACAGAAATTAGTGGATCACATATTGAAACAGTATTGGAAGGTATACGTCAAAAAAATGATGTACCTGATACAGAAGTTATTGATGTGTTTCCGATTAGATTCATTGTAGATGGAGATAACGAGGTTTCGGATCCTAAAGAACTCATTGCAAGACACTCGTTAAAAGTAGAAGCAGGTGTTATTGCAATTCACAAGTCAATTCTAATTAATATGATTAAATGTGTAGAATCTTGTGGAGTAGATGTATTGGACGTCTATTCAGATGCTTATAACTATGGCTCTATTTTATCTGCAACTGAAAAAGAATTAGGTGCATGTGTAATTGATATTGGTGAAGATCTCACTCAAATCGCCTTTTATGAACGCGGTGAACTTGTAGATGCCGATTCAATTGAATTAGCTGGACGTGATATTACAGATGATATCGCAGAAGAATTAAACACTACATATGAAACAGCTGAAAAAATTAAACATCAATATGGACATGCTTATACACAATCAGCGTCTGATCAAGACGTTTTCAGTGTTGATCAGGTAGATAGTGACGAATTAGTAGAGTATACTCAAAAAGATTTAAGTGCAGTTATTGAAAGAACAGTGCAAGATATCTTTGATGAAGTATTTGATGTGTTGGTAGATTTAGGATTAACTAAAGTAAATGGTGGATTCATTGTTACAGGTGGTTCTTCAAACTTATTGGGCATTAAAGAATTACTAAGTACAATGGTTAATGAAAAAATAAGAATCCATACACCTTCTCAAATGGGAATTAGAAAACCTGAATTTACTTCAGCGATTTCTACAATATCTAGTAGTATCACATTTGATGAATTATTAGATTATGTTACAATAAATTATCAAGATAATGATGAATTTGAAGAAGAAGTCATTGAAAATGACGAACACAATCATACTTCAAAATCAGGTGGCTTTGACTGGTTTAAACGTAAATCTAATAAAAACGAAGACACTGACGAAAATCATCAGCCGGAAGTACGTGAAAAAGCGGAGAAACATGATGATTATGAAACGTATGATGAAAACAACCATCAAGATGGAACACATCATTATGATGATGAACATGAAAAATCTGATAAAGAAGAAAGCAAATTTAAAAAGCTTATGAAATCTCTATTTGAATAATTGGCCATTAAGACTAGGAGGAAAAATAAATGTTAGAATTTGAACAAGGATTTAATCATTTGGCGACATTAAAAGTCATCGGTGTAGGTGGCGGCGGTAACAACGCTGTTAACCGCATGATTGATCATGGAATGAACAATGTTGAATTTATTGCAATTAACACTGATGGGCAAGCTTTAAACTTATCTAAAGCAGAATCTAAGATACAAATCGGTGAAAAATTAACACGTGGTTTAGGTGCAGGTGCAAATCCAGAAATTGGAAAAAAAGCTGCTGAAGAATCACGCGAACAAATTGAAGATGCTATTCAAGGCGCTGATATGGTATTTGTTACTGCTGGTATGGGTGGCGGTACTGGTACAGGTGCTGCACCAGTAGTTGCTAAAATTGCTAAAGAAATGGGAGCATTAACAGTAGGTGTTGTAACTCGTCCATTTGGCTTCGAAGGACGTAAACGTTCTACACAAGCAGCAGCAGGTGTTGAAGCAATGAAAGCGGCAGTTGATACATTAATTGTTATTCCTAACGATCGTTTATTAGATATTGTTGATAAATCAACTCCTATGATGGAAGCATTTAAAGAAGCAGATAATGTTTTACGTCAAGGTGTTCAAGGTATCTCTGATTTAATCGCTGTATCAGGTGAAGTGAACTTAGACTTTGCTGACGTTAAGACAATTATGTCTAACCAAGGTTCTGCATTAATGGGTATTGGTGTATCTTCAGGCGAAAATAGAGCAGTGGAAGCTGCTAAAAAAGCTATTTCATCTCCATTACTTGAAACATCAATTGTTGGTGCTCAAGGTGTGTTAATGAACATTACAGGTGGAGAATCTTTATCTTTATTCGAAGCCCAAGAAGCAGCTGATATTGTACAAGATGCAGCAGATGAAGATGTAAATATGATTTTTGGTACTGTAATTAATCCAGAATTGCAAGATGAAATTGTTGTAACAGTAATCGCAACTGGATTTGAAGATAAACCAACATCTCAAGGACGTAAAGCGTCAAGTACTGGTTTTGGTTCAAGTGCAACTTCTAGTACATCAACTCAAAGTGCACCAAAAGAAGACTCATTCACACATAGTACATCTAATTCACGTCCTTCTGATGGTCTAAGCGAAAGAAGTCATACTACTAAAGATGATGATATTCCTAGCTTTATTCGTAATAGAGAAGAAAGACGTTCTAGAAGAACTAGACGCTAATATTAAAGTATAAATATAAAGAAAGGAGCAGTGATTTCTGAGGAGAATGCTGCTCTTTTTGTTTTGTTTAATTTAAAAAGAAATATGTTATATAATACATTTATCTACATCTTTTAATCGAAATGCTGATAAAATATAAAACAATAGTCTAGGTATGACTATTCTTAAAAGTGAAGGTGGTTTTCACAACGTGGAAAAATTTATAAAACAGCCACATTATTTGAGTTATACATCACAATATGATCAGTTAACACTTGGTTTTACTACACGCGAAGATGGAAAGAGTCCATATCCAAGAGATGCATTTAATATGGCACGTTATATTGATGATGAACCTAGTTATGTGACGCATCATCAAGAGATATTAGCTAATGCTATCAACTTTCCTACACAACAATGGGTTTTTCCTATTCAAACACACGAAAATAATATCGCTCACATTACTAAAGCACATTGTGGCGCTAATATTAAGACATTAGGTAATGAATTATATGGAATTGATGGTATGTATACTTATGATTCAGATATATTATTAACGATGTGTTATGCTGATTGTGTACCTGTATATTTTTATAGTGAAAAACATCATTTTATCGCTCTAGCTCATGCGGGGTGGAGAGGAACATATGGTCAAATAGTAGTAGAAATGCTTAAATATGTAGAATTTGACTATCAAGATTTAAATGTAGTCATAGGTCCAGCGACTTCTTCAACCTATGAAATAAATGATGATATTAAAAAGAAATTTGAAACATTGCCTATTAATTCTGACAAATATATTGAAACACGAGATACTGATCGACATGGTATTGATTTAAAATTAGCCAACGCTTTATTATTAATAAATAGTGGCGTACCAGCTGAAAATATTAACATTACAAAATATACTACGTCAGAAGACTTATCGCTTTTTTTCTCTTATCGTGTTGAAAAAGGTAAAACTGGCAGGATGCTAGCATTTATAGGTCAAAAAGGAGAAGTGTAGTGTAATGCAGTTATATCACTATAATCCTTTATGTCATTACAAAGTTAAGAGGTTGATATATAATGAAAGTGACAGAAAATTTAGAAAAAATACAAACGGAAATTAATCATCATCTTGAAAAAAGTGTGATTAAGACCGCTCCAAACGTGATTGCAGTAACAAAATATGTTACAATAGACCGAGCAAAAGAAGCGTATGATGCTGGTTTAAGACACTTTGGAGAAAATAGAGTAGAAGGTTTTCTAGAAAAAAAACAAGCCTTACCTAAAGATGTTACAATGCATTTTATCGGTTCACTACAGTCTAGAAAAGTAAAAGATGTGATTAATGACATCGATTATTTACATGCACTAGATCGTTTGAATTTAGCAAAAGAAATTAATAAAAGAGCAACTCACACTATTTCATGCTTTATCCAAGTGAATGTTTCTGGTGAAGAAACTAAACATGGTATTGCGCTTAGTGAAGTTAATGATTTTATTGAACAAATTAAAGCATTCGACAATATTAAAATTGTTGGATTAATGACAATGGCGCCTTATACCG
Organism: Staphylococcus sp. HMSC14C01; assembly: GCF_001808085.1. Lineage (NCBI taxonomy): Bacteria > Bacillati > Bacillota > Bacilli > Caryophanales > Staphylococcaceae > Staphylococcus > Staphylococcus sp. HMSC14C01. Next base: position 117,493 of record NZ_KV792048.1, read on the forward strand.
ATGATAAGGACTACATACATCAGTTATTTAAACAATTGAGATTAAAACGAGATGAAATTAAAAACCTTAAATTAAATTATGCACCATGTGAATATTTATCTATGGGAATGAGTAATGATTATACTATTGCTGTAGAAGAAGGTGCTACATTTATAAGAATAGGGACTAAACTTGTTGGAGAAGAGGAGTGAGCCCCGTGGCTATCAAGGATTTATTTAATAATTTTTTCCTAATGGAAGATGAAGAAGAAGTCGAAAGCCCTGCTGAAAGACAACAGCGTGTAACACAAAATGAAGAAAATCAAAATCGTAATATGCAACAGCAACCTATTGAAAGAACACAGAATAATCAAAATCACTTAAAAACTGTACCTCAAAAGAAAGTATCAAAAAATTACAATACTGAAGAAAGGAATTATCGTATGGGAAATACATCAAATAAGTCTAATTCAAAAAATGTTGTTACTATGAATCAATCAGCTGGTACAGGTTATAGTAATTACGAAAATTCAAAAATGTGCTTATTTGAACCTCGTGTATTTTCAGATACTCAAGACATTGCAGATGAACTTAAAAATCGTCGTGCGACATTAGTTAACTTACAACGTATTGATAAAGTATCAGCGAAACGTATTATTGACTTCTTAAGTGGAACAGTTTATGCCATTGGCGGAGATATACAACGTGTAGGTGCTGATATCTTCCTTTGTACACCTGATAATGTTGAGGTGGCAGGTAGTATTACCGATCACCTTGAACAGATGAATACACAACAACATTACGAATAATTTAAGGAGTAGAATATAATATATGGATGTTGGTATATTAGCTAGTATATTTAACTTTATATTATTACTAGTTCAAATTTATTATTGGGGAATGATTATTTATTTCTTTACTTCATGGGTTCCAACAATTAGAGAATCTAAATTTGGATCATTTTTAAGTAAGATATATGAACCTTTCTTAGAGCCATTTAGAAAGATTATTCCACCCATTGGTATGATTGATATTTCATCAATTGTAGCATTATTTGTACTTGTATTATTTCAATATGGATTGAAAAGTATTTTTGATATGATATTAAATTATTTAATACTAAAATAATTTTATAATAAGTTAGTAGAGCCTGTGATATGCATAATGTCTCAGGCTCTTTAACACTTAAAAGAGGAGGCGTTAATCATCGATATTTATCAGCACTTTAGAAATGAAGAACAACCACTTATTGATCAATTATTAGATAAATGTGAACAAGTTAATCAACAATATGCACCTGTATTGACTTCATTTTTAGATCCTAGAGGACAATATATATTAGAAGTCATCGTCGGTAGTTTTGAAGATATGAAAGTGAGCTATTTCGGTGGTCAATCGGCAGAAAGAAAGAGAGCAATTATTGCGCCTAGTTATTTTGAACCTACTGAAGGTGATTTTGAAGAAGTATTAATCCAAATTAATTATCCTGAGAAATTTGTGTCTATTCAACATCAACATGTACTTGGAACTTTAATGTCTTTAGGTATAGAAAGAGAACAAGTAGGAGATATACTTGTTGGTGATACGATTCAGTTTGTTTTGACAAAGCAATTGGAATCATATATTATGATGGAATTAACAAAGATTAAAGGTGCTACAGTCAAACTTGATTCTATTCCATTTAAAGATATGATACAATCAAAAGAGAATTGGAATATTCATCATAGTACAGTCAGTGCTTTAAGATTAGATGTCGTTTTAAAAGAAATGATTCGAAAATCTAGATCAATTGCTAAACAATTAATTGAAAAAAAACGGGTAAAAGTGAATCATACTTTAATCGATTCTCCCGATTTTCAACTTCAAAACAATGATTTGCTCTCTATTCAAGGATTTGGACGTGCTCGAATTATTGATATAGGTGGCAAAACTAAAAAAGAAAAAGTTCATATAACGTATCAAACACTATTTAAGTAAATGATATTGATTGATAAATAATAAAAACACCTTTATGATGGTTTGTTTTAAGGAGGATAACAGATGGCTTTTACACCTAATGAAATAAGAAATAAGGAATTTACAAGAGTGAAAAATGGTTTGGAGCCTGCTGAAGTTAGCGACTTTTTAACTCAATTAAGTAATGAGATTGAAAGACTTAAAGAAGAAAAAAAACAACTTGAAAAAGTGCTTGAAGAGAGAGATACTAATATTAAATCTTATCAAGATGTTCATCAATCAGTAAGTGATGCGCTTATTCAAGCTCAACAAGCTGGAGAACAAACAAAAATTGCTGCCACAAAAGAATCAGAAGCAATTATCTCTAAAGCAAAAGCGCAAGCTGATGTGATTGTAAATGATGCTATTGAAAAAGCACGTCATTTATCTTTCCAAACTGAAGATATGAAACGTCAATCTAAAATATTTAGATCAAGATTTCGTATGCTTGTAGAAGCACAGCTGGATTTATTGAAAAATGATGATTGGGATTACTTATTAAATTATGATTTTGATGCAGAACAAGTGACACAAGAAAATATACAGCATTTAAATCCACAAGATGTAAATCCAAATGCGAATAATGAAACTCCAACGAGTGAAACAACTGAGACAGTATCAAATGAGGAAAATCAGTCAATCAATTCTAATGAAACAACTAATACAAGTAAGTCTACATCTGAAAATAAGGATGTTTCAAGTAGCGAATCATCATCAAATAAATAGTTAATAAAATGTCAAACACGTAAAAAATAATAAACTTTTCACAGCGAGTTAGGAGACGGTGCAAGCCTAATATAAGTCTATTTTTTATATCACTGACATATTAAAATTTTATAATATTAAGAAGAGAACTCTAAGTTGAGTTAAGAAGGGTGGTACCGCGGATTTCCCGTCCCTATTAATTGAACTTAGAGTTCTTTTTATATTTAAGGAGTGGAAAATATGAATTACAAAGAAACGTTATTAATGCCAAAAACCGACTTTCCAATGCGAGGAGGTTTACCTAATAAAGAGCCAAAAATTCAAGAGCAATGGGAAGCAAATAATCATTATCAAAAAGCTTTAGAGAAAAATGAAGGAAATCAATCATTTATTTTGCATGATGGCCCACCTTATGCAAATGGTAATCTTCACATGGGACATGCATTAAATAAAATTATTAAAGATATTATTGTACGTTATAAAACGATGCAAGGATTTTACTCACCTTACGTTCCAGGATGGGATACACATGGTTTACCAATTGAACAAGCATTGACTAAAAAAGGCGTTGATCGCAAAAAAATGTCAATTGCTGAGTTTAGAGAAAAATGTAAAGAATTTGCTTTAGAACAAGTTGAACTTCAAAAACAAGATTTTAAACGTTTAGGTGTACGTGGGGACTTTAATAATCCTTATATTACTCTTAAACCTGAATATGAAGCAGCTCAAATTCGTTTGTTCGGTGAAATGGCTGATAAAGGATTAATTTATAAAGGTAAAAAACCTGTTTATTGGTCACCATCAAGTGAATCTTCACTTGCTGAAGCTGAAATTGAATATCACGATAAACGTTCAGCATCTATTTATGTAGCCTTTGATGTTAAAGATTCAAAAGGTACTATCGATGAGGATGCTCAATTTATTATCTGGACAACTACACCTTGGACATTACCTTCTAACGTAGCAATTACAGTTCATCCAGATTTGAAATATGGTCAATATAATGTAAATGGTAAGAAATACGTGATTGCTGAAGCTTTAGCTGAAAGTGTTTCTGAAGCATTAGGCTGGGATAAAGATACTATTCAATTGGAAAAAGAATTTACAGGGAAAGAATTAGAGTATGTTGAAGCACAACATCCTTTCTTAGATCGAGTGTCATTAGTCATTAATGGTGGTCATGTAACAACTGATGCTGGTACTGGTTGTGTACACACTGCCCCTGGTCACGGGGAAGATGACTATATTGTAGGTCAAAAATACGATTTACCTGTCATCAGTCCTTTGGATGATAAAGGTGTCTTCACAGAGGAAGGCGGACAATTTGAAGGTATGTTCTATGATAAAGCAAATAAAGCTGTAACAGACCTTTTAACTGATAAAGGTGCCTTATTAAAATTAGACTTTATTACGCATAGTTATCCGCATGATTGGCGTACTAAAAAACCAGTTATTTTCCGTGCAACACCTCAATGGTTTGCTTCAATTAATAAAGTGAGACAAGATATCTTAGATGCGATTGAAGAGACTGATTTTAAAGTGGATTGGGGTAAAACACGTATTTATAATATGATTCGTGACCGTGGTGAATGGGTGATTTCTCGTCAACGTGTATGGGGTGTACCATTGCCTGTATTTTACGCTGAAAATGGCGATATTATTATGACAAAAGAAACAGTCAATCATGTAGCTGATTTATTTGAAGAATATGGCTCAAATGTTTGGTTTGAAAGAGAAGCTAAAGATTTATTACCAGAAGGATTCACACATCCTGGAAGCCCTAATGGAGAATTTACTAAAGAAACAGATATTATGGATGTTTGGTTTGACTCTGGTTCATCTCATAGAGGCGTGTTAGAAACTCGTCCAGAATTGCATTTCCCATCCGATTTATATTTTGAAGGTAGTGACCAATATCGTGGTTGGTTTAACTCTTCAATTACTACAGCAGTTGCGACTAGAGGACAAGCACCTTATAAATTCTTATTGTCACATGGTTTCGTAATGGATGGCGAAGGTAAAAAAATGAGTAAATCTTTAGGTAACGTTATCGTTCCTAATCAAGTAGTAAAACAAAAAGGTGCAGATATTGCACGATTATGGGTAAGTAGTACAGACTACTTAGCAGATGTACGTATTTCAGATGAAATTTTAAAACAAACGTCTGATGTTTATAGAAAAATCAGAAATACTTTAAGATTTATGTTAGGTAATATTAATGACTTTAATCCTGAAACAGACAGTGTACCTGAACATGAATTATTAGAAGTAGATCGTTACTTATTGAATCGCTTACGTGAATTCACTGCTAGTACTATTAATCACTATGATAACTTTGATTACTTAAATATTTATCAAGAAGTTCAAAACTTTATCAATGTTGAATTAAGTAACTTCTATTTAGATTATGGTAAAGATATTCTTTATATTGAACAAAAAGACGCACATAAACGTCGTAGTATGCAAACAGTGTTGTACCAAATTTTAGTAGATATGACTAAATTACTTGCTCCTATTTTAGTACATACTGCCGAAGAAGTATGGTCTCATACACCACATGTTAAAGAAGAAAGTGTTCACTTAGCAGATATGCCAAAAGTTGTTGACGTTGATCAAGAATTATTAGATAAATGGAATCAATTTATGTCATTACGTGATGATGTAAACCGTGCATTAGAAGCAGCACGTAATGAAAAAGTTATCGGTAAATCTCTTGAAGCTAAAGTAGTGATTGGAAACAATGATCACTTTAAAGCTGCAGAATTTTTACAACAATTTAATGACTTACAACAATTATTTATCGCCTCTCAAGTTGAAGTGACTGAAAAAGTAGACAATGGAAATGAATACCAACATGGTGACATTCGTATTGAACATGCTTCAGGTGAAAAATGTGAAAGATGTTGGAATTATAGTGAAACATTAGGATCTGTTGGTGAACTTGATCATTTATGTCCACGTTGTCAAGAAGTCGTAAAAACTTTAGTTTAATTCAATAGAGATAGAACGCTTGTAACCTAATTAAGGGTTACGAGCGTTTTTTTATAAAGTATATAAATATTAAATAATAATAATTTGAAAATATATCTGAATAGAGTGTCAAGTTTAGATAAAAACGGATGAGGTTATATCAAATAATAAGTGATAGAATGTTTCTCGTAAGTAATATAGGAAGAGAGATAAAATGATGGGTAAGATTTTACTAACAGAGGCTTCTGGATATATTGGTAGTCACTTAAAAGATAAATTAAAAGTTAATCATGAGATTATCGCAATATCAAGAAATGCTCAAAATAAAAAAAATGAAAAAAATGTAACTTGGAAATCAGCAGATTTATTTGATTTAGATGCTATAACTGAAGTAATGAAAGGTATAGATACTGCGATTTATCTTGGTCATTCAATGAAGACAAGTGCTAAACTTACACAGGCTAATTTTGAAGATATGGATGCACTACTAGCTGATAATGTTGGGCGCGTAGCGAAAAAACATGGGGTCAAACACATTATATTTATGAGTGGTATTATCACGAATGATAGTCATTTGTCACTTCACTTAAAAAGTCGGTTAGAATGTGAAAAAATATTAAGATATTATGGTGTCCCTGTAAGCACATTACGTGCTGGGTTAATTATAGATTCAAACGGTAGTTCATATCCTATTTTTAAAAGAATGATAGAGCGTTTGTCAGCAATGATTCTACCGAACTGGGCTTACAATATGATTGCGCCAGTATCTATGGATGATGTTATTGATAAATTAGCTATGTTAGTCGAACGTTCTCCTAAAGAAAATGAAGTATTTAATATTACAAGGCCTAAGGTAATGAATTATCAAGAATTATTTGAACGTATAGCGACTACTCTTGATAAACGTTTGTTTATATTGCACTTACCAACCATCCTTATTCGGTTAAGTCGATGTTGGATTAAAGAGAAAATGAATGGTAAAGAAAATGTGAAAAAAGCACTTAAAGAAAAACAAGATGAACAACAAATAATAACTACAAAACAATCTAAATCTAAATCAAATCAAAATAAGAGAGATGAAGTTAAAGATGTTAGAGCAATGACGCGTTTTAGAATTCCGGAAAGTTATTCGATACAGGATGTAACAAGAGAATATGCAGAATTTATTAATAATATCACGCTCCATTTAGTAAATGGTACCATTAATGAGCATGAATTTAATATTCAATTACCATTAATAAGGAAATGTATTTTAAAAATGAAAAGAGATAATCATGATTCTATTAATGAAATGAGTGTGTATAAAATTGTTGGTGGAGATTTAGCTATGGTTAAAGACAGTAGTAATGCACGATTTGAATTTAGACGTATATTAGATACCAACGAAGGTATTGCAGCGTTGCAAGGATATGAACCAACATTACCATGGGGAGTTTATAAGTTTACTCAAGCCATTGCACATAAGTTTGTGATGGGTGTATTCAAACAGTATATGAATCATTTAGCTAGTTATGAAAAAGATAAACAAGATTTCGTTAATAAAATTTTTACTAATCTTGCTATGACTACTGGTGTAATGTTTGGTGCATGTGTTGGTACAAGAATCTACAATAAAGTTTTAGCTAAAAAATAATGTACTTTATATATATTTAAAAGTTTTCGATGGAAACGCAATGAAGTTCTCTCTATCGAAAGCTTTTTTAGTCTAAATAGTTGAATATTACGCATTAAGACTGATAAAATTTTAAATATTTTATTATAGAATAATCATTAATCATAGCTTTTTTAAATTGAAAGAGAGATTTTAAAATTTAGGAGGTGTCCTATGTTTCATGATAATGATGCACATTTTATTAATGGTATCACTTTAAATGTAAGAGATTTACGTACTTTACAACCGTTCTATGAAGAATTATTAGGGTTTAAAAAAGTGGAAGAGACATTAACCGCTGTCAAATATCAAGTTGGAGACAGTCACCATTATATTACTTTAAGAGAGATAAAGTCTGGACGAAATCCTTTATCTCAAGAAGCTGGTTTATTTTATATAGGAATTCAATTATCCAATAAACAACATCTGGCAGATCTAATTGAAAAGTTAAATGATTATGAGTTACCAATTAATGGTGGAGAACAAAATGTATGTACATTTATTTTTGTCGAAGATCCAGAAGGTCATATGTTTAAATTTTATGTTGATAAAGCGATTTCTGATTGGAAACAAGAAAGTGAATGGATTAGACTCAATATTAAGCCGCTCGATGTTTCTTCATTATTACCATATGCATCCACCATCGGATGGCAAGGTTTACCTAATGATAGTAAAATTGGGAATATTAGTTTAAAAACCATTCGATTAAATGAAGTAAGAGAGTATTATTTAAACCATTTTGGACTAGTACCTTCTGCATATTTAGATGATGAATCGTTTTATTTAGCTTCTGAACAATATTATTGTCATCTTTCAATGAATCAATGGAATTCAAAAATAAAGCGAATAGATAATGAACATACTTATGGTTTATCTATCGTTGACTTTCATTATCCAGAAACACATCATATCAATATAAAAGGTCCAGATGGTATCCAGTTTAGATTTAATTTTATAGAGGTAGAGTGATGAAATGAAAAAATGGATTTTTTTAATGGTGTTTGTGTGCATGATATTTACGGCCGGTGCAGTTTTTGATGGTCTAGACAATCAAGATATGACTGAACCTACAATTCATTTTTGGGAAAAAAATCCTATGAAATATAACACATACGCTAAAGGTCAATGTACTTACTATGTATTTGATCGAGTAAAAGAAGACCATCATTTAATAAGTAACCAATGGGGTGACGCTAAACATTGGGCAAATAAGGCTAAGAAACAAGGGTATACAGTCAATGAAAATCCAACTAAGGGTTCTATTTTACATTATCCAAAAGGAAAACATGGACATGTTGCTTATGTAGAACAAGTCAATAATGATGGCTCTTTAATAGTCTCTGATATGAATTTCAGAAAACCTTACGAAATTACAACACGTTTTGTAGATGTTGATCAAGTCAATCAATTTAATTATATTCATCCTAAAAGTAACACAAATATGACATAGAAGATTGTAGCTTTTTTTATACTAAGTAGTAGGCTATAATGTAGAGTGTTGTCAAAGAGTTGAGGGCTGAATGGAGGCACATGAATGAAAAAGAAATATTATATTGGTTTATCTTTAATAGTAGCCATCGTGATTTTAATTATAGACCAATTAACTAAAAAAATAATTACAGCAATCATGAACATTGGTGATTCTTATGAAGTGATTCCTCATTTTTTAAATATTACATCACATAGAAATAATGGTGCAGCATGGGGGATTTTAAGTGGTAAAATGGGATTTTTCTATATTATTACTCTTATTATTTTAGCTGTACTTATTATATTTTATATTAAAGAAACTAAATATAATGCGTTTATGCAAGTTGCAATTAGCTTATTATTTGCTGGTGCATTAGGTAACTTTATCGATCGTTTATTCAATGGTGAAGTTGTTGATTTCATTGATACAAATATTTTTGGATATGATTTTCCAATTTTTAATATCGCAGATTCAAGCTTAACAATTGGTGTTATTTTTGTCATTATTGCATTGGTTAAGGATGCAACTAAAAAAGAATAGGAGGGCACGTAGTGGAAACGTATGAATATAAAATAGAAGATGAAGCACTCGTAGGTCAGCGTATTGATAAATTATTATCTGATTTCAATAGTGAGTGGTCTAGAAGTCAACTTCAAGATTGGATTAAAAATGATTTAGTCACTGTTAATGGTAAAATAATCAAATCAAATTATAAAGTTAAATTAAATGATGAGATTCAAGTGACTGAAAAAGAAGTGGTTGAAGCCGATATTTTACCGGAGAACCTCAATTTAGATATTTATTATGAAGATGAAGATGTAGCCATTGTTTATAAACCTAAAGGCATGGTTGTACACCCTTCACCAGGTCATTATACAGGTACATTAGTTAATGGGTTAATGTATCAAATTAAAGATTTATCAGGTATCAATGGAGAGATACGTCCTGGTATTGTTCATCGTATTGATAAAGATACGTCTGGTTTACTTATGGTAGCTAAAAATGATATAGCACATCGTGGTCTAGTAGAACAACTTATGGATAAAACAGTAAAGCGTAAGTATACAGCTTTAGTACATGGTAATATCCCTCATGATTATGGAACAATTGATGCTCCAATAGGCAGAAACAAAAAAGACCGTCAATCTATGGATGTTGTTGATGATGGAAAAGAAGCAGTGACTCATTTTAATGTAATAGAACATTTCAATGACTATACATTAATTGAATGTCAATTAGAAACAGGTCGTACTCATCAAATTCGTGTTCATATGAAATATATTGGGTTCCCACTTGTTGGAGATCCTAAATATGGTCCTAGAAAAACATTAGATATTGGTGGACAAGCTTTACATGCTGGAGTTATTGGTTTTGAACATCCTGTCACTCATGAATATATTGAACGTCATGCTGAGTTACCTCAAGAGTTTCAATCGCTATTAGAAGATATTCGATTAAGAGAATCATAAAATTAGAGAACAAAGTCGTAAATTAAAAGAAAGCATATTGACTTATGAACTAAAAAGATTTAAGCTAATAACAGTTAAAATTAAACAAAACAGTGTCTTTTAAAAAGAGTCCAGAGAGGCTCAAAAGACAGGGTGACTAATGATATAAATATGATTAACTTTAATTGTTCGATTGTTATCAGACGAATCATATAAAATATTTTTATATACATTAAACCTCATGTCTTTGTAAAAGGCATGAGGTTTTTTCTTTTAAGAGGTGTAATCATGTCAGAACGTATTATTATGGACGAAGCAGCTATACAACGTACTGTTACACGTATAGCACATGAAATTCTAGAATATAATAAAGGAACTGAACAACTTGTTCTTTTAGGTATTAAAACAAGAGGCGAATTTTTAGCACGTCGTATTCAAGAAAAAATTAAACAAATTGAACATCATGTAGTTCCAACAGGTACGATTGACATTACTCATTTTAGAGATGATATTGAAAACTCGAAAAAGCCTATCACTAAAGATGCCATTGAAATTGATCAAGATGTTACAGATAAGATAGTGATCATTATTGATGATGTACTTTATACTGGACGAACAGTTAGAGCATCTTTAGATGCAATTTTATTACATTCTCGACCTATAAAAATTGGCCTCGCTGCCCTTGTGGATCGTGGCCATCGTGAACTGCCAATTAGAGCAGACTTTGTTGGAAAGAATATACCTACTGCAAAAGATGAAGCAGTATCTGTTTATCTTGAAGAAATAGATGATAGAAATGCAGTAGTAATTGAATAACTAACCTTTTAAACCAGTACGAGAGACTGAAAAAGGTAAAGTATTTAATGGTGAGCGTGTAATGTATTTATTAATTGGATAGATGATATGTCTCACTTAAATTAAATACTTTTCCTATGTCATGTTATAAAAAACTTAAAGAAGCTTTTTATAATATTTCATTAATTTATTTTAGTCTCTTTACCATAGTGTAAAGAGACTTTTTTAGAAAGGAAGAACATTTCATGGAAAATGAGCAAATGTTTAAACGTACTGTCAAACCAGTACTAGATGTAAAAGATAAACCAAAACCAGCACAATGGGCGTTTTTAAGCTTACAACATCTATTTGCAATGTTTGGTTCAACTGTCCTTGTTCCATTTTTAACAGGGTTACCTATTTCTGCAGCATTATTAGCATCTGGGATAGGAACATTACTATATATATTAATTACTAAAGCAAAGATACCTGCCTATTTAGGTTCAAGCTTTGCATTTATTACTCCAATTATTACGGGGTTAAGTACACACAGTTTAGGAGATATGCTTGTCGCATTATTCGCTAGTGGCGTAATGTATATCGTTATTGGTATCTTCATAAAATTAAGTGGTACCGGTTGGTTGATGCATCTTTTACCACCAGTTGTTGTTGGTCCAGTTATTATGGTCATTGGTTTAAGTCTCGCACCAACAGCAGTAAACATGGCAATGTATGAGAATTCAGGAGATATGAAGGGTTACAATTTAAGCTATTTATTAGTAGCATTAGTAACTTTACTAGTAACTATTATTGTTCAAGGATTCTTTAAAGGCTTCCTTTCTCTTATTCCTGTGTTAATAGGAATTATTGTAGGTTATATTGTGTCAATTTTTGTAGGCATTGTTAATTTCAAACCAATTGCTAAAGCCAGTTGGCTAGATTTTCCAGATATATATTTACCATTTAAAGATTATGTTCCATCGATACATATCGGACTTATTTTAGTCATGTTGCCTATAGTATTTGTAACAGTCAGTGAACATATTGGCCATCAAATGGTAATTAATAAAATTGTAGGACGTAATTTCTTTGAAAATCCAGGTTTACATCGTTCAATTATAGGTGATGGTGTTTCAACAATGTTCGCTAGTATTATTGGAGGACCGCCTAGTACAACTTATGGCGAAAATATTGGTGTACTCGCAATTACAAAAATATATAGTATCTATGTCATTGGTGGCGCAGCAGTGATTGCAATTATCTTATCATTTATAGGTAAGTTCTCAGCATTAATTTCATCAATTCCTACACCAGTTATGGGTGGTGTATCTATCTTATTATTCGGTATTATTGCAGCAAGTGGACTTAGAATGTTGGTAGAAAGTCGTGTTGATTTTGCTAGTAATCGTAATTTAGTTATTGCATCAGTAGTACTAGTAGTTGGTATTGGAAATTTACTTATCAATTTAAAAAGTCTTGGTGTGAACCTACAAATTGAAGGCATGGCTTTAGCAGCATTATCAGGAATCATATTAAATCTTATTTTGCCAAAAGAAAAAGAAGAATCAGACATTAAATAAAAGAGGATCTTTTAGGAGGCAGGTCATGAAAAATTTATTTTCAATGGAATATTTAACAAACGACGATATTTTTAATCTTATTCAAACAGCGAGTCGTTTTAAATCAGGAAAAGAAATTGTCCCTCAGTATGAAGGAAAATATGTATCTAACTTATTCTTTGAAAATTCAACACGTACAAAATGCAGTTTTGAAGTAGCTGAACTTAATCTTGGATTGAAACAAGTTAACTTTGAAACAAGCACTTCTTCAGTACAAAAAGGAGAATCACTTTATGACACTTGTAAAACGTTAGAGAGTATTGGCGTCAATTTATTAGTCATTAGACATCCTCAAAATGCATATTACGAAGAACTAGAAAATTTAAATATTCCGATTGCAAATGCTGGAGATGGTAGTGGTCAGCATCCTACTCAAAGCTTATTGGATATAATGACGATTTATGAAGAATACGAAACGTTTGAAGGATTAAATATTTTAATATGTGGAGATATTAAAAATTCTCGTGTAGCAAGAAGTAATTATACAAGTTTAACCTCACTTGGCGCTAAAGTAATGTTCTCAAGTCCTAATGAATGGGTAGATGAAACATTAGATGCTCCCTATGTAAATATTGATGATGTGATTGATAAAGTTGATATCATTATGCTTTTAAGAGTTCAACATGAAAGACATGGTATTACTGATGAAGCAAACTTTAAAGCTGATCATTATCATGAACAATATGGGTTAACTAAAGAAAGGTATCGTCGTTTAAAAGATGATGCGATAGTGATGCATCCTGCTCCAGTAAATCGTGGCGTAGAAATCGATAGTGAACTAGTTGAAGCACCTAAGTCAAGAATCTTTAAACAAATGGAAAATGGAATGTATTTAAGAATGGCTGTAATAGATAAACTTTTATCAAGAAAAGGAGAATAATTATGAAACTTATAAAAAATGCTAAAATTTTAGACAATGGTGAACTTAAATCAACGTCAATTTTAATTGATGGACAATATATCAAGGAAATGAATGAAAATATTAATATTGATGAAGGTACTGAAATCATTGATGCAAATGGTCAGTTTGTAGCACCAGGACTAGTAGATGTGCATGTACATTTAAGAGAACCAGGTGGAGAACATAAAGAAACAATTGAAACTGGAACAAAAGCAGCTGCACGTGGCGGGTTTACAACAGTATGTCCTATGCCTAATACACGTCCTGTACCTGATACAGTAGAACACATGGATCAGTTGCAATCATTAATTAAAGAAAATGCACAAGTCCGTGTCTTACCTTATGCATCAATTACAATTCGTCAAGCTGGTAAAGAGCATGTTGATTTTGAAGCACTTTCAAAAGAGGGTGCATTTGCATTTACAGATGATGGTGTAGGTGTTCAGGAGTCAGCAATGATGTATGAAGCGATGCAACAAGCTGCAAAATTAAATAAAGCAGTTGTTGCTCATTGTGAAGATAATAGCTTAATTTATGGTGGTGCAATGCATCAAGGTAAACGTAGTGAAGAATTAGGTATTCCTGGCATTCCAAACATTTGTGAATCTGTACAAATTGCACGAGACGTTTTATTAGCAGAAGCAGCAAATTGTCACTATCATGTGTGCCACGTTTCAACAAAAGAAAGTGTAAGAGCAATTCGTGATGCTAAAGCAGCAGGCATTCATGTTACTGCTGAAGTGACACCACATCATCTGTTATTAACTGAAGATGATGTTCCAGGTGATAATGCCATTTTTAAAATGAATCCACCATTAAGAAGTAAAGAAGATAGAGATGCATTATTAGAAGGATTACTAGATGGTACCATTGATTGTATTGCTACAGATCACGCGCCTCATGCCAAAGAAGAAAAAGCTCAGCCAATGACAAAAGCACCATTTGGTATTGTAGGAAGTGAAACAGCCTTCCCATTATTATATACTCATTTTGTTAAAAATGGAGACTGGTCATTACAACAACTTGTTGATTACTTAACAATTAAACCAGCACAAATATTTGATTTACCTTATGGAAAATTAGAAGAAGGCAGCTATGCAGACTTAACAATCATCAATTTAGATGAAGAAAGAGAAATTCGTGGTGAAGACTTCTTATCTAAAGCAGATAATACACCATTTATAGGATATAAAGTATATGGTAACCCTGTTTTAACAATGGTTGAGGGTGAAGTTAAATTTAAGGAGGACAAGTAAAATGTTTGAACGTAGATATCTTGTATTTGAAGATGGTTCATATTATGAAGGATATAAATTAGGGTCAGATCAATTATCAATCGGTGAAATTGTATTTAATACAGCGATGACTGGATATCAAGAAACGATTTCTGATCCATCATATACTGGTCAAATTGTTACATTTACTTATCCTTTAATTGGAAATTATGGTATTAATAGAGACGATTTTGAATCACTTACACCTACATTAAATGGGGTAGTGGTTAAGGAAGCAAGTACGCATCCAAGTAATTTTAGAAAACAAAAAACATTACATGAAGTGCTTGTTCAATATCAAATTCCTGGTATTTCAGGGGTAGATACACGCAGTATTACTAGAAAAATTAGAAAATATGGTGTATTAAAAGCAGGATTTACTGACAATAAAGAGGAAATTGAATCACTTGCAGCTAACTTAAAAACTGCAGAATTACCTCGTGATGAGGTAACTACTGTGTCAACAAAAACACCGTATGTATCAACAGGCTCAGATTTAAGCGTCGTGTTATTAGACTTTGGTAAAAAGCAAAATATTGTTAGAGAGCTTAATTCAAGAGGATGTAATGTTACTGTAGTACCTTATGATACTTCAGCAGAGGAAATATTAGCAATGTCACCAGATGGTGTCATGCTTTCAAATGGACCTGGAGATCCAGAAGAAGTTAATGTTGCCTTAGATATGATTAAAGGTGTTTTAGGAAATATACCATTCTTTGGCATTTGTCTTGGTCATCAGTTATTTGCATTATCTCAAGGTGCCAAAGCATTTAAGATGAAGTTTGGACATCGTGGTGCGAATCATCCTGTAAAAGATTTACGCACAGGTAAAGTAGATATCACAAGTCAAAATCACGGTTATGCTATTGATAAAGACTCATTAGAAAATACAGATTTAGAAGTGACACATATTGCTTTAAATGATGGTACGGTTGAAGGATTAAGACATAAAACATTACCAGCCTTTTCAGTGCAATATCATCCAGAGGCAAGACCAGGCCCAAGTGACTCAAATTACTTATTTGATGAGTTCTTAGACATGATGAGAGATTTTAAAGATAATAAAAAGGAGAGTAAAACGAATGCCTAAACGTGACGATATTAAAACGATTTTAGTAATTGGTTCAGGTCCTATTATTATTGGACAAGCTGCAGAATTTGACTATGCTGGAACACAAGCGTGTCTTGCTTTAAAAGAAGAAGGATACCGTGTTATTTTAGTAAACTCAAATCCTGCAACCATTATGACTGATAAAGAAATTGCAGATAAAGTATATATTGAACCTTTAACTCATGACTTTATTGCACGTATCATTCGTAAAGAACAACCTGATGCATTATTACCTACATTAGGTGGACAAACAGGTTTAAATATGGCAATACAATTACATGATAGCGGTGTATTAAAAGCAAATAATGTAGAGTTATTAGGTACAAAATTAGAATCTATACAACAAGCAGAAGATAGAGAATTATTCCGATCATTGATGAATGAATTAGATGTTCCGGTACCTGAAAGTGATATAGTAAATACTGTAGAACAAGCATTTGCATTCAAAGAACAAGTAGGATATCCATTAATTGTACGTCCTGCCTTTACAATGGGGGGTACTGGTGGTGGTATCTGTCATAATGATGAAGAATTAAAAGAAGTTGTAAGTAATGGATTACATTATAGTCCAGCGACTCAATGTTTAATTGAAAAATCAATAGCAGGATATAAAGAAATTGAATATGAAGTGATGCGTGATAAAAATGACAATGCCATTGTAGTATGTAATATGGAAAATATTGACCCAGTAGGTATCCATACTGGAGATTCAGTTGTTGTAGCTCCTAGTCAGACACTATCAGATGTTGAATACCAAATGTTACGTGATGTATCGCTTAAAGTGATTCGTGCTTTAGGTATTGAAGGTGGTTGTAATGTACAGCTGGCTTTAGATCCATATTCATTAAATTATTACATTATTGAAGTTAATCCACGTGTGTCTCGTTCATCTGCACTAGCATCAAAAGCAACAGGCTATCCAATTGCTAAATTAGCGGCTAAAATTGCGGTTGGTTTAACATTAGATGAGATGCTAAATCCTATAACTGGAACATCTTATGCTGCGTTTGAACCAACACTTGATTATGTCATTTCAAAAATTCCACGTTTCCCATTTGATAAATTCGAAAAAGGTGAACGTGAATTAGGAACACAAATGAAGGCTACTGGTGAAGTGATGGCTATTGGTCGTACATATGAAGAATCATTATTAAAAGCGATTCGTTCATTAGAATATGGTGTCCATCATCTTGGTTTACCAAACGGTGAAAGTTATGACTTAGACTACATTAAAGAACGTATTAGTCATCAAGATGATGAGCGTTTATTCTTTATTGGTGAAGCGATTCGACGTGGCACATCATTACAAGAAATTCATGAAATGACTAAAATTGATTATTTCTTCTTAAATAAATTCCTTAATATTATTCATATTGAACATGAACTTAAAGCGCATCCAGGAGACTTAGAATATCTTAAATATGCAAAAGATTATGGTTTCAGTGATAAAGTGATTGCTCATCGCTTTGATATGACTGAAGAAGAAGTATATCAATTACGTCAAGATAATGATATTAAACCTGTGTATAAAATGGTAGACACGTGTGCAGCAGAATTTGAATCATCTACACCATACTATTACGGAACATATGAAACAGAAAATGAATCTATAGTTACAGATAAAGAGAAAATTTTAGTATTAGGTTCTGGACCAATACGTATCGGACAAGGTGTAGAGTTTGATTATGCGACAGTGCATGCAGTTTGGGCAATTCAAAATGCCGGATATGAAGCAATCATTGTTAATAATAATCCAGAGACAGTATCAACAGACTTTTCAATTTCAGATAAATTATATTTTGAACCGCTAACTGAAGAAGATGTAATGAATATCATTAATTTAGAGCAACCTAAAGGTGTAGTAGTTCAATTTGGTGGTCAAACAGCAATCAATTTAGCTGATAAATTAGCTAAACATGGTGTGAAAATCTTAGGAACATCATTAGAAGATTTAAATCGTGCAGAAGATAGAAAAGAATTTGAAGCACTTTTAAGAAAAATTGATGTGCCACAACCTAAAGGTAAAACAGCCACTTCTCCTAAAGAAGCATTAGAAAATGCACGCGAAATTGGTTATCCAGTAGTTGTACGACCTTCTTATGTATTAGGTGGTCGTGCCATGGAGATTGTAAATAGTGATGCAGAATTAGAAGACTATATGGAACAAGCTGTTAAAGCAAGTCCAGAACATCCAGTATTAGTGGATAGATATTTAACAGGTAAAGAAATAGAAGTCGATGCAATTTCTGATGGTGAAACAGTTATTATTCCTGGTATTATGGAGCACATTGAACGTGCAGGTGTTCATAGCGGTGATTCAATTGCAGTGTATCCACCACAAACATTGAGCGATAAAGAAATAAAAACTCTCGAAGATTATACAATTAAATTAGCTAAAGGATTAAACATTGTGGGTCTCATCAATATTCAATTCGTTATTGCACATGATGGTGTGTATGTATTAGAAGTTAATCCACGTGCAAGTCGTACAGTGCCTTTCTTAAGTAAAATTACTGATATTCAAATGGCACAACTTGCCATGCAAGCAATAATGGGTACAAAGCTTAAAGATTTAGGCTATCAACAAGGTATTCAACCATATTCAGAGGGTGTGTTTGTTAAAGCACCGGTATTTAGTTTTAATAAATTAAAAAATGTTGACGTGACACTTGGACCTGAAATGAAATCTACCGGTGAAGTGATGGGTAAAGATTTAACACTTGAAAAAGCTTTATATAAAGGTTTAACAGGTAGTGGTGTAGAAGTAAAAGATCATGGTACCGTATTAATGACAGTAAGTGATAAAGATAAAGAAGAAATCGTTGATATTGCGCACCGTTTAAATGAAGTAGGTTATAAAATCTTAGCTACACAAGGTACTGCACAAAAATTAGAAGCGCACAATATCCCTGTTGAAGTTGTTGGTAAAATCGGTGGAGAAGATGATTTATTAACACGTATCCAAAATGGGGATGTACAAATTGTTATTAACACAATGACAAAAGGTAAAGAAGTTGAAAGAGATGGCTTCCAAATTCGACGTACTACTGTAGAAAACGGAGTGCCATGTTTAACTTCATTAGATACTGCAAGTGCATTAACAAATGTCATTGAAAGTATGACATTTTCAATGAGAAATATGTAATGCCGTAATTATAAGCGACTTATGTGTTAACTTGCTTTATGTTTAAGCACAAGTCGCTTCTTTTTAAAATAAAAGTGAGTTATTTAAAGGAGTTTAATGAATGAGAGATTTACCAATTATAGCTTTAGATTTTGATTCTGAGGATCATGTTCTTGATTTTTTAGATCAATTTGATGAACCACTTTTTGTAAAAGTAGGAATGGAATTATATTATCAAACTGGACCAGCTTTAATTAAGAAAATAAAAGAACGTGGACATGATATATTTTTAGACCTTAAGTTACACGATATTCCTAATACAGTTCAAAAAGCTATGGAGGGTTTAGGTAAGTTAAATGTTGATTTAGTTAACGTGCATGCTGCTGGTGGAACTGAAATGATGAAACATGCTGTAAAAGGGTTACGTAAATATAATGAAACTACTAAAATAATAGCAGTGACTCAATTAACATCAACGACTGAAGAAATGCTACATCAAGAACAAAATATCCAAACGTCTATTGAAGAAGCAGTGTTGAATTATGCAAAATTAGCGCAGGAGTCAGGATTAGATGGCGTAGTATGTTCACCATTAGAAGCTAAATTACTGACAAAGTCTCTAGGTTCTGACTTTTTAAAGGTGACGCCTGGTATCAGACCTAAAGGTGCAGCGGTGAATGATCAAAAACGTATTACAACTCCAGAAGACGCGAAACAATTAGGTTCAACTCACATTGTAGTGGGTCGTCCAATAACTCAAAGTGAGCATCCACAAGAGAGTTATACAAAAATAAAGGAAAGTTGGTTAAGTTAATATGTCAAAACACATAGCAAAATCATTATTAGATATTGAAGCAGTAAGTTTATCACCCAATGACTTATTCACATGGAGTTCAGGCATAAAATCACCTATTTATTGTGATAATCGTATTACATTAGGTTACCCTAAAGTACGTCAAGACATTCGTGATGGATTAAGTGAACTTATTACAGAACATTTTGATAATGTAGAGGTTATTTCAGGAACAGCAACTGCTGGTATTCCACATGCTGCTTATATTTCTGAAAAACTAAACTTACCAATGAACTATGTACGATCTAAAAGTAAAAGTCATGGTAAACAAAATCAAATTGAAGGCGCACAAAGTAAAAATAAAAAAGTCGTTGTCGTGGAAGATTTAATTTCAACAGGGGGATCGTCAATTACTGCAGTGGAAGCTTTAAGAGAAGCAGGGGCTGAAGTCGTAGGTGTAGTTGCAATCTTTACTTATGGTCTAGCTAAAGCAGACGACATGTTCAAACAAGCGAATCTACCATTCTATACGCTAAGTAATTATAATGAACTTATTGAAGTAGCTAAAGAAGAAGGCAAAATTTCAGAAAATGATATTCAAACATTAGTGGATTGGCGCGATAATCTCTAAGTTTCGCTTAAAGGGTGATAAAGTTGTCTAAAGACAAAGATAATAATGCATTTTATAATCAGTTAAAACATGTGAATCAATTTTTATACAGTGAAAAAGAATTTAAACAAACAGCACATGTGTTAACTATTAAAGAAAGTATTAAACATATGCATCACGCACAAATGGAATCTTTTGAGCATACAAGTGACTTCTTTAAAAAAGCCAAAGCACGTTTACGTCAAAAAGATAAAATCTAAATATAGAAAGAAAGATACATATAAATATGAATCAACATATTTATATGTATCTTTTTATATCAATCTATAATTAACTTAACGTATAAAGATTTTAATTAACACCCATCCGATTAATAAAACGATGACCATTGCTAATAGTGGTAGAATATAATGCATCATATTAAATGCCTCCTATTATACTTTTATTTAATTTTAACTGTTTATGGAAAGTTTTCAAAATTAAAGCTACTTTTAATTCAAAGTTCTTAATAGCTAACTTTTTATTATTTTTAAAAATAGTTTAAAATAGACATTAATTATAAATTATAGGAGGATTACAATGGAAATACCTAAAGTAACACCATTTTTAATGTTTAATAATCAAGCTGAAGAAGCAGTCAATTTATATACAAGCTTATTTAAAAACAGTGAGATTTTAACAATGGTAAAATACGGAGAAGATGGTCCTGGGGAACCTGGGACAGTTCAACATTCTATTTTCACATTAAATGGTCAAGTATTCATGGCGATAGATGCCGATAATGGTGAAGAATTACCAATGAATCCTTCCATCTCTTTATATATCACTGTTGAAGATGCTATGGAAATGGAACGTTTATTTAATGGTCTAAAAAAAGAAGGTGCTATACTGATGCCTAAAACTTCTATGCCACCATTTCGTGAGTTTGCATGGGTGCAAGATAAATTTGGAGTAAGTTTCCAACTTGCATTACCAGAAAAATAGACACTATGATATATAAAATCCGTAGATGACTTAAAAAAAGCATCTACGGATTTTTATTTTTTTAATTTTTATCCTGCTTCATACGCTGGATTTGGTCATAATCAGGTGTTGCATATAACGTTTTTTGATTATCATATGTGACAAATCCTGGTTTAGCGCCAGAAGGTTTATGGACATTTTTGATTTCTGTATAGTCTACCGGTATCTGACCAGAATTTCCAGCTTTAGAGAAATATCCCGCAAGCATTGCTGCCTCTTTTATCGTAGTCTCACTCGGTGCATCATTTAAAATGACAACATGCGAACCTGGAATATCTTTAGTATGGAACCATATATGTGATTTTTGAGCTTTACGATTTGTTAAATAATCATTTTGCTTGTTATTTTTACCTACTAAAATCGTGTCTCCATCTGAAGAGATATATGTTTGTAAATGGATTTTATCTTGTTTTTTCTTTTTAGTATTTTTACGTTGTTTCATAAATCCTTGTTCTGCCAATTCATCACGAATGTCATCAATTTCATCAACTGTAATATGTTCTAATTGCTGTTCAATATTGGCAAAATAGTCAATATTTTCACGTGTAAGAGCAATTTGAAGATCGAGTTCTTTTTCTCGTGTCTTCATTCGATTATATTGCTTATAGTAGTATTGAGCATTCACAGATGGTGATTTAGTAGGGTCTAATGGAATCGTTACTTCTTCATTAGTATAATAATTTAGAACGTTTATAGACGCGTCACCTTGTTGAATACGATAAATATTAGCAGTAATGAGTTCACCGTATAATTGTTGTGTGTCTTTATCTTTAGCACTTTCGTATTCGTCTATAAGTTTACTTAACTTGTGTTGATATTTTTGTAATTGTTGTTGTACGAAGCGTACTAGATCATTCGCACGTTGTTTTACACGTTCTCGCTCACCTCTAGCATCATAATAACGATCTAACAAATCATGTAATGAATCATAGATAACAATATCATCCGAGAATTGTTTTAATTTCATAAAATAGAAATCTTCTTTACCTGTTTCATGATTTTTATGAAATACTGGTACGGGTACTTTTAATGTTTGGTCAATCACTTCTTCAAAAGCTTGAGGAAGAGTATCTTGATTCATAAATTGGTAACGATTTGTAATTTCATTTGTAATTAGAGGACTAAAGCCTTCAAACGCATTGAGTAATTGTTTAGCAATTTTTCCGGCATTAAAGTCAACGAATTTGAGCACCTCATCACTTGAAATATCATATGGATTTCGTTTGTTTTGAGTAGGAGGAGCTTCATATTTGAAACCAGGCATCACTGTACGATACTGATTTGTATTTGGCGTCAAGTGTTTAAAGCCTTCTATAATTTTATATTGATCATCTACTAGTATTAAATTACTATGTTTACCCATGATTTCCAATATCACTGTTCGATATATCGTATCGCCAATTTCATCTTTACTTTCAATGTCAATTTCTACTCTACGATCATTACCGATTTGTCGTATTGATTTAACAATACCTCCCTCTAAATGCTTACGAAAGACACGTGCAAACATTGGTGGGTCAAAGGGATTGTCGTACTTTTTATTGGTGAGATGCATTCTTGAAAAATTGGGATGAATAGATAACAATAGATGATGGTTTTTACGATTTTGACGAATAATCATAATGATTGTGTCATTTTCTGGTTGATTAATTTTGTGAATTCTACCTGTTACTAAAAATTGTAGTGATTCTATTATCTTTTTTGTAAATAAGCCATCATAAGCCATAATTTTTTCCACCTTCAGTTTTGTCATTCATTATATTGTAACATGGTAACAATAGAGCGTCATGAGTTAAGTTTATCCTAGTACACTCTATACAACGTAAACAACAATGTGATATCATATTTAAATAATAGAAGAATAGCTTAGAGAGGTCGTAAGGCATGGATAATGAAAAAGGATTACTAATTGTTCTTTCAGGTCCTTCAGGAGTAGGTAAAGGAACTGTTCGTAAAGAGATATTTGACGATCCAACTACATCATATAAATACTCAATCTCGATGACTACGCGTCAAATGCGAGAAGGAGAAGTTAACGGTGTAGATTACTTTTTTAAAACGAAAGAAGAATTTGAAGCATTAATTCAAGAAGATCAATTTATTGAATATGCCGAATATGTAGGAAATTACTATGGGACACCCGTACAATATGTTAAAGATACAATGGCTGAAGGTCATGATGTGTTTTTAGAAATTGAAGTTGAAGGTGCGAAACAAGTAAGAAAAAAATTTCCTGACGCATTATTTATCTTTCTTGCACCGCCAAGCTTAGATCATTTGAAAGAACGTCTTATTGGTCGCGGTACAGAAACAGATGAAAAGATTCAAAGTAGGGTAAATGAAGCACGTAAAGAAGTAGAAATGATGAATCTTTATGATTATGTCGTTGTTAATGATGAAGTTCATTTGGCTAAAGAAAGAATTCAATCAATTGTAGAAGCCGAGCACTTAAAAAGAGAACGCGTTGAAGCGATATATAGAAAAATGTTATTGGAGGCAAAGAAATAATGTTAAACCCACCGTTAAATCAATTACAATCACAAATTAATTCAAAATATTTAATTGCAACAACAGCTGCTAAACGTGCACGTGAATTAGACGAAAAGCCTGAAACTGCATTACTAAATGGTTATCATTCAGCAAAACCTGTAGGTGAAGCACTAGAAGAGATCGCAAGCGGAAAAATTTCACCTGTTGTACCTGAAGAGTTTCAAGCATAAATAAAATTATTTCGTTATCAGTTAAGTTGTTGTTCTGAAATATAAGTTACCATGTATTTCAGACTTTTAAACATTTTTGCAATCTCTGATTCAATTGAAAATGTACTTATATAAGCGTTTTTAGAATCAGTTAATCTTGCGGGAGTAGAACAGTGAATTAAAAATCTGTTCTACTCCCGTGTTTTTAGTTTTTCATCTTAGTTGTGTATAATAAATTTAAAAGTGAAGACTATAAATATAACTAAAGGAGTCGAATCATGAAGAACATTCTATTAGCTGTTACAGGAGGCATTGCTGCTTATAAAGCAATTGATTTAACTAGTAAACTTACGCAAGCGAATTATGATGTAAGAGTAATGCTCACTGATCATGCACAAGAATTTGTTACACCTTTAGCCTTTCAAGCCATTAGTAGAAACCCTGTATATACCAATACATTTATTGAAGAAAATCCTGAAGACATTCAACATATAGCATTAGGTGATTGGGCAGACTGTATCGTTGTTGCACCTGCTACCGCTAATACTATTGCCAAATTAAGTGTAGGTATTGCTGATGATATCGTCACATCAACGCTACTTGCTACAGAAACCCCTAAATTTATTGCTCCAGCTATGAATGTTCATATGTATGAAAATAAACGTACGCAACATAATATTTCTGTATTAAAAGACGATGAATATCATTTTATTGAACCTGGAGATGGTTTTTTAGCATGTGGGTACATTGCAAAGGGACGTATGGAGGAACCTCTTCAAATTGTCAAAATCATAAATGATTATTTTAAAGATAAGAATGAACTATCACACATATCTCATACTTCTTTTGAAGGGAAACATGCTTTAGTTACTGCCGGTCCTACAATTGAAGTAATTGATCCAGTAAGGTTTGTATCTAATCGTTCCTCTGGAAAAATGGGATATGCAATTGCAGAAGCTTTAGCTAAAAGAGGTGCAAAGGTGACGCTTGTGGCAGGACCAACGCAACTTGATAATCCAGAGAATGTAGAAGTCATTCATGTAGAAAGTGCAGAAGAAATGTTTAATGCAGTTACAAGTCGATATGAAGAACAAGATATTGTTGTTAAAGCAGCAGCCGTCTCAGATTATACGCCGGCTGATGTATTGAATCATAAAATGAAAAAACAAGATGGCAATCTTTCTGTCACTTTTAAGCGAACAAAGGACATTTTGAAATATTTAGGTGAACATAAAACACATCAATACTTGGTCGGATTTGCAGCTGAAACCCAAAATATTAATGCTTATGCACAAGATAAATTAAAACGTAAAAATGCGGATGTCATTATTTCGAATAATGTAGGAGATCAGACCATTGGATTTCAATCTGATGATAATGAACTCACTATGCATTTTAAAAATGGACAACGTATTAATATAAAAAAAGGAAAGAAAGTGCAACTTGCACAACAAATTTTAGATGAACTGGAAACTAGGTGGCAATAATGATTGCGAAGGTCATTGTAGATATTCCTTCTAAGAGTGTTGATTTTAAATTCGATTATCTCGTACCTGACCATTTAAAAGATTTTATAAAAGTGGGTGTAAGAGTTGTTGTACCGTTTGGTCCACGTACCATTCAAGGATATGTTATGGATATACAACAACAACCAAGTGAAGATGTCAATATAGATAAATTGAAAGCAATTAAAGAAATTAGAGATATTCGACCAGAATTAACACCTGAACTTATCCAATTAAGTGAATGGTTGAGTCATTATCATATTTCAAAACGCATTTCTGTGTTAGAGGCAATGCTTCCAAGCGCGATTAAAGCAAAATACACTAAAGTATTTAAAATAGTCCGTCACAATGATATTGAAGAAGATATATTAAAATATTTTGATAACAACGGATATTATAAGTATAAAGATGCGCAAAAAAATAATCATTTAAATATATTAAACCGTTTACTTGAACAACATTTAATAGAAGAAGAAACCATATTATCTCAACATACAAAAAGAAAAACACAGCGTGCAGTACGAGTTGTTGAAGGATACAATCCAGATGATATATTAGCTTTACTAGAAAAGAAATTAAAACAATATGATGTGTATGCTTATCTTTTAGAAGAACATCATAGAAATGTATTTTTAAAAGAACTTGAAGAAATGGGGTTTTCTAAATCAAGTATAGAGGGTCTCGTCAAAAAAGGTTTCCTTGAAAAATATGATGCTGAAATTGAACGAGATCCTTTTGCAAATCGTATCTTTGAAAAAGAAGAAAAACGAATGTTAACCCCTGCTCAAAATAACGCATTTCAACAAATTAAAGAAAAAATAGATCACAACGCACAACGTACATTTTTATTACACGGCGTCACAGGTTCAGGTAAAACTGAAGTCTATTTGCAAGCCATTGAAGAAGTATTAAAAAAAGATGAACAAGCCATGATGCTTGTTCCAGAAATTGCGCTGACACCACAAATGGTTTTACGCTTTAAGCGACGTTTTGGTGATGATGTAGCTGTCTTACATTCAGGTTTGTCAAATGGTGAACGATATGATGAATGGCAAAAAATTAGAGATGGAAGAGCACGTGTAAGCGTAGGTGCGAGATCAAGTATCTTTGCACCATTTAAAAACTTAGGCATTATTATTATTGATGAAGAACATGAATCAACATATAAGCAAGAAGATTATCCACGTTATCATGCTAGAGACATAGCAGAATGGAGAAGTCAATTTCATCAATGTCCATTAGTATTAGGAAGTGCGACACCAAGTCTTGAATCTTATGCACGGGCAGAAAAAAATGTATATCAATTACTTACTTTACCTGAAAGAGTTAATCAACAAGCTTTACCTTCAATAGATATCATTGATATGAGAGCAGAACTAAGTTCAGGTAATCGTTCCATGTTCTCAGAAGAATTAAGACAAGCGATTCAAGATAGACTGAATAAAAATGAACAAATCGTTTTATTTTTAAATCGACGGGGTTATGCTTCGTTTATGTTATGTCGAGATTGTGGATATGTTCCACAATGTCCACATTGCGATATTTCGTTAACTTATCATAAGACGACAGACCAACTAAAATGCCACTATTGCGGCTATCAAGACTTGCCTCCTAACCTGTGTCCTAATTGTGAAAGCCCGCATATCAGACAGGTTGGTACAGGTACACAAAGGGTAGAAGAAATTTTACAACAAGAATTTGAAGAGGCACGTATTATTCGTATGGATGTAGATACGACGTCAAGAAAAGGTGCACATGAAAAGCTATTGACTGATTTTGAAAAGGGAAAAGGCGATATTTTATTAGGCACACAAATGATTGCAAAAGGTTTAGATTATCCAAATATAACATTAGTTGGTGTGCTTAATGCCGACACAATGTTAAATTTGCCCGACTTTAGAGCGAGTGAAAGAACGTATCAGTTACTTACACAAGTTTCAGGTCGTGCTGGTCGTCATGAAAAACCCGGTAAAGTGATTATTCAAACATATAATCCAACTCATTATGCAATAGAAGATGTTCAAAAAAATGATTATTTAACGTTTTATCATAAAGAAATGCAATTTAGAAAATTAGGTAAATATCCACCTTATTATTATTTAATTAATTTTACTATTGCGCATAAAAATATGAAAAAAGTAATGGAAGCTGCTAAACATGTACATCAAATTTTACTGCAACATCTTTCAGAAAGAGCACTCGTACTTGGACCTTCTCCAGCGGCAATTGCTAGAATTAATAACGAACATCGTTTTCAAATATTGGTTAAATACAAGAGTGAGCCAGAATTAATTCATGCATTACAGTACTTAGATGATTATTATCATGAAGCATATATTAAAGATAAATTATCGTTAAGGATTGATATCAATCCTCAAATATTAATGTAAAAAAAGAGTTGCACCGTTTGCGTTTAACTGCGTGGTGTAACTCTTTTTGTATTTACATGTTACATTGTTACGTTTCCATTTTCATCTGCTGGTCTTAGTAATGTCAGAATCGCACTGATGATTGCAATAATATGAGGAATTCCTGTCCAACAGAATAATAAATGAAGAAGACCAGACATCATTTTACCAGCATAAAATTTGTGTACGCCAAAGCCACCTAAAAAGACAGCTAGGATAATGTAAATCACTTTATTGACTTCCATTCTTTATACCTCCTTAGTCTATTTAATATATTAATTGTCTTTATAATTATTTTAAATATGAAAAAAACTAAAAGCAATTAAAGTTATCTGAGAAGAGTGAAGATAAGACTAAGGTCGCATTTTAAATTGAATTACGTTATAATAATATGATGAATTTTTTTCGGGAGGCGTTCTAAGTGGCAATAAAGAAATTAGTTCCATCGACTCATCCTGTTTTATCTAAAAAAGCAAAAAAGATAACAACTTTTGATGAAAATTTAAAACGTTTATTATTAGATATTGAAGACACTTTATATTCTGAAGAAGCATCAGCTTTATCAGCGCCACAAATTGGTGTAAGTCAACGTGTTGCTATAATTGACATGGAAGCAGAAGGACTCTTGCAATTAATCAATCCTAAAATCAAAACAGAATCTAATGAGAAAATCATTGATTTAGAAGGTTCGGTTAATCTTCCTAATGTATTTGGGGAGGTAGAACGTAGTAAAATGATAACTGTAGAAGCAAGTGATTTAGAAGGTCACGAGATTGAATTAACTGCTTATGATGATGTGGCTAGAATGATACTGCACATCATTGATCAATTAGATGGTATTCCATTTACCGAACGTGCTACAAAAATATTGACTGAAAAAGAAGTGGAGGCATATTTTGACAATGAGTAAGATAATTTTTATGGGAACACCAGATTTTTCAACAAAAGTACTAGAGATGTTAATCGCTGAACATGAAGTCATCGCAGTAGTTACTCAGCCAGATAGACCAGTAGGACGTAAGCGTGTATTAACCCCTCCTCCTGTAAAGAAAGTGGCAGAAACATATCACATTCCAGTATATCAACCTGAAAAGTTAAAAGATTCTAATGAGTTAAATGAACTTATGGATTTAAATCCTGATTTAATTGTAACGGCAGCATTTGGACAATTATTACCTGAAAGTCTATTAAATCTTCCTAAGTTAGGTGCTGTAAATGTACATGCCTCATTATTGCCAAAATATCGTGGTGGAGCACCTATTCACCAAGCCATTATAGATGGTGAAGCACAAACGGGTATTACAATCATGTATATGGTGAAAAAGTTAGATGCAGGTAATATTATTTCTCAAAAGGCCATCGACATTGAAGATGATGATAATGTAGGATCAATGCACGATAAATTAAGCTTTTTAGGTGCAGATTTATTAAAAGAAACATTACCTTCTATTATAGATGGTTCAAATGAAAGTATTCCACAAGATGATTCAAAAGCAACGTTTGCGTCTAATATTAGCAGAGAAGACGAACGTATCGATTGGACTAAAAGCGCTAAAGAGATACACAATCATATTCGTGGATTATCACCATGGCCAGTGGCTTATACAACTATGAATGATAAAAATTTAAAACTATATCAAGCTCATATTGAAAAAGGAAAAAACGGAGAACCAGGTGAAATTATAGAAATCACTAAGACTGCAATTATTGTAGGAACTGGCTCTTTGGATGCTATTGCATTAACAGATATTCAATTATCTGGGAAAAAACGAATGCTTGCTGCTCAATATTTAAGTGGTGTACAAGATTCATTAGTGGGGACTAAATTAGTATGACACAATCAGTAAGAGACCTTGCATTTCATACCATTCAAGATATTTTAAACGATAATGCTTATAGCAATTTAAAAATTAACGAAGTCATTAACCAATATAATATTGCAACTGTCGATAAAGCATTGTTTACAGAATTAGTTTATGGAACAATAAAGCGTAAAATGACTTTAGATTTTTATTTAAAACCCTTTGTTAAGACTAGAATTAAAGGTTGGGTACGTCAATTATTATGGATGAGTTTATATCAATATGTCTTCCTAGATAAAATACCTAATCATGCAATTATAAATGAAGCAGTTAATATTGCTAAACGTCGTGGTGGCCAGCACAATGGGAACATCGTTAATGCTATACTTCGTCACATATTTAAAAGTGACTTACCGACATTGGAAACAATTAAGAATGAAAAGCAACGTATGACGATTGAGTATAGTATACCAAGATGGATTATTGAGCATTGGATTACACATTACGGAATAGAAACGACACATAAGATTGCAAAATCATTTCTAGTACAATCTGCAAGTACAGTAAGAGTGAATACAAGTCGTACGGATGTTGAAACAATAAGTAAGGAGCTTTTACAAGAAGGTTATCATGTGGATATTGATCAACTCATTCCATATTGTTTACACCTTACAGGTAAACCAGTGATTGAATCTCGAGCTTTTAAAGATGGACTTATTTCCATCCAAGATAAAAGTTCAATGTTAGTAGGGTATTTAATGGATGTTCAAAAAGGCGATACCATATTAGATGCATGCAGTGCTCCTGGCGGTAAGGCTTGTCATATGGCAGAATTACTAGCATCCACAGGCCATGTAGATGCTACAGATATTCATAAGCATAAAATTGGTTTAATTAAAGAAAATATCAAAAAGTTAAAATTAAAGAATGTGTCCACTTTCGATCATGATGCAACACAACCATATTCAGAACTATATGACAAAATTTTAGTAGATGCACCTTGTAGTGGATTAGGTGTATTAAGACATAAGCCTGAAATTAAATATGTACAATCTAAGGATAGTATTAATGATCTTGTAGAAATTCAATTAAGTATATTAGATAATGTTAAACATAACTTGAAACCAGGCGGTTCACTTATTTATTCAACTTGCACAATTGAACATATGGAAAATGAAAATGTAATTTATACATTTTTAAAAGAAAATAAAGATTTTGAATTTGAATTGATGACGCATCCTGTTACTGGTGAAAAAGTAAAAACACTACAAATTTTGCCACAAGACTTTAATTCAGATGGCTTTTTCATTACTAAAATAAAAAGAAAGGAAAGTTAAGATGATAACTGCTGAAAAAAAGAAAAAAAATAAATTCTTACCAAATTTTGAAAAACAATCAATATATTCGTTAAGATATGATGAAATGCAAAATTGGTTAATTGAGCACGGACAACAAAAATTTAGAGCTAAACAAATTTTTGAATGGTTATATCAAAAGCGTGTAGACACTATTGATGAGATGACTAATTTATCTAAAGACTTAAGACAATTGTTAAAAGATAACTTTGTTATGACAACGTTAACTACCGTAGTTAAACAAGAAAGTAAAGATGGAACAATTAAGTTTTTATTCGAATTACAAGATGGTTATACCATTGAAACGGTATTAATGAGACACGATTACGGTAATTCTGTATGTGTAACGACTCAAGTTGGCTGTCGAATTGGTTGTACATTTTGTGCTTCAACTTTAGGTGGTTTAAAGCGTAACTTAGAGGCTGGCGAGATTGTATCTCAAGTACTCACAGTTCAAAAAGCACTTGATGCTACTAATGAACGTGTATCACAAATTGTTATTATGGGAATTGGTGAACCCTTCGAAAATTATGATGAAATGATGGACTTTTTAAAAATAGTCAATGATGATAATAGTTTAAACATTGGGGCGCGACATATTACAGTATCAACGTCAGGAATTATCCCACGTATTTATGACTTTGCTGATGAACAAATTCAAATTAATTTTGCAGTAAGTTTACATGCTGCTAAAGATGAAATTCGTTCAAAATTAATGCCAATTAATAGAGCGTATAATGTTGAAAAATTAATGGAAGCAATCAAATATTATCAAGAAAAAACGAATCGTCGAATTACATTTGAATATGGATTATTTGGAGGCGTAAATGATCAACTTGAACATGCAAGAGATTTAGCACATTTAATTAAAGATTTAAACTGTCATGTAAATCTTATACCAGTCAATCATGTTCCTGAACGTAATTATGTTAAAACACCAAAAGATGATATTTTTAAATTTGAAAAAGAATTGAAACGTTTAGGCATCAATGCAACAATTAGAAGAGAACAAGGCTCAGATATAGATGCAGCATGTGGACAATTAAGAGCTAAGGAACGACAAGTAGAAACGAGGTAATCATCATGCTTAACGCACAGTTTTTCACAGATACTGGACAACATCGAGAAAAGAACGAAGACGCGGGAGGTATATTTTATAACCAAACACATCAACAATTGTTAGTGTTGTGTGATGGAATGGGTGGTCATAAAGCAGGTGAAGTTGCAAGTCAATTTGTTACTAATCAATTACGAGACTATTTTGAAATAGAAAACTTTATTGAATTAGACCAAGCTGAATCATGGTTAAGTAAAACATTAAAAGATATTAATCTCGAATTATTTGAATATGCTACAACGAATGAAGAATATCGTGGTATGGGCACAACGTGTGTATGTGCCCTCATATTTGATAATAAAATTGTAGTAGCAAATATTGGTGATTCTAGAGCATACGTGATTAATTCAAGAGAAATTGAACAGATTACATATGATCATTCATTTGTTAATCATTTGCTTATGACCGGACAAATTACTGAAGAAGAAGCGTTTAATCATCCTCAACGTAATATAATCACTAAAGTAATGGGTACTGATCGCCGAGTAAGTCCTGATATTTTTACAAAGCGCATCAGTTACTATAATTATTTATTACTTAATTCTGATGGACTGTCAGATTATGTAAGAAATCATGAAATAGAAACGTTAATGAATCAGTCTACATCATTAAATGAACTTGGAGAAGCACTAATACAAGCTGCCTTAGATCATCAATCTAAAGATAATGTGAGTGTACTATTAGCTGAAATTGAGGGTAATAATGTATGAATGGCAAGCTAATTAATGATCGCTATCAACTCTTAGATAAACTTGGTGGCGGAGGAATGAGTATTGTTTATCTTGCTGAAGACACTATACTTGAACGTAAAGTAGCTATTAAAGCAATTTCTATTTCACAAAACGAAAAAGATGAAACTATGAAACGTTTCTACAGAGAGGTAAATAGTGCTACACAAATTGTTCATGAAAATATTGTGGAAGTATATGATGTTGAAGAAGATGATGATAATTTCTATCTTATTATGGAATATATTGATGGACCGACACTATCTGAGTATATACATAGCCATGGTCCATTGAATATAGAAACAGCTATTGATTTTATTAAGCAAATTTTAAATGGAGTAAAACAAGCACATGAGCAACGTATTATACATAGAGATATTAAACCTCAAAATGTACTAATTAATAAAGATAAAATTTTAAAAATTTTTGATTTCGGCATCGCAAAAGCGTTAAGTGAGACATCAATGACTCAAACAAATCATGTGCTTGGAACGGTTCAATATTTATCTCCTGAACAAGCTAAAGGAGATAAAACGAATGAAACAACCGATATCTATTCAATTGGTATAGTGTTGTATGAAATGTTAGTTGGTGAACCTCCTTTTAGGGGAGAGACAGCTGTAAGTATTGCTATTAAACATATTCAAGAAACAGTTCCTAATATTACTGAAAAACATCCAAATATTCCACAATCTTTAAGTAATGTGGTACTTAAGGCGACTGAAAAAAACCCTAAAGATCGTTATCAAACGATAGAAGAAATGTATAATGATTTGAGTAGTGTGCTTGTTACAAGCAGATTAAATGAAGAAAAGCATACGCGTATAAGTGATACCACCCAAACAGTACCCATTGATAAAAAAGAAATAAAAAACAAACTTGATGAAGAAAATCATAAAAAAGATATAGCGCAAACGATGCAAATTCCTATTATCAATCATCATAAATTTCAAGCAAGTGAAAATAATGTGTACACACCTCAACGTAAAAAACGTTCTAAAAAGAAAAAGGTCGCTATTATTTTTATTCTAGCGCTTTTATTATTAAGCTTGATTGGGTTTATCGCTTGGGGCATGCTTGGTGATAAATATGCAGAAATGCCTGATTTAACGGGTAAAACTGAAAAAGAAGCAGAAAAAGTATTAAAAGCTTCGCATTTAGAAATAGGACATATATCTAGAGAATATAATGATGACTATCCCGAAAATAAAATTATTAACTCCAATCCTAAAGCAGGAGAACGTGTTAACCAACAAGAAAAAGTAGATGTTGTATTATCAAAAGGTCCAGAAAAGATAAATATGCCTAATGTGATAGGGATTAAAAAAGAAGATGCTATAAAAAAACTTAAAGATCATAAATTAAATCATGTGACAATTAATCAAGAATATAATAGTCAAATGCCAAAAGGATATATTTTCAAGCAAAATATTAACCCTAATGAATCGGTGAAAATTAACGATCATCATATTGTACTGACTGAATCGTTAGGTGTAAAAAAAGTTTACGTCAAAGACTATGAAAATAAAAACTATCAAAATGCTAAAAAAGAATTAGAGTCGAGGGGTCTAAAAGTACAAGTTAAGACGACTAATAGTGATACTAAAGATAAGGATATCATTATTTCACAATCTCCAAAACAGACTGAAGTAAATGAAGGAAGTACAGTAGAACTTATGGTTTCTAAGGGGAAAGATAAAAAAAAAGATTCAAAAGAGGACTCGGATTCTTCTGATGATAAGAAAGATAATCATACAACAAGCGTAAAAAATTATACGGAAACTTATCATATTCCGTATACTGGAAATGATGGAGAAAGCCAAAAGGTAAAGATTTATATTAGAGATAAAAATAATAGTGGTACACAGGTAAGTCAAACATACAATATTCACAAGGATAAAATCATTACTATTCCATTAAAAATTGAACAAGGTGATTCTGCTGGATATACGATTGAAGTAGATGACAATGTTATTGCAGATAAAGATATTGACTACGAATAAATTTCAAATATCAGAATAAGAGTAAGATAGTAATGATAAGTTATTCATCGTTTACTGTTTATACATTAACGTGTATTCTATGATATAAATGATGTTAATTTTAAAAGACAATTTCTATTGAAATAATATAGAAATTGTCTTTTTAACAACTATAATTTTATTATGTAAAGTTAATTTTTTAAGTGATTTCAATGTCTTTCTATCCTTATCTTTATGATGAGGGTATAGAATATATATATTATTAATTCTATGTTTGCTATAATAACGTAAACATAAATACTTAATTTGAGGTGTTAATTTGGAAACAGGACGTATTGTTAAACTAATTAGTGGAGTATATCAAGTAGATGTAGGTGGAAAAAAATATAATACTAAACCTCGTGGTCTTTTTAGAAAGAAAAAATTTTCTCCTGTAGTAGGAGATATCGTTGACTTTGACATTCAAAATGAAGATGAAGGTTATATTCACCACGTGCATGAACGCCACAATGCATTAAAGCGTCCTCCAGTAAGTAATATTGATGGTCTGATTATTGTAATGAGTGCGGTTGAACCTAAATTTTCAACACAATTGTTAGACAGATTTTTAGTGATTGCACATTCTTACAACTTATCTCCTAGTATATTAGTCACTAAAAAAGATATTGCTAGTGAAACGCAAATCAATCATATCGAAACAATACTAAATACATATAAGGAAATAGGATATTCTGTTCAATTTGTAGGTAAAAAAACTGATAAAGTTGATATTGTGAATACTTGGCCCAATGGTCTAATTGTGCTAAGTGGACAATCTGGTGTTGGAAAATCAACATTTATAAATACGTTTAAACCAGAACTAAATCTTGAAACCAATGATATCTCTAAATCACTTAATCGAGGCAAACATACGACAAGACATGTAGAGCTATTTGAAAGAGAAAATGGTTTTATAGCAGATACACCTGGTTTTAGTGCACTTGATTTTGATCATATTGAAAAAGATGATGTAAAGTATTACTTTAAAGAAATTAATACTTTTGGAAATGATTGTAAATTTAGAAATTGTAATCATATTAAAGAACCTAAATGCAATGTTAAACATCAATTAGAAAACAATAATTTAGCACAATTTCGTTATGAACACTATTTACAATTAGTTAATGAAATTTCGAATAGAAAGGTTAGATATTAATGAGACACATTTTTCCTTCTTTATTATCAGTCGATTTTTTGAATTTAAAACATGAAATACAATTATTAGAAGAAGCGGGCGTTGACGGTCTACATTTTGATGTTATGGATGGTCAATTTGTACCTAATATATCAATTGGATTACCCATATTAGATGCAGTAAGATCAACTACACAATTACCAATTGATGTACACCTCATGATTGAGAATCCTGAAAACTATATTGAGACATTTGCAAAACATGGTGCAGACATGATTTCAGTCCATATTGAATCAACTCCTCATATTCATCGTGCTATTCAACTTATCAAAAGTCTAGATAAAAAAGCAGGTGTAGTAATTAATCCTGGCACCCCTGTAGATAGGGTCGTACCTGTTCTTTCCATGGTGGATTATGTTTTAGTAATGACGGTTAATCCTGGTTTCGGTGGACAAACATTTATCGACATGTGTGCTTCAAAAATTAAGTTATTAAATGATTTGAAGTCATCTTTTAATTTAAATTTTGATATTGAAGTCGATGGCGGTATAAATGATAAAACGATAGATATTTGTGCAAAACATGGGGCTAACCTTTTTGTTACAGGTTCATACTTTTTTAACCATGATGATTATAAAACAGTGACTAAAATATTGAGAGGTTGAGATAATGAAAATTAATTTACTATGTGGAGATCGTCATTTACCACCTCATATTTTTTCAAAATTATCAACTGAACCTTGGGGTGGAATAGATCGTGGGACTTTAATTCTTTCTGAACACAGTATTGTACCTGTTTTTTCAGTGGGCGATTTTGACTCCGTCAATGATGAAGAAAGAGAAATTTTAAAAAAAACATTAAATATTCATCCAGTTAAAGCTGAAAAGGATGACACTGATTTAGCATTAGGCGTAGAACAAGCTATTCAAAAGGGATATACAGAAATAGATATCTACGGAGCAACGGGTGGAAGATTAGATCATTTTATGGGAACATTACAAATTCTTTTCAAGTCAGACTATATAAAAAAAGAAATTATAATTAAAGTAATAGATAAGCAAAATGAAATCATGCTACTTAATACCGGAACACATCAACTTCATAAATCTGATAAATATCAATATGTTTCATTTATTCCAGTAAATGGAGAAGTGATATTATCTTTATCTGGGTTTAAATATAATTTAAATCATCAGCACTTAGAAATAGGCTCTACACTGACAATTTCTAATGAAGTCAATCGATCAATGGCAATTATCGAAGTTGAAAAAGGTCAAGTACTGCAAATGAGAAGTAGAGATTTAGAGTAATAAAAAAATGCCTTCACCACATATGAAGGCATTTTTAGTGCATTATATTTATTAAACTCTAGTAACTTTACCAGATTTTAAAGCACGAGCAGAAACCCAAACTTTTTTAGGTTTACCGTCAACTAAAATTCTAACTTTTTGAAGGTTAGCGTTAAATCTGCGTTTGTTCGCATTTAAAGCGTGTGAACGATTATTACCAGTCGTAGCTTTACGACCTGTTACGTAACATTGTTTACCCATCAAAGTACCTCCTTTAATAAATATAAATACACTTAACTACTTATATACTTAAATAAGATACCATATATCAATATTTAAAGCAATAAAATCATATGTAATTTATGTTAATTGTTTTGAAAATGTAAATCTATGGTATAATTAACTATTGTGGAGTTATTATAATATATTTTTATGTAGATTGGCTTATTTATAAAATAGTTATCTTTATCATATATGTATACATCATTTATTAAATATGATTTTAACCATAATTCAGGAGGATAATGAAGATGACATTAGAAATCTTAAATGACTATGGCAAAATTGATATCTCAAATGAGGTCATTGCTTCTGTTGTAGGAAGTAAAGCTGTAGAAAGTTATGGCATTGTTGGCATGGCATCTAGACAACAAGTAAGAGACGGTATTGCTGAAATATTAGGACATGAGAATTATGCTAAAGGCATTGTTGTTAAAGAAGATAATGGTGTGATTGATATAGATATGTACATCATTGTAAGTTATGGTGTCAAAATTTCTGAAGTAGCTAACAATGTACAATCATCAGTAAAATATACACTCGAAAGTTCACTTAATATTAAAGTGAATTCTATTAATATTTTTGTACAAGGTGTAAGACTTAATAACAAGGGCAAGAAGGTATAGGAGGACAAAGCACGATGATTAGCAAAATTAATGGTAAATTATTTGCCGATATGATTATACAAGGGGCACACAATTTATCTAATAATGCAGATTTAGTTGATTCCCTTAATGTATACCCGGTACCTGATGGTGATACAGGAACAAATATGAATTTAACAATTAC
The DNA here is from genome assembly GCF_001808085.1 of Staphylococcus sp. HMSC14C01. Lineage (NCBI taxonomy): Bacteria > Bacillati > Bacillota > Bacilli > Caryophanales > Staphylococcaceae > Staphylococcus > Staphylococcus sp. HMSC14C01. The sequence goes on from NZ_KV792048.1 coordinate 156,068, forward strand.
CTCAGGTCGCGAAGAAGTTGAAAATAATTTATCTCAAAGTATTGGTGAATTAGGTAAAACTTTTTCTAAAGGACTTTTAATGGGAGCACGTGGTAACTCTGGTGTTATTTTATCTCAATTATTTAGAGGATTTTGCAAAAATATTGAAGATGAAAAGGAGATTAATGCTCAACAATTTGCTAGTAGTTTTCAAGCAGGTGTAGATACAGCTTATAAAGCAGTCATGAAACCAGTTGAGGGAACTATTTTGACTGTTGCCAAAGATGCAGCAAGTGCAGCTATGACTAAAGCAGAAGAAACAGATGACTGCATCGAAGTAATGGAATATACAATCGAAAAAGCTGAGCAATCTTTAAATAATACGCCAAATTTATTAGCAGTTTTAAAAGAAGTAGGCGTAGTGGATAGTGGCGGTAAAGGTTTATTATGTGTATACGAAGGCTTTTTAAAAGGACTAAAAGGCGAAAAAGTTGAAGCTAACAAACAAAAATTAGACACAGAAGATTTGGTTCATGAAGAACATGATTTTCATGGGGTTATTAATACAGAAGATATTAAGTACGGTTATTGTACTGAAATGATGGTACGCTTTGGAAAAGATAAAAAAGAATTTAATGAACAAACATTCAGAAATGATATGAGCGAATTTGGTGATTCATTATTAGTTATTAATGATGATGAAATAGTTAAAGTCCATGTACATACAGAAACACCAGGTGAAGTGTTCAATTATGGACAACAATATGGTGAACTTATTAAATTAAAAGTAGAAAATATGCGTGAACAACATCGTGAAGTAATTAGAAAAGAACAAAGTCATCAACAAGCAACAGCTTCGCAACAACCTAAAACAGTTGAAACAGCAGTAATTGCCATTTCAATGGGTGAAGGTATCTCTGAGTTGTTCACTTCAATGGGTGCGACACACATTATTAGTGGTGGGCAAACAATGAATCCTTCTACAGAGGATATTGTTAAGGTGATTGAACAGTCTGAATGCCAGCGTGCAATTATCTTACCAAATAACAAAAATATTAGAATGTCTAGTGATCAAGCAGCACAACTTGTTAAAGCTGACACAGTAGTCATTCCAACTACATCTATTCCTCAAGGTATTGCAGCACTTTTCCAATATGATGTTGCATCTACGTTAGAAGAAAATGCGTCTCATATGAATACAGCGTTAGAAACAGTTAAATCTGGATCAATTACATTTGCTGTCAGAGATACTAAGATTGATGGTGTAGATATTAAAAAAGATGAATTTATGGGATTAGCTGAAAGTAAAATTGTGACTAGTAATGCAGATGAATTTAAAACTATTACTGGCTTATTAAGTACATTGTTAAATGAAGAAAGTGAAATATTAACAGTGATAACTGGTGAAGATGCACAATCTGATATGACAACTCAATTAGAAGAATGGATAGAAAATGAATATCCAGATGTTGAAATAGAAATCCATAAAGGTGATCAACCAATTTATCCATATTTATTTGCTGTAGAATAAAGTGAGATTTAATAGTGGGAGTGATAACGATGAAATAATTGTCGTTGTCACTCCCCATTTTATATTTAAGAAAAGTATTGAAAAATATGACAATGGAGAGCTTAATTTAATAGATTTTTCAAGACATAATGACCAATCAATATATAGTAAAATAGAAAGATATGCTATCAGTAATGAACTGTAAAATAGAGGAAGATATAACAATTAAGAAGATATCTAATACTCAAAGAGTGATTAAAAATATCATATAATTCAGCAGTAATAATAACTGGGAATATATGTATAAATCGTTCTTGATTTGGACCTTGATGAAATATAAAATATTTCGTACTTCTAAAATTTAAATAAGATGAAGAGCTAATGCAAAATCAATTAAAATAGATTGAAACATTGTAGGATCTCTTTTTATTGGTTAAGTATGATAATTGATATTAGTGTTAAAAGTGAATGTTGTACGTTTATACGTTTAAATGAAGCGAGTGATATTCATTTGTCGAGTGAGCTATAGTAAGATGGTATCACTAAATATTTATAATAAACGTGATAAAATATAAATAAGATTAAAAATATTAGGTGAGAAATAATGTCGAAAGTTAGTTTAATTGAAAGTCCATATCCGCTTCAATCTATAAAAGGACTTGGACCAAAGAGAATTGCTTTACTACATGAATTAAACATTCACACAATAGAAGATTTAGTGTTATATTTACCAACACGTTATGAAGATAATACTGTCGTAGATTTAAACTTAGCTGAAGATCAATCTACTGTGACAGTAGCAGGAGAAATTTATTCTGTACCCACGGTAGCCTTTTTTGGCCGGAATAAATCAAAATTAACTGTCCATTTAATGATTGATAATATCGCAGTTAAATGTGTATTTTTTAATCAACCGTATTTAAAAAAGAAAATTGAGTTAAATCAAATAGTAACAATAAAAGGTAAATGGAATCGTGCTAAACAAGAAATTAATGGCAATCGTATTTTTTTTAATGACACTCATACCTCTACTGAAGAAGTGAGATTAGAACCGGTATATCGACTTAAAGAAGGTATTAAACAAAAACAGATGCGTGATATGATTCATCAATCTCTTAATGATGTCACTATACATGAATGGATTACAGAGGAATTAAGACAAAAGTACAAATTGGAATTACTAGATTATACTATTAAAACGTTGCATCTACCTAAAGATAAACAAACGCTTATGCGTGCGAGACGTACATATGCTTTTACTGAATTATTTATGTTTGAACTACGTATGCAATGGTTAAATCGCGTAGAAAAAGCTTCAGATGAAGCCATTGAAATTAATTATGATATTAATAAAGTAAAGTCATTTATCCAGTCGTTACCTTTTGAATTAACAGATGCACAGAAATCGAGCGTTAATGAAATATTTAGAGATTTGAAAGCGCCAATACGCATGCATCGTTTATTACAAGGTGATGTTGGGTCAGGGAAAACAGTTGTAGCAGCAATTTGTATGTATGCACTCAAAACTGCTGGATATCAATCTGCACTGATGGTACCTACAGAAATTTTGGCTGAACAACATGCAAACAGTTTAACAGAACTTTTCGGTGACCATATGAATGTGGCTTTAATAACTGGATCGGTAAAAGGAAAAAAAAGACGTGTATTGCTAGAACAATTAGAGAATGGAACGATCGATTGTTTAATTGGTACACATGCATTGATTCAAGATGATGTACAATTTAAAAATGTAGGGTTAGTGATTACTGATGAACAGCATCGTTTTGGTGTGAATCAACGTCAATTACTAAGAGAAAAAGGTGCTATGACCAACGTATTGTTTATGACTGCGACGCCTATACCGAGAACGTTAGCCATTTCAGTATTTGGAGAAATGGATGTGTCCTCAATTAAACAACTACCTAAAGGTCGAAAGCCAATTATTACACATTGGGCGAAACATGAACAGTATGACCAAGTGTTAGCTCAAATGACAAGCGAACTAAAAAAAGGATGCCAAGCCTATGTGATTTGTCCACTAATTGAAAGTTCTGAACATCTAGAAGATGTACAAAATGTTGTTGAACTTTTTGAGTCACTACAAGAATTTTATGGTAAAACACATGTAGGTTTATTACATGGGAAAATGTCAGCAGACGAAAAAGATGATGTAATGGCACGTTTTAGTCATCATGATATTGATATCTTAGTGTCGACAACCGTAGTTGAAGTAGGCGTTAATGTTCCTAATGCTACATTCATGATGATTTATGATGCTGATCGCTTTGGATTATCTACATTACATCAACTTAGAGGTCGTGTTGGACGTAGTGAACATCAAAGTTATTGTGTATTAATTGCATCACCTAAAACAGAAACTGGCATAGAAAGAATGACCATTATGACACAAACTACAGATGGATTTGAATTAAGTGAACGTGACTTAGAAATGAGAGGCCCTGGTGATTTCTTTGGAGTTAAACAAAGCGGGTTACCAGATTTTATGGTTGCTAATATAGTAGAAGATTATCGTATGCTAGAAGTAGCTCGTGATGAGGCTGCAGAACTCATTCAATCCGGGGAGTTCTTTACTGAGAAATATGAACGTTTAAGAGCATTTATCAACGACCATTTACTTAACATAAGTTTTGATTAACATCAGTAAACTGATATTTAATTCAAATTATTTATTATATGAACATGTAATATTTGTTGAGGATAATAAATAGAAAGTGTTATGATATGTGAGGAATGATTAAGACTTGGTACTAAAATATTTAAAGGGGAGGAAAGTATGAAATTAAAAAAAACAGAACGTCGTCATGAGATTAAGAAGGCGATTAATGAAAACCCCTTTATTACGGATAGTGAATTGTGTGAATTATTCAACGTAAGTATTCAAACTATCCGTCTGGATCGCACACAACTTAATATTCCTGAATTACGTAAACGTATTAAATCTGTAGCTAAACAAAATTATGAATATATCAAAGGATTGGAAGCTAATGAAGTGATTGGGGATCTTATTCAAGTTAAACCTAATTATTCTGCCCAATCTATTATAGAAATTACAGAAGAGTATGTGTTTCAAAAAACATGTATTGCACGGGGGCATATTTTATTTGCTCAAGCTAATTCATTATGTGTAGCCCTAATACATAACTCTACTGTGTTAACTCAAGAAAGTAATTTGAAATTTATTGAAAAAGTAAAGTTGCATGATAATGTTAGAGCAGAAGCAACCGTAATCAATAGAACAAATCGACATTATGATATAAAAGTGGAATCTTTTGTAAAAGATACACGCGTTTTTACAGGCATATTTAAAATGTTTTATATAAGTGAGGATGAAAACCATGGTTAAAATTGCTGTAGATATGATGGGTGGCGACAATGCACCAGGAATCGTATTAGAAGCTGTAGAAAAAGCAATCAATGATTTTAAAGATTTAGAAATTATTTTATTTGGTGATGAAAAACAATATACATTAAATCATGAGCGTATAGAGTTTAGACATTGTTCAGAAAAAATTGAGATGGAAGATGAGCCTGTACGTGCCATTAAAAGAAAAAAAGACAGTTCAATGGTACGCATGGCAGAAGCGGTTAAATCTGGTGAGGCAGATGGCTGTGTATCTGCTGGTAATACAGGTGCTTTAATGTCAGCAGGGCTATTTATCGTCGGACGTATTAAAGGCGTAGCTAGACCAGCACTTGTTGTCACATTACCTACTATCGATGGTAAAGGATTTGTCTTTTTAGATGTTGGAGCCAATGCAGATGCAAAACCTGAACACTTATTGCAATATGCACAGCTAGGTAATATTTATGCTCAAAAAATTAGAGGTATTCAACAACCTAAAATATCATTGTTGAATATCGGAACTGAACCAGCAAAAGGAAATGCTTTGACTAAAAAAACATATCAATTATTAAAAGATGAAGCGACTATTCGATTTAATGGAAATATTGAGGCTAAAACATTGATGGAGGGTGACACAGATGTAGTTGTCACTGATGGTTATACTGGAAATATGGTACTAAAAAACATCGAAGGTACTGCTAAATCAATTGGAAAAATGTTAAAAGGTACACTATTAGCTAATTTAAAAAATAAGCTTGCTGCGGCGATATTGAAAAAAGATATCAGTAAGTTTGCGAAAAAATTAGATTATGCAGAATATGGTGGATCTGTTCTTTTAGGGTTAGATGGTACTGTAGTAAAAGCACATGGCAGTTCAAATGCACGTGCATTCTATTCTGCAATTCGACAAGCTAAAATTGCTGGTGATGAACAAATAGTAAAAATTATGAGAGAAACGGTAGGTAGTGACAATGAGTAAAACTGCAATTGTTTTTCCTGGACAAGGTGCACAAAAAGTCGGAATGGCTAAAGATTTATATCAAGTTAATAAAGATGCGACTTCTATTTTAGAATTAGCGCAAACAACGGTTGATTTTGATTTATTAGAAACGATGTTTACAGATAAAGAGGAAAAATTAGGAGAAACTGAGAATACTCAACCTGCATTGTTAACACATAGTATTGCATTACTAAAAGCACTAAACCATATAGATGCTGACTATACAATGGGGCATAGTCTAGGTGAATATTCAAGTTTAGTGGCTGCTGGTGTACTAAAATTTGAAGATGCAGTGAAAATTGTGCGTAAGCGTGGCGAATTAATGACTCAAGCTTTTCCAAATGGTGTAGGAAGTATGGCTGCTGTTTTAGGGCTAAGTTATGAAGAGGTAAATGAAATTTGTAAAGAAATTTCATTTGGAGATCAATTAATTGAACCTGCCAATATTAATGCACCAGGTCAAATCGTTGTATCTGGGCATAAAGCGCTGATTGATAAATTAACTAAAGAAGGAAAATCTTTAGGTGCGAAGCGTGTGATTCCTTTAGCAGTATCAGGTCCTTTCCACTCTTCAATGATGCAAGTAATTGAAGAGAATTTCGCTTCATTTATTGATCAATTCACTTGGAATGATGCTCAATTTCCTATCGTTCAAAATTACAATGCTCATGGAGAAACAAAAGCAGAAACGATTAAACAAAATATGGTGAAACAACTCTATTCACCAGTACAATTTATTAAATCGACAGAATGGTTAATAGACCAAGGTGTGGATCATTTTATTGAAATTGGACCTGGTAAAGTATTATCTGGTTTAATTAAAAAAATTAATCGAGATGTTAAAATTACATCGATTCAAACATTAGAAGATGTGAAAGGATGGAATGAAAATGACTAAAAGTGCATTAGTAACTGGTGCTTCTAGAGGAATTGGACGTAGTATTGCATTGCAATTAGCAGAAGATGGATTCAATGTAGCAGTTAATTACGCGGGTAATAAAGAAAAAGCAGAAGCAGTGGTTAAAGAAATTAAAGAAAAAGGCGTAGAAAGTTTTGCAATACAAGCAAATGTTGCTGAAGGTGATCAAGTCAAAGTTATGATTAAAGAAGTTGTAAATCAATTTGGCTCTTTAGATGTTCTTGTAAACAACGCAGGTATTACAAAAGACAATTTATTAATGCGAATGAAAGAGCAAGAATGGGATGACGTTATTAATACTAACTTAAAAGGGACATTTAATTGTATTCAAAAAGCTACGCCACAAATGTTACGTCAACGTAGCGGTGCTATTATTAATTTATCTAGTATTGTAGCGGCTATGGGTAATCCTGGACAAGCTAATTATGTTGCGACAAAAGCAGGTATTGAAGGACTGACAAAATCAAGTGCACGTGAACTTGCTTCACGTGGTATTACTGTTAATGCAGTTGCGCCTGGGTTTATCGTCTCAGATATGACAAATGCATTAAATGAAGATCTTAAATCACAAATGTTGGAGCAAATTCCATTATCACGTTTTGGAGAAGATAAAGATATTGCCTATGCAGTGTCATTTTTAGCATCTGATCGTGCAAAATATATTACAGGTCAAACGTTATCAGTTAATGGTGGCATGTATATGTAATATATACGTCATGTATTTAAAAGGATAAATAGTCATTACATCCTTTTAATAAATACTTGTGTTTTAGCCCTTAAAATGGGAAAATATAATAGTCTATGGATAGACACTTTTAAAGGAGGTGAATCGACGTGGAAAACTTCGATAAAGTAAAAGATATCATCGTTGACCGTTTAGGTGTAGACGCTGATAAAGTAACAGAAGATGCATCTTTCAAAGATGATTTAGGCGCTGACTCACTTGATATCGCTGAATTAGTGATGGAATTAGAAGACGAATTTGGTACTGAAATTCCTGATGAAGAAGCTGAAAAAATCAACACTGTTGGTGATGCAGTTAAATACATCAATAGTCTTGAAAAATAAAAACTTACATCTGAGTCGTCGTCATGATGGCTCAGATTTTTTTCATAGGACATCAATAACATGAACGGAGGTTTATCAATCATGCACCCGAAACAATCAGAAATGATTAAAGACTTTCAATATCAATTTGATAAAAAAATGAAAATGCTTGGTCTTAGTTATACTCATTTAGATGTGTACCAACAAGCGTTTTCGCACTCTAGCTTTATTAATGATTTTAATATGGATCGATTAGCTCATAACGAGCGTTTAGAATTTTTAGGAGATGCGGTATTAGAATTGACGGTTTCACGTTACCTTTTTGACAAATATCCTAATTTACCAGAAGGAAATTTAACTAAAATGAGAGCGACAATCGTATGTGAACCCTCACTTGTAATATTTGCAAATAAAATTGAATTAAATCAACTCATTTTACTTGGAAAAGGTGAAGAAAAAACAGGTGGTAGAACAAGACCTTCATTAGTATCAGATGCTTTTGAAGCGTTTATTGGGGCTTTATACTTAGACCAAGGCTTAGAAGTAGTCTGGAAGTTTGCTCAAAAAGTCATTTTTCCATATGTAGAACATAATGAATTAATTGGCGTGGTCGATTTTAAAACACAATTCCAAGAATATATTCATAGTCAAAGTAAAGGGGATGTGACGTATCATTTGATTAAAGAAGAAGGTCCAGCACACCATCGTTTATTTACATCTGAAGTGATTTTAGAAAATAAAGCAATCGCAAAAGGACAAGGCAGAACAAAAAAAGAATCTGAACAAAAAGCAGCTGAAAGTGCTTATCATAAGTTAAGAGATGAGAACAAATAATAATGAACGCATTTCATATATTATCTTCTTTTCAACAAGAATGAGTATGAATGAATTAAGGAGAAGAGTATGGTTTATTTGAAATCTATAGATACCGTTGGCTTTAAGTCATTTGCAGATCGTACGAATGTACAGTTCGATAAAGGCGTGACAGCAATTGTTGGTCCAAATGGTAGTGGGAAAAGTAATATTACTGATGCGATTAAATGGGTTTTAGGAGAACAATCTGCTAAGTCGCTTCGTGGCTCTAAAATGGAAGATATTATTTTCTCAGGGGCAGAACATCGTCAAGCACAAAATTATGCAGAAGTACAATTAAAATTAGATAATTCTACAAGAGAGTTGCAGATTGAGGCTGATGATGTGATTGTAACACGTCGTCTTTATCGTAGTGGAGAAAGCGAATATTATTTAAATAATGATAGGGCACGTCTACGCGATATTACAGAGTTATTTTTAGATTCTGGTTTAGGAAAAGAAGCGTTTAGTATTATTTCACAAGGTAGAGTAGATGAAATTTTAAATGCTAAACCTGTTGACCGACGTCAAATCATAGAAGAATCAGCGGGTGTTTTAAAGTATAAAAAAAGAAAAACGGAATCTTTACAAAAGCTAGGTCATACAGAAGATAATCTATCTCGAGTAGAGGATATTTTATATGATTTAGAAGGGCGTGTTGAACCTCTAAAAGCAGAAGCATCTATTGCTAAAGAATACTTACAATTATCAAAAGAGATGGAGCATAGTGATGTTGTCGTAACTGTACACGATATTAATCAATATGATGAAGAGAATCGTCAACTCGATGAACGATTGAATCATCTAAAAAGCCAACAAGCTGAAAAAGAAGGTCAACAAGCTCAATTAAATCAATATTTACAAAAACAAAAAACGCAACGTCAAAAACTTGAAAGAGATACCGACCACACTAATATAGATTTAATTACTACAACTGAGGAATATGAAAAATTTATTGGAAAATTAAATGTACTTGAAGAGCGAAAAAGAAATCAATCAGAAACGAATGCACGATTTGAAGAAGAATTAGATAATTTACAGTATGAATTAAAGAATGTTCAAGATGAAAGAGAACTTTCTGTAGAACAAGTATCTAAACTTAAAAAACAGCATCAATCGCTTAATAAAGAGATTAAACAGTTAGAATCAAAACTTAATCTTACAGATGCACAACATGATGAAAAATTAGAAACTATTAAAAATGAATATTATGAATTAATGTCCGAGCAATCTGAAGTGAATAATGATATTCGTTTTTTAGAACGTACTATTCAAGAAAATGAAACCAAAAAAACACGTCTCGATGCAAGATTAATAGAAGTATTTGATCAACTTAAACATATTCAAAATGACATACATCAAACAGAACAAGCGCATACTACTACATCACAAAAAATGAACATAACAGAGAAAGACATGCGTGATGTTGAAGATCGTTTATCTGAAGCAAAACGTATAGAAGCGACATATGAAGATAAGTTATATCAAGCATATCGATATACTGATAAAATGCGCGTGCGTATGGAAAGTTTAGAAACACAAGCAGAAGACTATTCCTACTTTTTTAATGGAGTAAAACATATATTAAAAGCAAAAGAGAATACTTTAAGTGGTATTCATGGTGCAGTAGCTGAAGTCATCAAGGTACCATCAAAATTGACACAAGCGATTGAAACAGCGTTAGGAGCCTCATTACAACACATTATTGTAAATAATGAAAAAGATGGTCGCCAAGCGATAAAATTTTTAAAACAACGAGGATTAGGAAGAGCAACATTTTTACCACTAAATGTAATTAGAGCAAGAAGTTTATCTCATCATATTCAAAATATAGCTCGAAATTTTGATGGTTTTATTAATATTGCATCGGAAGCGGTTGAAGTTAATCAAACGTATCAAGCTGTGATAGATAATTTGATGGGTACTACAATTATAGTGGAGAATCTTAAAATTGCGAATGAACTTGCAAGAGCGATTCAATATAAAGCACGAATCGTTACCTTAGAAGGAGATATCGTTAATCCAGGAGGAGCAATGACAGGTGGCGGAATGCGTCAATCAAAAAGTATTTTAGCTCAAAAAGATGAATTGGCAACAATGAAAATACAATTAAACGACTACGAAGAGAAAACAAAAGAATTCGAACAACAATTGCAAAAGCAAAAAGAGAAAGTTGAGACATTAAGTAATAAGTATGTAGAGTTAAGCCAACAATATCATCAATTAAAAGATACCGCTCACGAAGAAACATTGACTTTAGATCGATTGAAAAAACAAGAAACACATATAAAAAGTGAACATGAAGAATTTGAATTTGAGAAAAATGATGGCTATCAAAGTGAAAAAAGTCGTCACACATTAAAGCAACAACAATTGCGTTTATCTGAAATTCAAGAGCAACTAAAACAACTTGAAAATGACATAGAGGTATATTCAAAACTCTCTAAAGAAGGTAAAGAAAATGTATCGCAAGTTGAAAAAGAATTAAATCAAAAACGTTCTGATGTTGCAGTCGTTAAAGAAAAAATAAGTCATCAAATTATGTCATTGGAAAGAATAGATAAGCAACTTGCACAAATTAACCAACAAATCATTGCAACTAAAGAGAAAATAGAATTATTTAATTCTGACGATATGATGGGCGAAAAAGCATTTCAACAACTTCAATCAAGTATCCAAGATAAAGCGTCTCAACGTGATAAATTAAAACAAAAACTTGATACTTTAAAAGAACAGAAAGATTCTATAAATGAAGATATTGAAATTCATGAGTACAAACTCGAACAATGCCATCAAGATTTATTATCTATTGAAAGTTTTTATCAAGATATTAAGGCCCAACAGTCTAAATTAGATGTTCTTATTAATCACGCAATGAATCATTTAAATGAAACGTATCATCTTACACTTGAACGTGCGAGAGAAACTTATCAATCAGATGTTTCAATAGAAACATTAAGAAAAAAAGTAAAATTAACTAAGATGTCAATTGAAGAATTAGGTTCAGTTAATGTTAATGCTATTGAACAATTTGAAGAATTAAATGAACGTTATACATTTTTGAATGAACAGAGAAATGATTTAAGAGAAGCAAAACAGACTTTAGAACAAATCATTAATGAAATGGATCAAGAAGTAAAAGATCGTTTCAAAGCTACATTTTTTGAAGTACAAGATTATTTCACAACTGTCTTTCAATCACTTTTTGGTGGTGGTCATGCCAAGTTAGAGCTTACGGATGATGATTACTTGTCTGCAGGAGTAGATATTATTGTTCAACCACCAGGTAAAAAATTACAAAATCTTTCTTTATTAAGTGGTGGCGAACGCGCATTAAGTGCTATTGCATTACTGTTTGCTATTTTAAAAGTAAGATCAGCACCATTTGTTATACTAGACGAAGTGGAAGCAGCTTTGGATGAAGCTAATGTTATTCGTTACGCACAGTTTTTAAATGATTTATCGGAAAAAACACAGTTTATTGTCATTACGCATAGAAAAGGTACCATGGAGTATTCGGATCGTTTATATGGTGTTACAATGCAAGAGTCAGGCGTTTCAAAATTAGTAAGTGTAAATTTAAATACAATAGATGAGGTTATGAAGGAGGAAAATGCATGAGTTTTTTCAAACGACTAAAAGATAAATTTTCTACAAAGTCGACTGAAGATATTGAAAAGGAATTAACGGAAGATGAGGAATTAGATCAACCATCAACAAAAGACAATGAACAAGAAAATGAAGAACCTGCACCAAAAAAGAAAAAACCACGTAAATTAAGCGAAGCTGACTTTGACGAAGATGGGTTAATTTCAATTGAAGATTTTGAAGAAATTGAAGCTCAAAAAATGGGAGCGAAATTTAAAGCAGGTTTAGAAAAATCAAGAGAAAACTTCCAGGAGCAATTAAATAACTTGATTGCACGTTATAGAACTGTAGATGAAGATTTCTTCGAAGCTTTAGAAGAAATGTTGATTACTGCGGATGTAGGTTTCAATACGGTTATGCAATTAACGGATGAATTACGTACAGAAGCACAACGTCGTAATATCAAAGAAACTGAAGGTTTAAGAGAAGTTATCGTTGAAAAAATTGTAGAAATTTATCACCAAGAAGATGATCATTCAGAAGCAATGAATATCGAAGATGGCCGATTAAATGTCATTTTAATGGTTGGGGTCAATGGTGTAGGTAAAACTACAACGATTGGTAAATTGGCACATCGTTATAAAATGGAAGGTAAAAAAGTTATGTTGGCTGCTGGTGATACTTTCAGAGCAGGTGCAATTGAACAATTACAAGTTTGGGGCGATCGTGTAGGCGTAGAGGTAATCAGACAAAGCGAAGGTTCTGATCCTGCAGCAGTGGTTTATGATGCAATCAATGCGGCTAAGAATAAAGATGTAGATATATTAATTTGTGATACAGCAGGTCGTTTACAAAATAAATCAAACTTAATGCAAGAATTGGACAAAATGAAACGAGTCATTAGTCGTGCTGTTCCAGATGCACCACATGAAGCATTATTATGTTTAGACGCAACCACTGGTCAAAATGCACTATCACAAGCACGTTCATTCAAAGAAGTAACCAACGTTTCAGGGATTGTGCTCACTAAATTAGATGGCACAGCAAAAGGTGGTATTGTACTTGCTATTCGAAACGAATTGCATATTCCAGTAAAATACGTTGGTTTAGGTGAAAAACTAGATGATTTACAACCATTTAATCCTGAAAGTTATGTATATGGATTGTTTGCTGATATGATTGAGCAAAATGATAATATCCCTGATGAAATGCAAAGCTTAACAGATAATAATGAGGAACACCAAAATGGGGAAAAATGATTTAGTTAAAACGTTAAGAATGAATTATCTATTTGATTTTTACCATTCTTTGCTTACTGAAAAACAAAAGAATTATCTTGAGTTATTTTATCTAAATGATTACTCATTAAGTGAAATTGCTGAAACGTTTAAAGTGAGTAGACAAGCGGTTTATGATAATATAAGAAGAACTGGCGATTTAGTAGAAGACTATGAAACTAAATTAAAGTTATATGAGAAATTTGAACAACGTCAAATGATTTATAACGAAATGAAACAATCTATTCATGATACTAAAAAACTGGAACATTTAATCCAAAAATTAGAAGAACTAGAATAATTTATAAGGAGGTTGTTAATATGGCATTTGAAGGATTATCCGATCGTTTACAAGCCACGATGCAAAAAATTCGCGGTAAAGGTAAAGTAACAGAAGCGGATATTAAAACAATGATGCGTGAAGTTAGATTAGCATTGTTAGAAGCCGATGTTAACTTCAAGGTAGTCAAAGACTTCGTTAAAACAGTTTCCGAACGTGCTTTGGGATCAGACGTTATGCAGTCTTTAACACCTGGACAACAAGTTATAAAAATAGTACAAGATGAATTAACACAATTAATGGGTGGAGAAAATACATCTATTAAAATGGCTAATAAGCCACCCACAGTTGTAATGATGGTTGGTTTACAAGGGGCAGGTAAAACAACTACCGCTGGTAAATTGGCATTGTTAATGCGTAAAAAATATAATAAAAAGCCAATGTTAGTAGCAGCCGACATATATCGTCCAGCTGCGATTAATCAATTACAAACAGTAGGTAAACAACTTGATGTACCTGTTTATAGTGAAGGTGATCAAGTTAAACCACAACAAATTGTAGATAACGCATTAAGATATGCTAAAGAAGAACATTTGGACTTTGTAATTATCGATACTGCGGGACGTTTACACATTGATGAAACATTAATGAATGAATTAGCTGATGTTAAAGAAATCTCAAAACCAGATGAAATTATGCTTGTTGTAGATGCAATGACAGGACAAGATGCTGTGAACGTTGCGCAATCATTTGATGAGCAATTGGATGTCACTGGTGTGACTTTAACTAAATTAGACGGAGATACTCGTGGTGGTGCGGCACTTTCTATTCGTGCAGTAACACATAAACCAATTAAATTTGTTGGTATGAGTGAAAAAATGGATGGTTTAGAATTATTCCATCCAGAGCGTATGGCATCTCGTATACTAGGTATGGGTGACGTATTAAGTCTTATTGAAAAAGCGCAACAAGATGTGGACCAAGAAAAAGCTAAAGATTTAGAAAAGAAAATGCGTGAGTCTTCATTTACATTAGATGACTTCTTAGAACAATTGGATCAAGTGAAGAATTTAGGACCACTGGATGATATTATGAAAATGATTCCAGGTATGAATAAAATGAAAGGTTTAGATAAGCTAAATATGAGCGATAAACAAATTGACCATATTAAAGCTATTATTCAATCAATGACACCTAATGAAAGACAAGATCCAGCAATTTTAAATGTTTCAAGAAAGAAACGTATAGCAAAAGGCTCAGGCCGTTCATTGCAGGAAGTGAATCGTTTAATGAAACAATTTAATGATATGAAAAAAATGATGAAACAATTTACGGGTAATGGTCGTAAAGGTAAAAAAGGTAAACGTAGCCAAATGGAAAATATGTTAAAAGGCATGAATTTACCATTCTAAAAAGTAATGAAAGCGGAATAACATCCTAAGTGTTATTCCGCTTTTTCATAAATAAGTAAAGGAATGCATGTACATTGGCACATGCATAACCAAAATGAATAAAGGTAAGCTCTAGTTAAAGCTAGTACATAATCAAATCTACAATTTATTTCATAAATCTAGATTTGGTAAAGAAAAAAGTCTTTACAAAGTTGGAGGTTCCTGTTATTATTATTTCTTGTAGAAAATAAAAATTAAAAGATTTAAAGGAGAGTTTTATAAATGGCAGTTAAAATTCGCTTAACTCGTTTAGGTTCAAAAAGAAATCCATTCTATCGTATCGTTGTAGCTGATGCGCGTTCACCACGTGATGGTCGTATCATCGAACAAATCGGTACTTACAATCCAGCAAGTGTAAATGCACCAGAAGTTAAAATCGATGAAGAATTAGCTTTAAAATGGTTAAAAGACGGTGCAAAACCAACTGATACTGTTCACAATATCTTATCAAAACAAGGTATTTTAAAAACATTTGATGAACAAAAACGTTCAAAATAATTGATAATAATATCAATATCATATAATAACAGGTCTGTGGCATAAGGTATGTCACAGGCTTTTATTATATTCTCACTTTATAAGAAACATGTTAATATGTATAAATAAACGACTATGTAAGGAGGATAAGGATGCAAGTAGAAGTAGGACAAATTGTAAATACACATGGGATTAAAGGAGAAGTAAAAGTAAAATCTAATTCTGATTTTACTGATACACGTTTTCAACCTGGAGAAGTCCTTATCGTGAATCACCACCATAATGAAATAGAAATGACTATTACATCATATCGTATACATAAAGGATTTCACATGCTTAAATTTGAAGGTATTAATAATATTAATGACGTCGAACAATATAAAGGCGACTACTTATTCCAAGAACGTGATCATGAGGATATTGAATTGAATGAAAACGAATTTTACTATTCTGATATTATTGGGTGTACGGTTTTTAATAATGATACACCAATTGGAAGAGTCATTAATATTTTTGAAACAGGTGCCAATGATGTATGGGTTGTTAAAGGTGACAAAGAATACCTTATTCCATATATAGCAGATGTCGTTAAAGAAGTAGATGTTGAACATAAAACAATTCGTATTACGCCAATGGAAGGATTATTAGAATAATGAAAATAGATTACCTAACATTATTTCCAGAAATGTTCGACGGCGTTCTAAATCATTCGATTTTGAAGCGTGCGCAAGATAAAAATATTATTGAAGTTAATACTGTAAACTTTAGAGATTACGCTGAAAATAAACATAATCAAGTGGATGATTATCCGTATGGTGGCGGTCAAGGAATGGTTTTAAAACCAGAACCAGTGTTTAATGCAATGAAAGATTTAAAACGTACTGATAAAACGCGTGTCATTCTCATGTGTCCTCAAGGACGACCATTCTCTCAAGCAATTGCTGAAGAATTGAGTGAAGCGGAACATATTGTATTTATTTGTGGACACTACGAAGGATATGACGAAAGAATTAGAGAAAATTTAGTAACCGATGAAATTTCAATGGGGGATTATGTATTGACTGGCGGAGAATTACCAGCTATGACTATGACTGATGCTATCGTTAGATTAATTCCTGGAGTACTTGGTAATGAACAATCCCATCAAGATGATTCTTTCTCCGATGGTTTACTTGAATTCCCACAATATACACGTCCAAGAGAATATAAAGGTATGACTGTACCTGACGTATTGTTATCTGGAAATCATGCAAATATAGAAAAATGGCGACATGAACAAAAATTAATACGTACTTTGCATAAACGTCCGGACTTACTAGAAAAGTATCAATTAAGTGATAAGGATAAAGAATTTTTAGAAAGCTATAAAAACCAATTGAAAAACAATTAGGAGTATGCTAATATATATCAAGTGTGAAAAGACACTAAAAATCACTATGATCCGCTGCTATATGAATGTCTAGGCAAGAACATAGGTTGAAGGAGAGTATAAAAATGAGTAATCATAAGTTAATCGAAGCAGTTACAAAATCACAATTACGCACAGACTTACCAACTTTCCGTACTGGTGACACTTTACGTGTACACGTACGTATCGTCGAAGGTTCACGTGAACGTATCCAAGTTTTCGAAGGTGTTGTAATTAAACGCCGCGGTGGAGGAATTTCTGAAACTTTCACAGTTCGTAAAATTTCTTCAGGTGTAGGTGTGGAACGTACATTCCCATTACACACTCCAAAAATCGAAAAAATCGAAGTTAAACGTCGCGGTAAAGTACGTCGTGCTAAATTATACTACTTACGTAGTTTACGTGGTAAAGCTGCAAGAATTCAAGAAATTCGCTAATCAGTATATAGAAAACTATACTAAAAAATGGGTAAGTTAATACGCATTTAAAAAAGAGTCTTGGATATAAAGTTTCAAGATAAGTAAAAAAAGACAATTTCTATTGAAATAATATAGAAATTGTCTTTTTTATAATTTTTTTGATTATTTTCAGCTCGTCGAGCTGTTACTTTTCTTAAATTAAGTGTCATTAGCTCAAATCCTAGTTATCTTTTGTCTTTATTTATCCCTCGAACGGCCATTCGAGTGGAACTCAAAATAGCCTTTATAAATCTAAAAACAGACGCCACATCAATTTTTCTTTGACTATAGATGGTTTTTGTTTTTGAAAGCTTTTTATTAATTTGCGCTTTAAAATATTCCCAATTATAATTCTTCATTACTTTTTTATTTGTTTTTGAATTGAAGTTCATACATGGGTGTTTCAGAGGACATTCTGAATCATCATCACATTCATATAATTTAAAATCTCGTTTAAAGCCATATTTATCATGGTGATAGGTATATTTTTTAAATACTAGTCTTTTATTGTTCGGACAAATAAATTCAGTCTTAGTATTTGTTTCTACAATATCATTTACATGTCGTGAAATATCATGTATGGGAATGAGAACTGAAATTACCATTGGTAGAGTAAGATGAATCATATTATAATCTTTATACATAAGACATCTCGTTGATTTAGTTTAGTGATGTTTATTAAATTGTACGAATATGCCTTATTTTCTTAAGTATTTCAATGTAAAATTATATATAAATACAAAGTATTTTGGCAAGACTCTTGAGAGAACAGAACAAGCTGAAGACTGCAGGCTGAAGCTATTCCCTAAAAAAGCGAGCCAACAATACGCAGTATTGTAAATAAAGAAGCCAGTAAATGAATTTATAATAAACTCATTTACTGGCTATTTTGCTAGTAATTATGACTCAGGCTCTTTTTATTTTAATTGATTTTTTCGTTTTAAATATCTGCTAAATATTATACTGCTTATTATTCCGATAACGCTCAAAATTAATAGTATATAAAAATGTGGTGGTGTATAAGATAATTCAATATGAGTATCATTTTTCTTGACTGGAATAGCTGTCATAATACCGTTAGCTTGTTTTACATCTACATCGTGTCCATTAACACGTGCATGCATACCATTAGCATAGGCGATTGGTACCACTAAGTATCCAGAAGTTCCTTTAGGTTTAGTGAATGTATAGCCACTTCTAAATTGTGAAATAGTCACAGGTTTAAGTGATTTAGAAGCTTGTTTCAATGTATGATAATCTTCTCCATAGATACCTTTAATAGATAATCGATAATGTCCTTTAGTAAGACGAATCTTTAATTGATCCGAAGCTTTTACTCTCATTGTTACAGGCGTTACAAAACGTCGATATTTATAACTTAGCATATTACGATTTTGAGCATATTCATTTACTCCTATAGAATGCTCAATATCGGGAGCTAACAATTCTACATCCATTTCGACATACATATCTTTATATTGATTAGCTAACGTTTTAGGTAATGTTAATGTGATACCACCATTATTTTTTTCTACGTTTAAATGAGTTTTATCTTTCCAAGTAGCATTATTTGTAGATTGATATGCTTTACTTAATAGGTTTTTATTTTGAGTGAAAGAAGTATTCGCTTTTATTGAATCATCATCTAATACTACACCTTGTAGCATCGCTTGCTCACGATCTAATGGCGATTTGAGATCATGTTTATTAAAAATCTTATTAGTAATATGCGTGGCTGGATAATTAATAGTATTTTCTGAATGAATTAATTTATCTGAACCATTATTGATAGTATCTACCTTTTTAAAACCATAAGGCATATTCAGATCATTAGGATGTCGGAATCGATCTTGAACATCCCACATGGCTTCTAAATTTGCTCGATTCCCTAAGTATCGATATGTACTATTTTTATCAACAGGCATATTAATTTGCATTTCTTTATCATAGTATTTTAATATGTCACCATCAAAAATACTTGAGTAAAGTGAAATGCCATTATAATGGTAAATAAATGGTGAATTGAGTGCATAGGCTGACATGTAATCGATACGATGGAAAGGATTTTTATTATCTTTTTGTTTCTTAATATTATTAATTTTTTTAGCAAGTTTATGATTATAATAACTTGAATCTGTTAATGTTTTCGTAGTCGTTGCATATGGATCAATAGTACGGGCTCGTGAATCGTGTGTCATTATAATTTGTTGTACAAAGAATAGTAATACAATAGCTATTAGTATATAAGGTTGATATAACCATTGTTTTTTCCATACTACAAAGATTAAAACGATGATTAAAAATAATGGTACAATCATCCAATTGACATAAGCACTTGC
Organism: Staphylococcus sp. HMSC14C01; assembly: GCF_001808085.1. Lineage (NCBI taxonomy): Bacteria > Bacillati > Bacillota > Bacilli > Caryophanales > Staphylococcaceae > Staphylococcus > Staphylococcus sp. HMSC14C01. Next base: position 176,017 of record NZ_KV792048.1, read on the forward strand.
AAATATATAGTGATATAAACCAAATATAAATACCGGAATTGCTACAAGTAAATATTGTTTTAATGTAAGTTCAGATAAATATTGAATATATAATGCAATTAAGATACTAGTTGAAATAGATAAAAAGTATACCCATCGACGTTGTGGTAATGAAAAGCCATTAAATGCACTATCAAAGTATTGTGATAACGATCCAATAAGTAAAAACCAAGTGATGATAGCAAAAATTTTATAATAGTAGTGACGATATAACTTAAACGTAAATAAAGCCATTAATGCAATAATCGAAACTGTGATATAAAAACCATCAGAAAAAATATGATATTTACTTTGTGTTAAATCTGTAAACAATGTAATATTAAAGTCATCATTTTGGGCTCTATCATTGTTTAGGAATGAAGATACACCTGTATAGAATCCTAAAATACTAGATAAAAGCGCAAGTATTGCACCAATAACGAGTAAATAAAATTTTTCCCATCTTGATACGATATCACAACGATATTTAAAAATGACTCTTAATATGAAATAAATCCCTAATACAATAGCTTGGTAGTAACTGAAATAAAAATTAGAAAATAAGGTCAGAGCAACTGAAAAGATAAATAGCCCTATTCTTCTTTTTTGGAAGAAACGTTCCATTCCCCATAAAGATAAAGGTAATAAAATCAATAAGTCTCCATAAAATGACCATGTATAGTTATAGTAAAGCACAAGAGTGGATGCACCATATAAAATAGTAGCGATAAGCAATGGCGCTGTTTTCAACTTTAACCATTTTAAATAGTAAAATACAACAATAATTGTAATAATCGTTCTAGCGTAAGCGATTATTAATTGGTTAGTTGCCCAAAAGGCGATATGACTCGTTTGCCAATGAAATAAAAAATGACTTACCCAGATTATAAAAAAATTAATCCACATTATGGGAGATAAAGAATAATAATAGGCCAACCCCTTAATGTAATCTCCGCCTAATCCAAAAGATTGATCATAGGCTCCTTTGAACTTACTGTAATGTTCATATAAGTACATTTGAAATGGCATCATTTGTCTAAAACCATCTCCAGAACCACTAAATACAAATCCTTCTTTGAAATAATCTCGAATAAATGGATAATAAATTGCTAAAGAAATGATATTAGCAATTATAAATATAGATAAAAAGGTCAATAATCGATTGGACCGAATTTTATTGATCAATGTTTTTCCTCAACTTTCTCTTTTTGGTATTCACAAATCTAACAAATACAACACTTATTACTATACTGATGAGTGAGATTAAAATCATAGTATTCCAATACGGTGGTTGATATTTAATAATTATTTTTTTAGCAGATGAATTAACAGGAACGCCTGTCATCATGTAATTAACTTTCATAGGTTTAATACGGTGTCCATCAACATACGCTTGCATCCCTTCTCTATAAGGAATATTAATTGAAGCAATCCCTTTATCATGTTTAGCTAAGTTGACTTCAACGCCGTTTTTAATATCTTTATATTTGTTATTAAAATCAGCTTTTTTATGCATTTGTTTTAACATTTTATAGTTTTCACCATTTAATTGTTGAAGGTTTAAATAAAATGTTCCTTTAGGAGATAAAGTGATATTAATGTTTCCCTTATTATCAGGTTGTGTTCGATAAAGTTGAGTATCAATACCAGTACGATAAGTAGAATTGTTAAATAATCGGTGATTTGCATAATTATTTACAGAGACTGTGTAATTACTATCAGGATTACCACGCTTTATTTTCATCGTAACGTAAAAATCATCATACTTTTGGCGTAATGATTGAGGTAAGTGTATCGTTAATGTTCCACCTTTATCTCCAATTACTTTATAGACATTACCATTTAAATGTTTTAAATTTTTATAACTCAATGATGATTGATTTAATAAATTAGGAGCTTTAGCTTTATAACTTGTGCCTTCATTGTTTAAAATCACACCTTTTAACATTGCATGTTCTCTATCAATTGCAGTCGTCAATTTTTTACTATTGTATATAGAATCAGTTACTTTAACAGATGGTAAGTTAAGTGTATTTTCATAAATACCATATTGTCCGCTTGATTTTATTTTTTTGAAGTAGGAAGGTAAGTTATTTTGATAATTTTTTAGCATCATATAACGCACTGAAAATAGACTCGCGATATTTTGTCGTCCATTCGTTGATTGATATCTACTCAATGACTCCTCAGCTAAATTAATTTTTAAAGCATCGTAATAATAATCGAGTATATTATGATGAAAAATACTTGAATATAAACTTAACCCTTTAAAATGTTGATACATCGGTGTATTATCTTGCTCGTTGACTCTCCAATCGATACGTTCATCTTCATGCTTATTTTGATTCATTTCTTGAACAAGTGCACGTTGTAAGTCGGAACTATATAAACTGGAATTAATATAAAACGTATTTCCACGATCAGTGTGATCTTTATAGTAAATTTGATTTTTAATAAATACTATAGAGACCAAGATACTTAATAATATAATTGAAACACTATATAAATAACTTAATTTAAAACGATATGTACGATCTTTAATGATAAGAACCATCAATCCAATCAAAGATACAATAGGGACTAATATGAACCATGCTAAAAATTTATGATATATCATAGCACTTATAAATATAACTAATTCTGCAATAATATTACTTATTAGATAAGATTTTGTAGTTAGTGTTTTGAAATATTTTAAAAATAATCCGATTAATAGTGTGGAATTAAAAGCTAAAATAAAATGCCAACGCTTTTGAGGCGCTGAAAAACCATTAAATACTTGGTCGATGAAAGGTATAAAACTAAATATAATAAATACAAAGGTAAGGATAGCAAATAAACGATAATAATAATGTTTATATAATTTAAAACTTAAAAGAGCTTGAATGGTAATAAATAATAATACAATTAAATAATTATCAAAGAAAATATTTGTATTAATATCTAATTTTTCAAATGTATCAACTGCTCCAGAAAAAGGTACACGACGGTTATTTAAAAAGCTTTGAGCACCATGAAAAAAGATAAATAAACTATTACCTAAACCTAACAGGGCACTAATGATTAAAGTTAAAAATGCTTTACTTCTTGAGAGAATATCTTTTGGATGTCTAAATATTATACGAATCAGTATATAACCCGCACCTATTAAACAAAGATAGTATGCAAAATAAAAGTTATTAATTAGTATTAAAGAAACAGTAACAATGAATAGTCCAAACTTCTGTTTTTGTAAGACTCTTTCAATAGAGAGTAATAATAACGGCATCCAAACAAACACATCACTAAAGAAGGGCCAATACACTGTAAAGCGATAATATAAGGGTGACATAACAAATAAAAACGCTACAACTAAGCTTAACCATTTGTTATTTGAAATGTATTTACTATATAAATAAGTGCAATACATGGCAATCATTGCTTTAATCATGGACATAATCAGTGCATTAATCATCCAAAATAATACATTATGCGTATGTAAAGGAATAAAAATTTTAATAAGTGCAATAAATACTACATTTATTATAAATAAAATATTTGTGGAGAAGTAGTAACTAAGATCTGTAAAGAAATCGCCACCTAATCCAAAATCAGTGGAATAAAACAAATTGCCACTACTCCATTTATCAAATAAATACATTTGAATTGGAACCATTTGTTCCATTCCATCATTTGGACCTGTAAATAAAATGCCATCGTGAATAAAACGATAAATGACATAACTATGTCCTATGATGGACAGTGCTATAAAAAGTCCTAGATAAGTAAAGAATTTTTTCATATTAAACCTCTATAGTTAGAATGTACTATTCATAATTAAAAAATGACTACATACTAAATTGTAGAGTATTAAACTTCTTAATAAAAGTATTTATATGTTTTATAAAAAATTAGAAATTTGTTTTTAATATTAGCGATTTAATGAATATGAAATAGCATGTTAAAATATAATAGAATTGATAATAGTAGTGAAGATTTTAAATATTGATTATAATCGAACAGTTGAAATAAATTTAATGAAAGTAGGGTGAATGTCATGGTGATTCAATGGTATCCAGGGCATATGGCAAAGGCCAAAAGAGAAGTGACAGAACAACTTAAGAAAGTAGATGTGGTATTTGAACTTGTTGACGCACGTATACCGTATAGTTCAAGAAATCCAATGATTGATGATGTCATTAAACAAAAACCACGCGTAGTTATTTTAAATAAAAAAGATATGTCGAATTTAAATGAAATGCAAAAGTGGGAACATTTCTTTACTGATAAAGGTTTTTATCCTGTAGCAGTTGATGCGAAACACGGCAAAAATTTAAAAGGTGTAGAATATGCTGCAATTGAAGCGACTAAAGAAAAATTTGAGAAAGAAAAAGCGAAAGGACTTAAACCTAGAGCAATACGTGCCATGATTGTTGGTATACCTAATGTGGGGAAATCTACATTAATTAATAAGTTAGCTAAAAAAAATATTGCTCAAACAGGAAATAAGCCGGGAGTAACGAAACAACAACAATGGATTAAAGTAGGTAAAGCATTACAACTACTAGATACGCCAGGTATTTTATGGCCTAAATTTGAAGATGAAACTGTAGGTAAAAAACTAAGCCTTACTGGTGCCATTAAAGATAGTATCGTACACTTAGATGAAGTAGCAATATACGGTTTACACTTCTTAATTAAACATGATATTGAAGGATTGAAGAATCATTACAATATTGATGTAGAAACTGATGCAGAAATTTTAGAATGGTTTGATGCTATTGGACGTCGACGTGGGTTATTACAAAAAGGAAATGAAGTCGATTACGAGGCTGTCATCGAATTGATTATTAATGATGTGCGTAATGCTAAAATTGGAACTTATTGTTTTGATATTTATTCAGAAATGAAAGGGGACTTAGATTATGCCTCAAACAATTAAAGAGATTAAAGCATTATTAGACACAATTGATTCAATTGAAGCACTTGAACAACATGAATTAATGAGTGATACAAGAAAAGGGGTACAGCAAAATATAGTACGACGTCGTAAACAGCTTTTAAAAGATCAAGAAACACGAGAACATTATCAACAAATGAATAAATATGAAAATGAAATATTAAAGGACAATCCTAATGCTTTAATATGTGGGATTGATGAAGTAGGTCGTGGTCCACTTGCTGGGCCTGTTGTAGCTTGTGCAGTCATTTTAAATAAAGAACATCAATATTTAGGATTAGATGACTCGAAGAAAGTTTCAGCAACAAAGCGAAAAATACTTAACGAACAATTAAAAGAAGGCGTTTATGATTATGCTTACGGGATAGCAAGCGCTGAAGAAATTGATGAGTTCAATATTTACAACGCAACCAAATTAGCTATGAAACGTGCTATTAATCAATTAACAGAACAACCTAACCATTTACTTATTGATGCTATGACATTGGATAATGCAATTCCTCAAACTTCTATTATTAAAGGAGATGCTAAAAGTGTTTCTATTGCTGCTGCTAGTATCATGGCAAAAGAATATAGGGATGGTTTAATGGCGGAAGTAGCACTGAAATATCCTGGTTATGATTTTGAAAAAAATGTAGGATATGGCACTAAATCACACCTTCAAGGATTAAAACAATTAGGCATAACGCCATATCATCGTAAAACGTTTGAGCCTGTTAAATCAATGATATAATTAAATAAAAATAAAATTATTTGAATTTAAAAACTATTGCAAAAAGTATAACACTTTCAGTTTACAAAAGCGCTTACATTTTCTATAATTAAAGTGAATTTAACCTAAGAAACAGGAGGATGGAAGATGAATATCCACGAGTATCAAGGTAAAGAAATATTTCGTGCTATGGGTGTAGCCGTTCCAGAAGGACGTGTAGCATTTACTGCTGAAGAAGCGGTGGAAAAGGCAAAAGAATTAAATTCAGATGTTTATGTAGTGAAAGCACAAATTCACGCTGGGGGTAGAGGTAAAGCAGGTGGAGTTAAAATTGCTAAATCACTGTCTGAAGTTGAAACTTATGCTAATGAATTATTAGGCAAGCAATTAGTAACGCATCAAACTGGACCTGAAGGTAAAGAAGTTAAACGCTTATATATCGAAGAAGGTTGTGATATTCAAAAAGAATATTATGTAGGCTTTGTCATTGATCGTGCTACTGATCGTATTACATTGATGGCTTCTGAAGAAGGTGGAACTGAAATTGAAGAAGTTGCAGCTAAAACGCCAGAAAAAATCTTTAAAGAAACAATCGATCCAGTGATAGGGTTATCACCTTTCCAAGCACGTCGTATTGCATTCAATATTAATATTCCAAAAGAATCTGTAAATAAAGCAGCAAAATTCTTACTTTCTTTATATAATGTTTTTGTTGAAAAAGATTGTTCTATTGTTGAAATTAATCCACTTGTAACAACGGGTGATGGTGATGTTTTAGCTTTAGATGCGAAATTAAATTTTGATGATAATGCATTATTCAGACATAAAGATATTTTAGAATTACGCGATTTAGAAGAAGAAGATCCAAAAGAAATTCAAGCATCTAAATATGATTTATCATATATTGCCTTAGATGGTGACATTGGTTGTATGGTTAATGGTGCCGGATTAGCCATGGCTACAATGGATACAATTAATCATTTCGGTGGTAATCCAGCTAACTTCCTAGACGTTGGTGGCGGTGCTACAAAAGAAAAAGTAACTGAAGCATTCAAAATCATCTTGGGTGATGATAATGTTAAAGGTATTTTTGTAAATATCTTCGGTGGAATTATGAAATGTGATGTGATTGCAGAAGGTATTGTAGCAGCAGTTAAAGAAGTCGAATTAACTTTACCTTTAGTTGTTCGTTTAGAAGGCACAAACGTTAAACGTGGTAAAGAGATTTTAAATGAATCCGGTCTAGCAATTGAACCAGCAGCAACAATGGCTGAAGGTGCACAACAAATTGTTAAACTTGTTAAAGAAGCGTAAGGAAAGGATGGGAACACTAAAATGGGTGTATTTATAGATAAGAATACTAAGGTAATGGTGCAAGGTATTACAGGGTCTACTGCCCTTTTCCATACAAAACAAATGCTTGATTATGGCACACAAATTGTCGCAGGGGTAACACCAGGTAAAGGTGGACAAGTTGTTGAAGGCGTGCCAGTGTATAATACAGTAGCGGAAGCTAAAAAAGAAACAGGTGCTAACGTATCAGTAGTTTACGTACCAGCACCATTTGCTGCAGATTCAATTTTAGAAGCAGCTGATGCAGAATTAGATATGGTGATCTGTATTACTGAACATATTCCAGTTGTTGATATGATTAAAGTGAAGCGTTATTTAGAGGGTAGAAAAACACGTTTAGTTGGACCGAACTGTCCTGGTGTAATTACAGCAGATGAATGTAAAATTGGTATCATGCCAGGTTATATTCATAAAAAAGGACATGTAGGTGTTGTTTCTCGTTCAGGTACTTTAACATATGAAGCAGTACATCAACTAACTGAAGAAGGTATTGGTCAAACCACAGCAGTAGGTATCGGTGGGGACCCAGTTAACGGTACAAACTTTATCGATGTACTTAAAGCATTTAATGAAGATGAAGAAACAAAAGCTGTTGTTATGATTGGCGAAATCGGTGGTACTGCTGAAGAAGAAGCAGCTGAATGGGTCAAAGCAAACATGACTAAACCAGTGGTTGGTTTTGTTGGTGGACAAACAGCACCTCCAGGAAAACGTATGGGCCATGCAGGTGCAATCATCTCAGGTGGTAAAGGAACTGCTGCAGAAAAAATTAAAACGCTTAATGAATGTGGTGTTAAAACAGCAGATACACCATCAGAAATTGGTACAACACTAATTGAAGCGGCAAAAGAAGCAGGCATTTATGAAGAACTATTAACAGTGAAGTAGCAATTATGTAATTAATAATTGAATTCAAACTGTCAACAATTACTGAAATTTGTTGGCAGTTTTTCTTATATATATCGTAGACTACAATATATTATAAATGACTGAACGCTCTATTTTTCACATGTTATGAAATCAAAAAGTATACATAATCTTTTAATATTATTACTCCTTACATTTATATATCAAATTTGTCTTATAAATGAAATTTTACTGTTAATGATTCACGGTATAATAAATTAAAAGGAGACATTTACTTCATGAATGATTTTATTTTATTAAAAATGAGATGGATAGGGTATACGACCCAACATATTCATCATTTACTCAATGTATTTCCAAAATTTTTCAATGTTAATGAACATGATCAATTTGAAATGATCAATGAATGGGAATCTCTATATTTAAAAAAGAAGCGTTTTACTCAATTAACAGAGATTTCTTACGATTATATTCAAACCCAACTTTCTAGATATCAGGTTAACTATGTTACTTCATTTTCTTCTCAATATCCTTCATTGCTTAAAACTATTTACGACTATCCTTTTATATTATTTTATCGTGGAAATATACATTTATTATCATCTACGTATACTTTAGGTGTTGTAGGTTCACGTGAGGCCACAAATTATTCTAAGTGTGCACTAGATTATCTATTTCCTCACTTTATAAATATTCCACTAACGATTGTATCCGGTTTAGCGAAAGGTGCTGATAGCATAGCTCATCAATTCGCATTAAAACATCATCTTCCAACTATTGCAGTTCTAGGTTTTGGTCATTTAAATCATTATCCAAAGGAAACACGAAAGTTACGCAATATAATTGAAGAAACTGGTTTAGTCATAAGTGAATATCCTCCTTTAACAAAAATAAACAAATATCAATTCCCTGAAAGAAATCGTCTGATAAGCGGGTTGTCTCGTGGTGTATTAATTACTGAAGCTAAAATTAAAAGTGGTAGTCAAATTACAATAGATTGTGCTTTAGATCAAAATAGAAATGTTTATGTACTGCCTGGATCGATGTTTAATCCTTTGACAAAAGGAAATTTATTACGTGCTCAAGAAGGTGCAATGATTGTTTCAGAAGCAGAAGATATATTATATGATTATCGCTTTTTAAACGATTAAATATATAAATAATTAATTGTGAAAATTCAAAGGATATTTCACAAAAAAATATCTATATTGGATTAAAATATTGACAAAAACAAAATTAACCGTTTATCATTTATCTTTAGTAATTGAAAAAGCAAGGGGGAATTCACTTTGGCAGATAATTTAGTCATCGTTGAGTCGCCTGCAAAAGCGAAAACCATTGAAAAATATTTAGGTAAACGATATAAAGTTATTGCTTCTATGGGACACGTACGAGATTTACCAAGAAGTCAAATGGGTGTAGACGTAGAAGATAACTATGAACCAAAATATATAACTATTCGAGGTAAAGGTCCTGTTGTTAAAGATTTAAAAAAATATGCGAAAAAAGCTAAAAAAGTTTTCTTAGCTAGTGACCCTGACCGCGAAGGTGAAGCGATTGCTTGGCATTTATCAAAAATTTTAGAACTTGAAGAATCAAAAGAAAACAGAGTTGTATTTAATGAAATCACTAAGGATGCAGTAAAAGAAAGTTTTAAACATCCTCGTGGTATTGAAATGAATTTAGTTGATGCACAACAAGCGCGTCGTATTTTAGATAGACTTGTAGGTTATAATATTTCTCCAGTACTATGGAAGAAAGTAAAAAAAGGATTGTCAGCTGGTCGAGTACAATCAGTTGCTTTAAGATTAGTCATTGACCGTGAAAATGAAATCCGTAATTTTAAACCAGAAGAATATTGGTCAATTGAAGGTGAATTTAGATATAAAAAATCAAAGTTCACTGCTAAATTCTTACATTATAAAAACAAACCGTATAAATTAAAAACAAAAAAAGATGTTGAAAAAATTACATCCGAATTAAATGGTGATGAATTTGAAATCACTAATGTAAATAAAAAAGAAAAAACGAGATACCCTGCAAATCCATTTACAACGTCTACGTTACAACAAGAAGCAGCACGTAAACTTAATTTTAAAGCACGTAAGACTATGATGTTAGCACAGCAATTATATGAAGGTATCGATTTGAAACGACAAGGTACAGTTGGATTAATCACATATATGAGAACAGATTCAACACGAATCTCACAAACTGCTAAAGATGAAGCAAAATCATATATTGAAGAGAAGTATGGTACTGAGTATACTTCAAACCGTAAAACAAAAGGTAAACAAGGGGATCAAGATGCCCATGAAGCTATTCGTCCAACAAGTACATTACGTACACCAGATGAAATGAAAGCATATTTAACACGTGATCAACATCGCTTGTATAAATTAATTTGGGAACGTTTTGTAGCAAGTCAAATGGCTCCTGCAGTTTTAGATACTGTGGCTTTAGATGTAACACAAAATGACATTAAATTTAGAGCAAATGGACAAACAATCAAATTTAAAGGCTTTATGACATTATATGTTGAAGCAAAAGATGACAAAGATAATGATAAAGAAAATAAATTACCAAAATTAAATCAAGGTGACAAAGTAACTGCAACACAAATTGAACCGGCACAACATTTCACTCAACCACCTCCACGATACACAGAGGCACGATTAGTTAAAACATTAGAAGAATTAAAAATTGGTAGACCTTCAACATATGCTCCAACGATTGACACAATTCAAAAACGTAATTATGTTAAACTTGAAAGTAAACGTTTTGTACCAACTGAACTAGGAGAAATCGTGTATGAGCAAGTGAAGGATTACTTCCCAGAAATTATTGATGTTGAATTTACAGTTAATATGGAAACCTTGCTCGATAAAATTGCTGAAGGTGATATCGGTTGGAGAAAAGTTATCGATAATTTCTATGGTAGTTTTAAATTAGATGTTGCACGTGCAGAGGAAGAAATGGAAAAAGTTGAAATTAAAGATGAACCAGCCGGCGAAGATTGTGAAGTATGTGGAGCTCCTATGGTAATAAAAATGGGACGTTATGGTAAATTTATGGCGTGCTCGAATTTCCCAGATTGTCGAAATACAAAAGCTATTGTTAAAACTATTGGTGTCACTTGTCCAAAATGCAAAGATGGCGATGTAGTTGAGAGAAAATCTAAGAAAAATAGATTATTTTATGGTTGTTCGAATTATCCAGAGTGTGATTTTATTTCTTGGGATAAACCAATAGGAAGAGATTGTCCAAAATGTAATCATTACTTGATGCAACATAAAAAAGGACGTAGTTCTCAAGTGATTTGTTCTAATTGTGACTATAAAGAAGAAGTACAAAAATAGAGTTTTATTAAAGGAGAATGTATATGAGTCAAACTGTTAATGTTATAGGCGCAGGATTAGCTGGTTCAGAAGCAGCTTATCAATTAGCAGAACGTGGTATTAAAGTGAATTTAATCGAAATGCGTCCTGTTAAACAAACGCCTGCCCATCATACAGATAAATTTGCTGAGTTAGTATGTTCTAATTCACTACGTGGTAATGCATTAACAAATGGTGTAGGTGTGCTTAAAGAAGAAATGCGACGTTTAGATTCATTAATCATCGCAGCAGCTGATAAAGCTAGAGTTCCAGCTGGTGGTGCATTAGCAGTAGATAGACATGACTTTGCTGGTTATATTACAGATACATTGAAAAATCATCCTAATGTAACTGTTTTGAATAAAGAAATTCACAGTATTCCAGAAGGACATACAATCATTGCAACAGGCCCGTTAACAACTGAACATTTAGCTAAAGAAATTGTAGAAATTACAGGTAAAGATCAACTATATTTCTACGATGCAGCAGCTCCAATCATTGAAAAAGATTCAATTGATATGGATAAAGTCTATTTGAAATCACGCTATGATAAAGGTGAAGCAGCATATTTAAATTGCCCTATGACTGAAGAAGAATTCAATCGTTTTTATGATGCGGTATTAGAAGCTGAAGTTGCACCTGTAAATGAATTTGAAAAAGAAAAATATTTTGAAGGATGTATGCCATTTGAAGTGATGGCTGGTAGAGGTCGTAAAACATTACTATTTGGTCCAATGAAACCAGTAGGATTAGAAGACCCTAAAACTGGTAAACGTCCATATGCAGTAGTGCAATTACGTCAAGATGACGCGGCTGGTACGCTTTATAATATTGTCGGCTTTCAAACACATTTAAAATGGGGCGCTCAAAAAGAAGTCATTCAATTAATTCCAGGTTTAGAAAATGTTGATATTGTTAGATATGGTGTGATGCATAGAAATACCTTCATTAATTCACCTGATGTTTTAAATGAAAAATATGAATTAATTAATAATGATAGAATTCAATTTGCAGGACAAATGACAGGTGTGGAAGGATATGTTGAAAGTGCAGCAAGTGGACTTGTAGCAGGTATCAATTTAGCGCATAAGTTACTTGGAAAAGGAGAAGTGATTTTTCCAAGAGAAACAATGATAGGCAGTATGGCTTATTATATTTCTCATGCTAAAAATGAAAAAAACTTCCAACCAATGAATGCTAACTTTGGTTTATTGCCGTCACTTGATCGCCGCATTAAAGATAAAAAAGAACGTTATGAAGCACAAGCATATCGTGCACTAGACTATTTAGAAAATTTCAAAAAAACGTTATAGATTTAAATTATAATAAAATATTTTGAAGGAATTTTTAAATTATTCACAAATTCTCAAAAGATTTTGAATTCTATAGCTAATTATTTTAGTCCCCCTCAGTTTATATGCTACAATGCATATGATGGAGGGGATTTTTAGTGGAAGAAATCCAAAAGAAATTTTTGAATATGCTTAAAGTTGAAAGAAATTTCTCCGACCATACATTAAAAGCGTATCATGACGATTTAGCTCAATTTAATCAGTTTTTAGAACAAGAACTGTTAAATTTAAGAACGTTTGAATATAAAGATGCAAGAAATTATCTAAGTTATTTATATTCCAATAATTTGAAACGTACTACTGTATCAAGAAAAATATCAACATTAAGAACATTTTATGAGTTCTGGATGACTCAAGATACATCTGTAAATAATCCTTTTATACAACTTGTACATCCTAAGAAAGAGCAATATCTTCCTCAATTTTTTTATGAAGAAGAAATGGAAGCATTATTTAATACTGTTTCAAACGATGCAAAAAAAGGATTAAGAGATAGAGTAGTAATTGAATTATTATATGCAACAGGCATTCGTGTTTCAGAACTTGTGAATATAAAGGGTATGGATTTAGATATGAATCTTCCAGGGGTAAAGGTATTGGGTAAGGGAAATAAAGAACGATTTGTGCCTTTTGGAGAGTTTTGTAGACAAAGTATTGAACAATATTTAGAAAAATTCAAACCACTTAAAGGTAAAAGTCATCCTTATTTAATTGTTAATATGAAAGGTGATCCTATTACTGAGAGAGGTATTAGATATCTTCTCAATGATGTAGTTAAACGTACAGCGGGGGTAACTGAAATCCACCCTCATAAATTAAGACATACATTTGCTACACATTTATTGAATCAAGGTGCAGACCTAAGAACAGTTCAATCTTTATTAGGACACGTTAACCTTTCTACAACTGGTAAGTATACACATGTATCTAATCAACAATTGCGCAAAGTGTATTTAAATGCACATCCTCGAGCAAAAAAGGAGAGTAAATAAATGAGTAAGACATCATTACATGCTACAACGATATATGCTGTAAGACACAATGGAGAAGCGGCAATGGCTGGAGACGGTCAAGTTACACTTGGTGAACAAGTAATTATGAAGCAAACAGCTAGAAAAGTAAGACGCTTATACGAAGGTAAAGTGTTAGCAGGATTTGCAGGAAGCGTAGCCGATGCATTTACATTATTTGAAAAATTTGAAACTAAATTACAACAATTTAGCGGTAATTTAGAACGCGCTGCTGTAGAACTTGCTCAAGAATGGCGTGGAGATAAGCAATTACGTCAACTGGAAGCCATGCTTATCGTAATGGATAAAGATGGTATTTTAGTGGTAAGTGGTACAGGTGAAGTCATTGCGCCTGACGATGATTTAATCGCTATTGGTTCAGGAGGAAACTATGCATTAAGTGCAGGAAGAGCACTTAAACGTCATGCTTCACATATGACTGCTAAAGAAATGGCATATGAAAGCTTAAAAGTGGCTTCAGATATTTGTGTATTTACAAATGATAATATTATTGTTGAGACTTTATAAATAACATATATAAACAAAACGGAAATGAATTGATATGGACATACATTAAGGTGGAGGTAATAGTAAATGGATGCAAACGGTATAAAATTAACACCTAAAGATATCGTATCTAAATTGGACGAATATATTGTAGGTCAAGAAGATGCAAAACGTAAAGTAGCAATCGCGTTAAGAAATAGATACAGAAGAAGTCTTCTTGATGAAGAAACTAAGCAAGAAATTGCACCCAAAAATATTTTAATGATTGGCCCAACTGGTGTAGGTAAAACAGAAATTGCACGCCGTATGGCAAAAGTCGTAGGTGCACCATTCATTAAAGTAGAAGCTACAAAATTCACTGAAGTTGGATATGTTGGACGTGATGTAGAAAGTATGGTTAGAGACTTGGTGGACGTGTCTGTAAGACTCGTAAAAGAGCAAAAGAAATCATTAGTTGAAGATGAAGCAACACAAAAAGCTAATGAAAAATTAGTAAAATTACTTGTTCCTAGTATGAAGAAAAAAGCAGCTCAAAATAATAATCCACTTGAATCTCTTTTAGGTGGTGCTATTCCTAATTTTAATCAGAATGACGAGGAAGAAGAAGCCCCTACAGAAGAAATCAAAACAAAACGGTCAGAAATAAGACAACAACTTTTAGCAGGTAAGCTAGAAGAAGAAAAAGTTAGAATCAAAGTTGAACAAGACCCTGGCGCATTAGGAATGTTAGGCACGAGTCAAAATCAACAAATGCAAGATATGATGAATCAATTGATGCCTAAACGAAAAGTAGAAAGAGAAGTACCAGTAAAAACAGCACGTAAAATTCTTACTGATGATTTTGCAGATGAATTAATTGATCAAGAAACTGCTAATCAAGAAGCTTTAGAATTAGCAGAACAAATGGGAATTATCTTTATCGATGAGATTGATAAAGTCGCTACAAACAATTCCAATAGTGGTCAAGATGTATCAAGACAAGGTGTTCAAAGAGATATATTACCAATCCTTGAAGGTAGCATGATTCAAACTAAGTATGGTACTGTAAATACTGAGCACATGCTATTTATTGGTGCTGGCGCTTTCCATGTTTCTAAACCAAGTGACTTGATTCCTGAGTTACAAGGGCGTTTTCCAATTCGAGTTGAACTTGAAAGCTTAACAGTCAATGATTTCTATAGAATATTGACTGAACCTAAGTTATCTCTTATAAAGCAGTATGAAGCACTGTTAAAAACTGAAGAAGTTACGGTCAACTTCTCTGATGAAGCGATAACACGATTAGCTGAAATGGCATATCAAGTGAATCAAGATACAGACAATATTGGTGCACGTCGATTACACACTATTTTAGAAAAAATGTTAGAAGATTTATCTTTTGAAGCACCAAATATGCCAAATGCAGTAGTAGATATAACACCACAGTATGTTGATGATAAGTTGAAATCTATTTCAACAAACAAAGATTTAAGTGCATTTATTTTATAATATAAATAAAGGAGAAATTTTATGAGCTTATTATCTAAAACTAGAGAATTAAATACATTATTACAAAAACATAAAGGCATTGCGGTAGACTTTAAAGATGTTGCTCAGACTATTAGTAATGTAACTGTTACAAATGTCTTCATCGTTTCTCGTAGAGGTAAAATTTTAGGTTCAAGTTTAAATGAACTTTTAAAGAGTGAACGAATTAGTAATATGTTGACTGAAAGTAAACATATTCCAAGTGAATACACTGAACTACTTATGCAAGTTCAACAAACTGAAGCGAATATTGATATTGATTCAGACTTGACAGTATTCCCTCCAGAACACAGAGATGTATTTATTAATAGTAGAACAACCATCTTCCCGATTTTAGGGGGAGGCGAACGCTTAGGTACACTGATTCTAGGAAGAGTTAAAGATGACTTTAATGAAAATGATTTAGTGCTTGGCGAATACGCTGCAACTGTTATTGGTATGGAAATTTTACGTGAGAAACATAATGAAGTTGAGAAAGAAGCACGTGATAAAGCTGCTATTACAATGGCAATCAATTCATTATCTTATTCTGAAAAAGAAGCGATTGAACATATTTTTGAGGAACTTGGTGGTAATGAAGGTCTATTAATTGCATCTAAAGTAGCAGATAGAGTAGGTATTACACGTTCTGTAATTGTAAATGCGTTACGTAAATTAGAAAGTGCTGGTGTAATAGAATCACGATCGCTTGGCATGAAAGGTACATTTATTAAAGTTAAAAAAGAAAAATTCTTAGATGAACTTAATCGAAGTGAATAAATATTTTTTAAAACTACTATCTATCTATTAAAATTAAGATAGTAGTTTTTTATTTTATGCAGTTAAAAAATGTTGCGTAATGATTCTAGATATGATATTATTATTGACGGCTATAAAGCCAATACACACGTAGTGAATGTAAATATAAAGGGTGCAGTCTTAAGTATTGTCTTTATATTAGTTTACTATGGAGGTAATTAACCAATAGGAGGAATTTAACATGGCAGTAATTTCAATGAAACAATTACTAGAAGCCGGTGTTCACTTCGGTCACCAAACACGCCGTTGGAACCCAAAAATGAAAAAATATATCTTTACTGAAAGAAATGGTATTTATATCATTGACTTACAAAAAACAGTAAAAAAAGTTGAAGAAGCTTATAACTTCTTAAAACAAGTATCTGAAGATGGCGGTAAAGTCTTATTCGTAGGTACTAAAAAACAAGCACAAGAATCAGTTAAAGCTGAAGCAGAACGTGCTGGTCAATTCTACGTTAACCAAAGATGGTTAGGTGGAATCTTAACTAATTATAAAACAATCTCAAAACGTATTAAACGTATTTCTGAAATTGAAAAAATGGAAGAAAACGGTTTATTTGACGTTTTACCTAAAAAAGAAGTTGTTGAACTTAAAAAAGAATATGACCGTTTAATCAAATTCTTAGGCGGTATTCGTGATATGAAATCTATGCCTCAAGCATTATTCGTAGTTGACCCTCGTAAAGAGCGCAATGCGATTGCTGAAGCACGTAAATTAAATATCCCTATCGTTGGTATCGTTGACACTAACTGTGATCCTGATGAAATCGACTATGTTATCCCAGCGAATGATGATGCTATTCGTGCCGTTAAATTATTAACTGGTAAAATGGCTGACGCTGTCTTAGAAGGTCAACAAGGTATTTCAAACGATGAAGTAGCTGCAGAACAAAACATCGATTTAGATGAAAGTGAAGAAACTCAAAAAGCAGAATCAACTGAAGAAAATACTACTGTTGAATCAAACTAAGATATAGTTTAAATGGGTGATAAGATGTAATGCTTATCGCCCTTTTTTTAAAATATTTATTTAAAATGGATAGTAAATTGGGTATAAATATAAAAGATAAATATTCAATTATACTTTTAAATCAGATTTTATTTTTAAAATAACCTTAATTTAAAAAATTATTAATAAATCGTAATAGAGTATTGGAAATAATAGTACCTTTAATGGTAATATTTAAATATCATCTATTATTACAATTAGACATATTGGAGGAATAATTAATGGCAATTTCAGCAAAACTTGTTAAAGAATTACGTGAAAGAACTGGCGCAGGTATGATGGATTGTAAAAAAGCGCTAACTGAAACTGATGGAGATATCGATAAAGCAATCGACTACTTACGTGAAAAAGGTATTGCTAAAGCAGCTAAAAAAGCTGATCGAATCGCTGCTGAAGGTTTAGTACATGTAGAAGTAAAAGGTAATGAAGCAGCAATCGTTGAAATTAACTCTGAAACTGATTTCGTTGCTCGAAACGAAGGATTCCAAGAATTAGTTAAAGAAATTGCTAATCAAATCCTTGAAAGTAAAGCTGAAACAGTAGAAGCTTTATTAGAAACTAAATTAGCAAGTGGTCAAACAGTTGATGAAAGAATGAAAGAGGCTATCTCAACAATCGGTGAAAAATTAAGCATCCGTCGTTTTGCTATTAGAACTAAATCTGATAACGATGCTTTTGGTGCATACTTACACATGGGTGGACGTATCGGTGTATTGACTGTTGTTGAAGGTTCTACTGATGAAGAAGCAGCTAAAGATGTAGCAATGCACATCGCTGCAATTAATCCTAAATATGTTTCTTCAGACCAAGTAAGTGACGAAGAAATTAATCACGAAAGAGAAGTATTAAAACAACAAGCATTAAATGAAGGTAAACCTGAAAATATCGTTGAAAAAATGGTTGAAGGTCGTTTACGTAAATATCTTCAAGAAATTTGTGCTGTTGACCAAAACTTCGTTAAAGACCCAGATCAAACAGTTGAAGCTTTCTTAAAATCTAAAGGCGGTAAATTAGCTGACTTCGTACGTTATGAAGTAGGCGAAGGTATGGAAAAACGCGAAGAAAACTTTGCTGATGAAGTTAAAGGTCAAATGAAATAATTTGTTCACATTATTCTAACAAGAAAGAAGACACCTTTAAGGAATTCTATATAATAAAATTCTTTTATTATAGAAGACCATTAGTGTCTTCTTTACTTGTATATATTACATATCATTAATCATAGAGAGGAAAAAATAATGGCGCAGACTTCTAAATATAAACGTGTAGTACTGAAACTTAGTGGTGAAGCACTTGCAGGTGAAAAAGGTTTTGGTATCAATCCTATCATCATTAAAAGTGTAGCAAAACAAGTCGCTGAAGTAGCTAAAATGGATTGTGAAATAGCTGTTATCGTTGGTGGCGGTAATATTTGGAGAGGTAAAACAGGTAGCGATTTAGGCATGGACCGTGGTACAGCTGATTATATGGGCATGCTTGCTACTGTAATGAATGCATTGGCATTACAAGATAGTTTAGAGCAATTAGATTGTGATACACGAGTATTAACTTCAATTGAAATGAAACAGGTTGCTGAGCCTTATATTCGTCGTCGCGCAATTAGACATTTAGAGAAAAAACGCGTAGTTATTTTTGCAGCTGGTATTGGTAATCCATACTTCTCTACTGACACAACTGCAGCACTACGTGCAGCTGAAGTAGAGGCCGATGTCATTTTAATGGGTAAAAATAATGTTGATGGTGTGTATTCTGCCGACCCAAAAATTGATAAAAATGCTGTAAAATATGATCATCTAACACATATTCAAATGTTACAAGAAGGCCTACAAGTTATGGATTCAACTGCTTCTTCATTCTGTATGGATAATAACATTCCATTAAATGTATTCTCTATTATGGAAGAAGGCAATATTAAACGTGCCGTTATGGGCGAAAAAATTGGTACATTAATTACTAAATAATTAGAGGTGTAAATGTATGAGTGAGATAATTCAAGATACAAAATCTAGAATGAAAAAATCAATTGAAAATTTATCACGTGAATTAGCTAATATTAGTGCGGGTAGAGCGAATTCTAATTTATTAAACGGAGTAAATGTTGATTATTATGGTGCCCCAACACCAGTTCAACAGTTAGCGAGTATAAACGTGCCTGAAGCACGCTTACTTGTCATTTCTCCATATGATAAATCATCTGTAGCTGATATTGAAAAAGCGATTATTGCTGCTAACCTAGGTGTGAACCCTACTAGTGACGGTGAAGTTATTCGTATCACTGTTCCTGCTTTAACTGAAGAACGTCGTAAAGAATTAGTTAAAAATGTTAAAAAAATCGGTGAAGATTCAAAAGTTTCAATCCGTAATATTCGTCGTGATATCAATGATCAATTGAAAAAAGACGAAAAAAATGGAGACATTACTGAAGATGATTTAAGAAGCCAAACAGAAGATGTTCAAAAAGTAACAGACAATTCAATTAAAGAAATTGATAATTTAGTTGATGAAAAAGAAAAAGATATTATGTCTGTTTAATATTTCATCATACTCTTCTATGACAAGATTATAAATTGTTTTAGTCTAAACTGTGCCAAGTCAGACTTTGGTACAGTTTTTTAATTTGCTTATTCAATGCCATTATTTAGTATGATAAAATGATAGATGATTTCTTAAATAACCTATATAATATAACAGAAATGATCAGGCTCGGAGGAAAGACCATGTTTAGAAAGCTAATAAAAAGAAATAAGACTAAAATCAATCAAAATGATGATTTAGATATACATAATTTACCTGAACATATAGCAATTATCATGGACGGAAATGGTCGTTGGGCAAAAAAGCGTAAAATGCCTAGAATTAAAGGTCACTATGAAGGTATGCAAACCATAAAAAAAGTGACACGTGAAGCAAGTCATTTAGGTATTAAATATTTAACTTTATACGCTTTTTCAACGGAAAATTGGTCAAGACCTGAAAGTGAAGTTAATTATATCATGAATTTACCTGTGAATTTTTTAAAAACATTTCTACCAGAACTTATAGAGAAAAATGTTAAGATAGAAACTATTGGTTTTTTAGATGCAGTACCCCAATCAACAATTGAGGCGATTAATTATGCTAAAGAAAAAACCAAAAATAATACAGGCTTGAAATTAGTATTTGCCATTAATTATGGTGGACGAGCTGAACTTGTTCAAAGTATGAAATCAATTTATGATGAACTTCAACGTAATGGTCAAAACAGTGATGATATTGATGAATTGATGATTTCCAAACATTTAATGACCCATCCAGATCCAGATCCAGATTTATTAATACGTACATCTGGAGAACAACGCCTTAGTAACTTCTTAATTTGGCAGGCTTCGTATAGTGAATTTATTTTTAATGAGAAGTTATGGCCAGACTTTGATGGTGAAGAATTAAAACAATGTATAAAAATATATCAATCTCGCCAAAGACGTTTTGGAGGATTAAGTGAGGAGTAAATTATGAAAGTAAGAACATTGACCGCGATTATAGCATTGCTTATTTTTCTACCTATATTATTAAAAGGTGGAACTATTTTAATGCTTTTTGCTTATTTGCTGGCGCTCATTGCTTTAAAAGAATTGTTAAATATGAATATGATTAAATTTTTATCAATTCCAGGTATTTTCAGTGCTATAGCGCTTATTATTATTATGCTTCCTCAGTCTGCCGGAGATTGGGTGAGTGATGTTCAATTAAAAAGTTTAATTGCAATGAGCTTCATACTATTAAGTTATACTGTACTTTCGAAAAACAGATTTAGCTTTATGGACGCTGCATTTTGTTTAATGTCTGTAGCATACGTTGGAATAGGATTTATGTATTTTTATGCTACACGTTCTTATGGTTTACATTATATACTTTTTGCATTTTTAATCGTATGGTTAACAGATACTGGCGCATATATATTTGGACGATTAATGGGGAAACACAAACTATGGCCAGTTATTAGTCCAAACAAAACGATTGAAGGTTTTATTGGAGGACTCATTTGTAGTTTAATTGTTCCACTTGTAATGATGTTTTTTGTAGATTTTCATCTAAATATTTGGCTGTTATTATTAATTACAATTATTTTAAGTGTATTTGGTCAATTAGGTGACTTAGTAGAATCTGGTTTTAAACGTCATTTTGGTGTTAAAGATTCAGGCAGAATCTTGCCAGGACATGGCGGTATTTTAGATAGATTTGATAGCTTTATGTTTGTTTTACCACTGTTAAACATTCTATTACTACAAATGTAATAAAAAATTAACGTTTTTTTTATTTATGAAAAGCATATAATGATATAATTGAGGAGTTATTGAGTTCACATTTGATTAATATTATATAATCGTGTACTTTATAGCTCTTTTTTTAAAACTGTTTTTTTATACTAGAAATTATTATAAAATTTAAAATCTAAAATCTTATATTCTAGATAATTTAAATATTAAAATTAATTGAGGTGTTGTAAGTGAGTTATTTAATCACAATCGTCTCATTTATTATCGTATTTGGTGTACTCGTTACAGTACATGAATATGGACATATGTTTTTTGCAAAACGTGCAGGTATTATGTGTCCAGAATTTGCGATTGGAATGGGACCCAAAATTTTCAGTTTCCGTAAAGATGAAACGTTATATACAATACGTTTACTTCCAGTTGGTGGGTATGTAAGAATGGCAGGAGATGGATTAGAAGAACCACCCGTTCAGCCAGGAATGAATGTTAAAATAAAACTAAATGAACAAGATGAAATTACACATATTATTTTAGATGATCAACATAAATTCCAAAAAATTGAAGCGATTGAAGTTAAACGATGTGATTTTAAAGATGATTTATATATTGAAGGTATTACAGCATATGATAATGAAAGACATCATTTTAATATTGCTAAAAAAGCTTACTTTGTTGAAAATGGTAGTTTAATTCAAATTGCACCAAGGCATCGTCAATTTACACATAAAAAACCATTACCTAAGTTTTTAACTTTATTTGCGGGCCCATTATTTAACTTTATTTTAGCTCTCGTACTATTTATTGGCTTAGCTTATTATCAAGGTACGCCTACCCCTACAGTAAAACAATTAGCAGACAATTATCCAGCACAAGAAGCTGGATTAAAAGCTGGAGATAAAATTGTTCAAGTTGGACACTATAAAATTAACGATTTTAGCGATATTCAAAGTGCACTTAATAAAACGAAAGACCATCAAACAACAATTAAAATTGTACGAGATGGTCACACCAAATCACTAGATGTTACACCTAAAAAACAAGTGATTAAACAGACAAAATTAAATTCTAAAACTTCTTATGTATTAGGTTTTCAACCTGCGAATGAACATTCACTATTTAAGCCATTAGCATTAGGCGTACAACAATTTTTAGATGCAAGTGTACTTATTTTTAAAGCAGTTGGAACAATGATTGGAAGTATTTTCACAGGTGGCTTTACTTTTGATATGTTAAATGGTCCAGTGGGTATTTATCACAATGTAGATTCTGTAGTAAAACAAGGTATTATTGCATTAACATACTATACGGCATTGCTGAGTGTTAACTTAGGGATTATGAACTTATTACCTATTCCAGCTTTAGATGGTGGTAGAATTTTATTTGTTATTTATGAAGCGATATTTAGAAGACCAGTAAACAAAAAAGCTGAAACTGCAATTATTGCTGTTGGAGCTATATTTGTAGTGATTATTATGGTCTTAGTCACTTGGAATGATATACAACGTTATTTCTTATAATTTAGGAGGATAAAAAATGAAACAATCGAAAGTCTTTATACCAACAATGAGAGAAGTCCCTTCTGAAGCTGAGGCTTTAAGTCATCAGTTGTTATTAAAAGCAGGTTTAATTAAACAAAGCACAAGTGGTATTTATAGTTATTTACCCTTAGCAACACGTGTACTAAATCATATTTCTAAAATCATTCGTGAAGAAATGGAAAATATTGATGCAGTTGAGATTTTAATGCCAGCATTGCAGCAAGCAGAACTTTGGGAAGAGTCGGGACGTTGGGGCGCTTATGGTCCTGAATTAATGCGATTAAAAGACCGTAATGGAAGAGAATTTGCTTTAGGACCTACTCACGAAGAAGTAGTGACTTCTATCGTTAGAGACGAATTAAAGTCTTATAAACAATTACCATTAACATTATTCCAAATTCAATCTAAGTTCCGTGATGAAAAACGTCCACGTTTTGGTTTATTACGTGGAAGAGAGTTCATCATGAAAGATGCTTATTCTTTCCATGCTGATGAAGCATCATTAGATCAAACATATCAAGAGATGTACAATGCTTATAGTCGTATTTTTAAACGTGTTGGAATTAATGCGCGTCCAGTAGTAGCTGATTCAGGTGCTATTGGCGGTAATCATACACATGAATTTATGGCTTTAAGTGAAATTGGTGAAGATACGATTGTGTATAGTGAAAATAGTGATTATGCAGCAAATATTGAAAAAGCTGAAGTTAAGTATTATCCAAATGAGAAACATACAGACATTAAATCACTAGAAAAAATAGAAACGCCAAATATTAAAACAGCTCAAGAATTGGCTGACTTTTTAAATCGTCCAATTGATGAAATTGTAAAAACAATGATTTTCAAAGTGGATGGAGAATTCATGATGTTTTTAGTAAGAGGCCATCACGAGCTCAATGATGTGAAGGTGAAAGCATACTTTGAAACTGATAATGTGGAAATGGCGACTCAAGATGAAATTGTAAATTTACTTGGAGCAAATCCTGGTTCATTAGGACCTATTCATAATAAAGACATTAAAATTATTGCTGATAATTTTGTTAAAGATTTAAATAACATAGTGGTAGGTGCTAATGAAGATGGCTATCACTATATTAATGCAAATGTTGAGCGTGATTTTAATATCGATGAATACGGAGACTTTAGATTTATTTTAGAAGGTGAACCGTTAAGTGATGGTTCTGGAAATGCAAAATTTGCAGAAGGTATTGAAGTTGGACAAGTATTTAAACTGGGAACGAAATATTCTGAAGCAATGAATGCTAAATTTTTAGATAATCAAGGTAAAGCGCAACCTTTAATTATGGGTTGCTATGGTATCGGAGTGTCTAGAACATTAAGTGCGATTGTTGAGCAAAATAATGATGAAAATGGTATTATTTGGCCAAAGTCAGTCACTCCATTTGATTTACATTTAATTACAATCAATCCTAAAAAAGAAGAACAACTTGAATTAGGAGATAAATTATACTCAGAATTACAATCTAAATATGATGTACTTTATGATGATCGTAAAGAGCGTGCAGGCGTTAAATTTAATGACGCTGATTTAATTGGTTTACCGATAAGAATTGTTGTAGGTAAAAATGCAAGTGAAGGTATTGTTGAAGTTAAAGGGCGTCAAACGGGTGAAAGTGAAGAAGTTCATGTTAATGAATTAGACAATCACATTGCTTCACTCTATGAAAAACTATAGGTGCACATGAATAAAAATGGTTGGAACATTTTGTTGTTTCCAACCTCTTTTATTGTTTTTATTAGTTAAACTGTAATCATGAAAAATAAATGTGAAAGTAGTATAATATAAATCAAGTTTTTTAAAGTAAATGATAAGTTCGAAATAAGGTGGTTATTCTTTGTGGCAATGACAAGTCAGGAAAAATTTAGAGTACTTGCCGATCAAATTAAGATTTCAAATCAATTGGATAAAGAAATACTTGAAAAAGGTGAACTCACACGAATAGATGTATCAAATAAAAATAGAAGTTGGGAATTTCAGATTACGTTACCTTATTTTCTTTCAAATGAAGATTATTTAATCTTTACTCATGCAATTAAAGAAGAGTTTAAAGATATTGCACATGTGGACTGGCATTTTACAATTCAAAATACATCGAATCAAGATGAACATGTGATTAAATATTTTGGACATTGTATTGAACACACAGCTTTATCACCAAAAGTGAAGGGTCAACTTAAACAAAAACGTTTAATTATGTCAGGTAATGTTTTAAAAGTAATGACTTCAAATGATATTGAAAGAAATCATTTTGATAAAGTATGTAATGGTAGTTTAGTAAAAGCATTTCAAAAATGTGGCTTTGATATAGATAAAGTAATATTTGAAACTGATGATTCGAATAGAGATGAAGATCTTGCTTCATTAGAGGCACATATTCAAGAAGAAGATCAACAAAGTGCTAAAGAAGCTACAGAAAAAATTGAAAAAATAAAAGCTGAAAAAGCAAAACAACAAGATAATAACGGCAGTAGTGTTGAAAAATGTCAAATAGGAAAGCCAATTCACGTTGAAAATATTAAACCTATTGAAACAATTATTGAAGAAGAATTTAAAGTAGCCATTGAAGGGGTTATCTTTGATATTAACATTAAAGAACTAAAAAGTGGACGTCACATTGTTGAACTTAAAGTGACAGACTATACAGATTCTTTAGTATTAAAAATGTTTACTAGAAAAAATAAGGATGATTTAAATCACTTTAAAGCCTTAAGTGTAGGTAAATGGGTACGTGCACAAGGTCGTATAGAAGAAGATACGTTTGTACGTGATTTAGTCATGATGATGTCAGATATTGAAGAAATCAAAAAGACACCTAAACAAGATAAAGCAGAAGAGAAACGTGTCGAATTTCATTTACATTCATCAATGAGTCAAATGGATGGTATTCCAAACATCAGTGCGTACGTTAATCAGGCTGCAGCATGGGGACATAAAGCAATAGCTGTTACTGATCATAATGTGGTTCAAGCTTTTCCTGATGCTCATAGTGCAGCGGAAAAAAATGGAATTAAAATGATTTACGGGATGGAAGGCATGTTAGTCGATGATGGTGTGCCTATTGCCTATAAACCTACTGATAGAGATTTAAAAGAAGCTACATATGTAGTGTTTGACGTCGAAACAACAGGTTTATCTAATCAATATGATCAAATTATCGAACTTGCTGCTGTCAAAGTTAAAGACGGCGAAATTATAGATAAATTTGAAAGATTTAGTAATCCACATGAAAAATTATCAGAAACAATAATTAATCTGACACACATTACAGATGACATGCTAGTGGATGCACCAGAAATTGAAGAAGTACTAACAGAATTTAAGGAATGGGTAGGAGATGCCATTTTTGTAGCGCATAATGCTTCATTCGATATGGGCTTTATTGATACAGGGTACGAACGATTAGGTTTCGGTCCATCAACTAATGGAGTGATTGATACTCTTGAATTATCACGTACCATTAACACTGAATATGGTAAACATGGATTAAATTTCTTAGCTAAAAAATATGGCGTTGAACTTACTCAACACCATAGAGCGATTTATGATACTGAAGCAACGGCTTATATTTTCATTAAAATGGTTCAACAGATGAAAGAACTAGGTGTGACTAATCATAAAGATATTAATAAAAAGTTATCAAATGAAGATGCCTATAAACGTGCACGACCAACCCATGTCACACTCATAGTTCAAAATCAAGATGGACTCAAGAATTTATTTAAAATCGTAAGTGCTTCTTTAGTAAAATATTATTATAGAACACCTAGAATTCCACGAACATTATTAAATGAATATCGAGAAGGCATTCTAGTAGGTACAGCTTGTGATGAAGGGGAATTATTTACAGCTGTGATGCAACGTGATCAATCTGAAGTTGAAAAAATAGCAAAGTATTATGATTTTATAGAAGTACAACCACCTAAACTTTATCAAGATTTAATTGATCGTGAATTAATTCGTGATACTGAAACATTGTATGAAATATATGATCGTATTTTAAAAGCAGGAGAAAGTACAGGAATACCTGTGATAGCTACTGGTAATGCTCATTACTTATTTGAGCATGATGCTATTGCTCGTAAAATTTTAATTGCATCACAACCAGGTAATCCATTAAATCGTTCCACACTTCCAGAAGCACATTTTAGAACAACAGATGAAATGTTAGATGAATTTCATTTCTTAGGAGAAGATAAAGCCTATGATATTGTTGTTAAAAATACGAATGAATTAGCAGACCGAATTGAGAAAGTAATTCCAATTAAAGATCAATTATTTACGCCACGTATGGAGGGCGCTAACGAAGAAATACGTGAATTAAGCTATACAAATGCGAAAAAATTGTATGGTGATGACTTACCGCAAATTGTCATTGATCGTCTCGAAAAAGAATTAGATAGTATTATTGGTAATGGCTTTTCAGTTATCTATCTCATATCACAACGGTTAGTTAAAAAGTCATTAGATGATGGATATTTGGTAGGGTCACGTGGTTCTGTAGGTTCGAGCTTTGTTGCAACGATGACAGAGATAACAGAAGTGAATCCGCTCCCTCCACACTATATATGTCCACATTGTAAGACGAGTGAATTTTTTGATGATGGGTCGGTAGGTTCAGGATTCGACTTACCTGATAAAACATGTGAAACATGTGGTGGCGAATTAATTAAAGAAGGTCAAGATATTCCATTTGAGACTTTCTTAGGATTTAAAGGAGATAAAGTACCAGATATTGACTTGAACTTTAGTGGTGAATATCAACCGCATGCCCATAACTATACGAAAGTACTTTTTGGAGAAGATAAAGTATTCCGAGCAGGTACAATTGGTACAGTGGCTGAAAAAACGGCATTTGGCTTCGTTAAAGGATATCTAAATGATCAAGGTATTCATAAACGTGGTGCGGAAATCGATAGACTTGTCAAAGGATGTACAGGTGTTAAACGTACAACTGGACAGCATCCAGGAGGAATTATTGTAGTTCCTGATTATATGGATATTTACGATTTTACACCGATACAATATCCAGCAGATGATCAAAGTGCATCTTGGATGACCACACACTTTGATTTCCACTCGATTCATGATAATGTGTTAAAACTCGATATACTTGGACACGATGATCCTACAATGATACGGATGTTACAGGATTTATCGGGTATCGATCCTAAAACGATTCCTGTTGATGATAAGGAGACAATGCAAATATTTAGTAGTCCGGCTTCTTTAGGTGTAACAGAAGAGGATATTTTATGTAAGACAGGCACATTTGGTGTACCTGAATTTGGTACAGGTTTCGTTCGTCAAATGTTAGAAGACACTAAGCCAACAACATTTTCTGAACTTGTACAAATTTCAGGTTTATCACATGGTACCGATGTGTGGCTTGGTAATGCACAAGAGTTAATTCGCTCAGGCATCTGCGATTTATCCAGTGTAATTGGTTGTCGTGACGATATTATGGTATATCTTATGTATGCTGGGCTTGAACCATCAATGGCCTTCAAAACAATGGAGTCTGTGCGTAAAGGTAAAGGACTTACGGATGAAATGATAGATGCGATGAAAGCGAATGATGTACCTGATTGGTATTTAGATTCATGCTTAAAAATTAAATACATGTTCCCTAAAGCTCACGCAGCTGCTTACGTACTTATGGCTGTACGTATTGCATACTTTAAAGTGCATCATCCGTTATACTATTATGCAGCATATTTTACAATTCGTGCATCAGACTTTGATTTAATTACAATGATTAAAGATAAAGAAAGTATTAAGAACACAGTTAAAGATATGTATTCTCGTTATATGGATTTAGGAAAAAAAGAAAAAGATGTATTAACAGTATTAGAAATAATGAATGAAATGGCACATCGTGGATTTAAAATGCAGCCGATTAGCTTAGAAAAAAGTCAAGCTTTTGATTTCATTATTGAAGATGATACATTGATCCCACCATTTATTGCTGTGCCAGGATTAGGTGAAAACGTAGCTAAACGTATTGTTGAGGCACGTGAAGACGGTCCATTTTTATCCAAAGAAGACCTTAATAAAAAAGCAGGTTTATCTCAAAAAATTATTGAATACCTTGATGATTTGGGTTCATTACCAGATTTACCAGATAAAGCACAATTGTCCATTTTTGATATGTAAATGGACAACTTAGAAGTATTAATAGTAGCTTCATTTGTTTAAGCATATAAAGTATGTTATAATTAGTTTGTGTAAAAATTTAGACTCAGGCAGAAAGAGTGGGCATATACCCGCTCTTTTCTATTTGCCAAAAAAGGAGGCCTGTATGAGTAAAATTACTGAAGAAGTAGAAACTATCATTACTCCCATTTTAGATGATTTAAACTTTGAATTAGTTGATGTTGAATATGCAAAAGAAGGCAAAGATCGTTTTTTGAGAATCTCTATTGATAAAGAAGGTGGCGTGGATTTAAATGATTGTACGCTTGCTTCTGAAAAAATAAGTGAAGCAATGGATCAAAATGATCCTATTCCTGAAATGTATTATCTTGATGTAGCTTCACCTGGAGCTGAACGTCCACTAAAAAAAGAAAAAGATTATCAAAATGCGATAGAGCAACCTATATTTGTATCTCTTTATGCGCCAATTGAAGGTGATAAAGAATGGTTAGGCATTCTGAAGTCTGTCGATGATGACACAATAACTATGGAAGTTAAAGAAAAAGCAAAGAAAAAAACAATTGAGATACCAAGAAATAAAATTGCAAAAGCACGTCACGCTGTAATGATTTAACGTGATGAGGAGGAATAATTGTGGCAAGTAATGAATTATTATTAGCAACTGAATACTTAGAAAAGGAAAAGAAAATTCCAAGAGAAGTTTTGATTGATGCAATTGAAGCAGCTTTAATTACTGCATATAAGAAAAATTATGATAGTGCTAGAAACGTCCGTGTAGAATTAAATATGGATGAAGGCACATTTAAAGTCATCGCACGTAAAGAAGTTGTAGAAGAAGTATTTGATGATCGTGAAGAAGTTGATTTAAGCACAGCTTTAGTTAAAAATCCTGCTTATGAAATAGGTGATATTTACGAAGAAGATGTCACACCTAAAGACTTTGGTCGTGTGGGCGCACAGGCTGCTAAACAAGCAGTAATGCAACGTCTAAGAGATGCTGAAAGAGAAATTTTATACTCTGAGTTTATTGATAAAGAAGAAGATATTTTAACAGGTGTGATTGATCGTGTTGATCATCGATATGTGTATGTTAATTTAGGTAGAATCGAAGCGGTTTTATCTGAAGCTGAAAGAAGTCCTAATGAGACATACATTCCAAATGAAAGAATTAAAGTCTATGTTAATAAAGTAGAGCAAACAACAAAAGGTCCACAAATTTATGTGTCAAGAAGTCATCCGGGTTTATTAAAACGTTTATTTGAACAAGAAGTTCCAGAAATTTATGATGGAACTGTTATTGTGAAATCAGTTGCACGTGAAGCAGGAGATCGTTCTAAAATTAGTGTATACTCTGAAAATCCAGATATAGATGCAGTGGGAGCTTGTGTAGGTGCAAAAGGTTCACGTGTTGAAGCGGTTGTTGAAGAATTAGGTGGAGAAAAAATCGATATTGTTCAATGGGATGAAGATCCAAACGTTTTTGTACGTAATGCTTTAAGCCCATCACAAGTTTTAGAAGTTATTGTTGATGAAGATAACCAATCTACTGTAGTGGTAGTACCTGATTATCAATTATCATTAGCTATTGGTAAACGTGGACAAAATGCGCGCTTAGCTGCCAAACTTACAGGATGGAAAATTGATATTAAATCTGAAACAGATGCTCGCGAAGCAGGGATTTATCCTGTAATTGAATCTGAAGAAAAAGCTGATGAAATAGTATTTTCTGAAGATAAAGATATTGAAATTGATGACATAAATTTAGAAGAAACAAACTTAACAACAGCTGAATTATCAGCGGAAGTTGATGAAACTTCAAATGAAGCACAAGACGCTTCAGATAATAAAGAAGAACATTAATACGTTTAAGCATATGGGGTGAGTAGTAAATGAAGAAGAAGAAAATTCCAATGCGCAAATGCATCATCACGAATGAAATGCGTCCTAAAAAAGACATGATTCGAGTAGTAATTAATAAAGAAGGCGAAATTTTCGCTGATGGTACTGGAAAACAACAAGGTAGAGGTGCATATGTTTCAAAAGATGTTAAAAGCGTAGAAGATGCTCAAAAAAATGGTGTACTCGAGAAGTACTTTAATGAAAGTCCTGAAAAATTAGATCCTGTATATAAAGAAGTAATTCGATTAATTTATAGAGAAGAGATTCCTAAATGATAAAAGAACAGATATTTAATTTTTTAGGCTTAGCGATGAGAGCTAGAAAAGTTAAAGTTGGAGAATCAGTACTCATATCTGAGATAAAAAAACGTAATATTAAACTTGTGATTTTATCTACTGATGCTTCAGATAACGCTAAAAAGAATATAAAGAATAAATGTGACACATATCATGTTCCGTTTAGAGTTTTCGGTACGAGAGTAGAATTAGGACAATCATTGGGCAAAGAAGAACGTGTAAATGTTGGCGTGACAGATTCAGGTTTTGCTAAAAAACTTATGTCGATGATTGATGAATATTGTAAGGAGTGATTATATGAGTAAAAAGAGAATTTACGAATATGCGAAAGAATTAAATGTTAAAAGTAAAGAGATTATAGATGAGTTAAAGAAAATGGACGTTGAAGTATCCAATCACATGCAAGCATTAGAAGATGGCCAAATTAAGATGCTTGATAAAAAGTTCAAATCATCACAAAATGAAGAAAATAAAAAACAAAACACTCAAAATAATCACCAAAAACAACAAAGTAAAAAAGATAATAATCAAAACAAATCTAATTCAAAGAAAAAAAACAATAAAAATAGCAAAAACAATAAAAACAACAAAAATAATAATAAAGGTAAGAATAACAAATCTGCTGCTGAACCTAAAGAAATGCCTTCAAAAATCACGTATGAGGAAGGTATTACAGTAGGAGAACTTGCTGATAAATTAAATATCGAATCATCTGGCATTATTAAAAAATTATTCTTGTTAGGTATTGTTGCTAATATTAACCAATCATTAGATGAAGAAACATTAGAACTTATCGCAGATGATTATGGTGTTGAAATTGAAAAAGAAGTTGTTGTTAATGAAGAAGACCTAACAACTTATTTTGATGATGAAGAAGACGATCCAGATGCAATTGAACGACCAGCAGTTGTAACAATTATGGGACACGTTGACCATGGTAAAACAACATTACTAGACTCAATTAGAAATACTAAAGTCACAGCAGGAGAAGCAGGCGGTATCACACAACACATTGGTGCATATCAAATTGAAAATAATGGTAAAAAAATTACTTTCTTAGATACACCTGGACATGCAGCTTTCACAACAATGCGTGCACGTGGTGCTCAAGTAACAGATATCACTATTTTAGTAGTAGCAGCAGATGATGGCGTTATGCCTCAAACAATTGAAGCAATTAACCATGCTAAAGAAGCGGATGTACCAACAATTGTTGCGGTCAACAAAGTTGATAAACCAACTGCAAATCCAGACCGAGTGATGCAAGAGTTAACTGAATATGGTTTAATTCCAGAAGATTGGGGTGGCGACACAATCTTTGTACCACTTTCAGCATTAAATGGTGATGGTATTGATGACTTATTAGAAATGATTGGTTTAGTTGCCGAAGTACAAGAATTAAAAGCTAATCCTGATAAGCAAGCAGTAGGTACTGTTATTGAAGCAGAATTAGATAAATCACGTGGACCAGCTGCGTCATTATTAGTTCAAAATGGTACGTTGCATGTAGGTGATTCAATTGTAGTTGGTAATACGTATGGTCGCGTAAGAGCTATGGTAAATGATTTGGGTCAAAGAATTAAAACAGCTGGGCCTTCTACACCGGTTGAAATTACTGGTATTAACGATGTACCTCAAGCAGGTGATCGCTTCGTTATTTTCAAAGATGAAAAACAAGCGCGTCGTATTGGTGAAGCTCGTCATGAAGCAAGTGTGATTCAACAACGTCAAGAAAGCAAAAATGTTTCATTAGACAATTTATTCGAACAAATGAAACAAGGAGAAATGAAAGATCTTAATGTCATTATTAAAGGTGATGTACAAGGTTCTGTAGAAGCTTTAGCTGCATCTCTTATGAAAATTGATGTTGAAGGCGTAAATGTTCGTATTATTCATACAGCTGTAGGAGCAATCAATGAATCAGATGTTACATTAGCTAATGCTTCAAATGGTATTATTGTTGGATTTAACGTACGTCCTGATGCAGGTGCGAAACGTGCAGCAGAAGCTGAAAATGTTGATATGCGTCTTCATAGAGTCATCTATAATGTTATAGAAGAAATTGAATCAGCGATGAAAGGTTTATTAGATCCTGAATTTGAAGAACAAGTTATCGGACAAGCTGAAGTACGTCAAACATTCAAAGTTTCAAAAGTTGGAACCATTGCTGGTAGTTACGTGACTGAAGGTAAAATCACTCGTAACGCAGGCGTACGTGTCATTCGTGATGGTATTGTTCAATTCGAAGGTGAACTTGATACGTTAAAACGATTTAAAGATGACGCTAAAGAAGTATCACAAGGTTACGAATGTGGTATTACAATTGCAAACTTTAATGACATTAAAGAAGGCGACATTATTGAAGCATTCGAAATGGTAGAAATTGAAAGATAACTAATTTGTAAGAGGCTAAAGTGTATATGATATAGGTAGGCACTTTAGCATTCTCTTCTAATCATATGTTAAATAATAAAGAGGTGACATATCCATGAGTAATATGAGAGCTGAACGTGTTGGCGAACAAATGAAAAAAGAAGTTATGGATATCATTAATAATAAAGTAAAAGATCCAAGAGTAGGATTTATTACTATTACTGACGTTGAATTAACAAATGATTTATCACAAGCCAAAGTTTTCTTAACAGTGCTTGGCAATAAGAAGGAAGTTAATGATACGTTTAAAGCTTTAGATAAAGCAAAAGGATTCATTAAATCTGAGCTAGGTTCAAGAATGAGATTACGTATAGTACCAGAGTTATTCTTTGAATATGATGAATCAATTGAATACGGTAATAAAATTGAAAAAATGATTCAAGATTTACACAAACAAGATAAATAATACTTTATCATTGTTATTAATCAGTGACATTCAATCAAATAACTTCAGAAAAAGAAGTTTAGATGCAACATATAATGGGGGTAGGACGATAACATTTACATGAATTCAGTCCTACTCCTTTTTATATGATTAATACTGATAAAATATGGATAAGACATTAAATGATTTAATAATACATAGTGAGACATAATAAACTAAAGGGTGTGAAAAAATGTACAACGGTATATTACCAGTGTATAAAGAACGTGGTTTGACCAGTCATGATGTTGTATTTAAACTTAGAAAAATCTTAAAAACTAAAAAGATAGGTCATACTGGAACATTAGATCCTGAAGTTTCAGGTGTACTACCTATCTGTATAGGGACAGCAACTAAGGTGAGCGACTATGTCATGGATATGGGAAAATCTTATCAAGCAACCATTACATTAGGTGAAAGTACGACAACTGAAGATCAAACTGGAGAAGTAATAGAAAAAGTAAATATATCATCGAATACGATTACTTCTATAGAAGTTGATCGTGTTTTAGAAGAATTTAAAGGAGTAATAGAGCAGATTCCTCCAATGTATTCCTCTGTAAAAGTAAATGGAAAAAAATTATATGAATATGCTAGAAAAGGAGAAACTATTGAACGGCCAAAACGACAAGTTAAAATTGATGAAATTGAACGAATATCTGATTTAACATTTATAGAACAAACATGTCATTTTGATATAAAAGTAACGTGTGGAAAAGGTACCTATATCAGAACGTTAGCAACAGATATTGGCAAAGCTTTAGGCTATCCTGCTCATATGTCGTTGTTAACTCGTATAAATTCGGGTGGATTTAATATAAATGAAAGTTTATCACTTGAAAAAATTTCTGAATTACATGAGCATGAAACATTACAACATTATCTATTTCCTATAGAATATGGTTTGAAAAGTTTACAATATGTAGTCATTGATGATGACACTTTAAAGTATAGAATCTTAAATGGTCAAAAACTCCTAAAAAAAGATTTTACTCTATCATTAGAAAAGCAATTTGTGTTTATTGATAAGATAAGTGAAAAAGCATTAGCCATTTATGAACATCATCCTGACAAAATTAACGAAATAAAACCTAAAAAAGTATTTAATTAAAGGAGCCTTTGATTGATATGAAAGTGATAGAAATAACACATCCAATACAAAATGAACAACTCATAAAAGAAGATGTTGCAATGGCATTTGGTTTTTTTGATGGTATGCATCGTGGTCACAGTAAAGTATTTGAAGCATTAGATATACGTGCAAAAGAAAAAAATTTAAAAAAGGCAGTAACAACATTTGATCCGCATCCATCAGTAGTATTAAATCCTGAACGTAAACGTACAGATTACTTAACGCCACTATCTGATAAATTAGAAATGATAGAACAGCATGATATTGATTATTGTATTGTTATCAATTTCTCATCACGTTTCGCTAACGTCACAGCTGAAGAGTTTATCAAAGACTATATTATTAATAATCATGTTAAAGAAGTTGTTGCAGGATTTGATTTTACATTTGGTAAATTTGGTAAAGGAAATATGGCCGTGTTAAATGAAATAGATGAATTTAATACTACAATAGTCGGTAAATTAGATTTAGATTCTGAAAAAATTTCAACAACATCAATTAGACAAGCGTTACATGAAGGCAATCTACAAAAAGCTAATGATGAATTAGGGTATTTATATCGAATTAAAGGCACAGTTGTTCAAGGAGAAAAAAGAGGTCGAACAATCGGTTTTCCAACAGCTAATGTCCAACCTAGCGATGATTATGTCCTTCCTAAAAAAGGGGTATATGCGGTAAGTATTGAAATAGGTGCCGAACACAAAATATATCGTGGGGTAGCTAACGTAGGTGTTAAGCCGACATTTCACGATCCATCTAAAGCAGAAGTGGTGATAGAAGTAAATATTTTTGATTTTGAAGAAAATATTTATGGAGAACGTGTAATCGTATATTGGCACCATTATTTAAGACCAGAGGTAAAATTTGATGGTATAGATGCTTTAGTAAGTCAAATGAATGACGATAAAGAACGTGCAAAATATCTTTTAGCAGTTGATTTTGGTGATGATGTATCGTATAATATCTAAAGTTGAGTTTTCGAAAAACTTATTACTATTGAATCCTTTATCTTGGCAGGTTGAAACTCCGACGCCTTGCTCAGATTAAGGTGTAAACAAAAATTAGGAGGAATTTAATTATGGCTATTACTCAAGAACGTAAAAATGAAATTATTAAAGAATATCGTGTACACGAAACAGATACTGGTTCACCAGAAGTACAAATCGCTGTTTTAACTGCAGAAATCTCTGCATTAAACGAACACTTACGTGAACACAAAAAAGATCACCATTCACGTCGTGGATTATTAAAAATGGTTGGTCGTCGTAGACACTTATTAAACTACTTACGTAGTAAAGATATTCAACGTTACCGTGAATTAATTAAATCATTAGGTATTCGTCGTTAATTTTAAATATATTGAAGGGAAAGCACCATTTAGATTGGTACTTTCCTTTTTTTGTATTTTTATCATAAACACTAATATAAAAATATATAAATAAATGATATGATGTAAGTATTAGATTTCAGAGAGGAGATTCATAATGTCTCAAGAAAAGAAAGTGTTCAAAACTGAATGGGCTGGAAGATCGTTAACGATTGAGACAGGTCAATTAGCGAAACAAGCTAATGGTGCAGTTTTAGTACGTTATGGTGATACTGTTGTATTATCTACAGCAGTTGCTTCTAAAGAGCCACGTGATGGTGATTTTTTCCCCTTAACAGTTAACTATGAAGAAAAAATGTATGCGGCTGGTAAAATTCCAGGTGGATTTAAAAAACGCGAAGGTCGTCCTGGAGATGAAGCGACACTTACTGCACGTTTAATTGATAGACCAATTAGACCATTATTCCCTAAAGGTTATCGACATGACGTTCAAATTATGAATACTGTATTAAGTGCGGATCCAGACTGCTCCCCAGAAATGGCAGCAATGATTGGATCGTCAATGGCATTGAGCGTGTCTGATATTCCATTCCAAGGACCAATTGCCGGTGTAAATGTAGGATATATTGATGGAAAATACGTGATTAATCCAACACTTGAACAAAAAGAAGTATCTCGTTTAGATTTAGAAGTTGCTGGTCATAAAGATGCTGTAAATATGGTTGAAGCAGGTGCGAGTGAAATTACAGAACAAGAAATGCTTGAAGCGATTTTCTTTGGTCATGAAGAGATAAAACGCTTAGTTGCTTTCCAAGAAGAAGTTGTTGAGCATATTCAACCTGTAAAAAAAGAATTTATTCCTGTTGAACGTGATGAAGAATTAGTACAACGAGTAAAATCTTTAACGGAAGAAAAAGGATTAAAAGAAACTGTATTAACATTTGACAAACAACAACGTGATGAAAATTTAGATGCACTTAAAGCAGAAATCGCTACTGAATTTGTAGACGAAGCGGATCCAGAAAATGAGTTGCTTATCGATGAAGTATATGCGATTTTAAATGATTTAGTAAAAGAAGAAGTTCGTCGATTAATTGCAGATGAAAAAATTAGACCTGATGGACGTAAACCAGATGAAATTCGTCCGCTTGAATCAGAAGTTGGTTTATTACCACGTGCACATGGTTCTGGATTGTTTACCCGTGGACAAACTCAAGCATTATCTGTACTTACTTTAGGAGCATTAGGAGACTATCAACTTATTGATGGATTAGGACCTGAAATTGAAAAACGTTTTATGCACCACTATAATTTCCCTAATTTCTCAGTAGGTGAAACGGGTCCAGTGAGAGCGCCAGGTCGTCGTGAAATTGGTCATGGTGCACTAGGTGAAAGAGCGCTTAGATATATCATTCCTGACACTACAGAGTTCCCTTACACAATTCGTATTGTGAGTGAAGTATTAGAGTCAAATGGCTCATCTTCACAAGCTTCAATTTGTGGATCAACATTAGCGTTAATGGATGCTGGTGTGCCTATTAAAGCTCCAGTAGCTGGTATTGCTATGGGTCTTGTCACTCGTGAAGATAGTTATACAATTTTAACTGATATTCAAGGTATGGAAGATGCTTTAGGTGATATGGACTTCAAAGTTGCTGGAACTAAAGAGGGAATTACTGCGATTCAAATGGATATCAAAATTGATGGTTTAACACGTGAAGTGATTGAAGAAGCTCTTGAACAAGCTCGTCAAGGTCGTTTAGCAATTATGGATCATATGTTACAAACAATCGATCAACCACGTAGTGAATTAAGTGCATATGCACCTAAGGTAGAAATTATGCATATCAAACCTGAAAAAATTCGTGATGTCATTGGTCCAGGTGGTAAAAAAATTAATGAAATTATTGACGAAACTGGCGTTAAGTTAGATATTGAACAAGATGGCACTATCTTTATTGGCGCTGTTGATCAAGAAATGATAAATAGAGCTCGAGAAATTATTAATGAAATTACCCGCGAAGCTGAAGTTGGCCAGGTATACCATGCAAAAGTTAAGCGTATTGAAAAATATGGTGCTTTTGTAGAATTATTCCCAGGTAAAGATGCTTTATTACACATTTCTCAAATTTCTAAAGATAGAATAAATAAAGTTGAAGACGTTTTAAAAATCGGTGATACGATTGAAGTTAAAATTACAGAAATTGATAAACAAGGCCGTGTAAATGCGTCTCATAAAGTTTTAGATGAATAAATGAATGAAGTTAAGGTTAGGACAAAATGAAGTCCTAACCTTCTTTATATATATAAAGAATGATTTTATGAAAGTATATATATTTTTATTAAAGGTCTTTTACTCCTTAGTTACAACACACTTTAATAGTGTACATCCTTCGTAAATTAAATTATAATAAATTATGAGTTTATATGGACGGGAATTAATTATAGGAGGTAACATTTTGAGTTTAGTAAAGAAAAAGAATGACGATATTCGCATTATTCCACTTGGGGGCGTAGGCGAAATCGCTAAAAATATGTATATCGTCGAAGTAGACGATGAGATGTTTATGTTAGATGCAGGATTAATGTTTCCTGAAGATGAAATGTTAGGAGTAGATATTGTTATTCCTGACATCCAATATGTAGTAGAAAACAAAGATAAATTAAAAGGGATATTTTTAAGTCATGGTCATGAACATGCAATTGGTGCAGTGAGTTATATTTTAGAGCAAGTTGATGCACCAATTTATGGATCAAAACTTACTTTAGCTTTAGTTAAAGAAAGTATCAAAGAAAGAAATATAAAGAAAAAAGTACGATATTATACTGTAAATCATGATTCAGTGATGAGATTTAAAAACGTCAATATTACTTTCTTTAATACATCACATAGTATTCCAGATAGTTTAGGTATCTGTATTCATACTTCACACGGTTCAATTGTATATACAGGTGAATTTAAATTTGACCAAAGTTTACAAGGGCATTATGCTCCTGATATGAAACGCATGGCTGAAATTGGAGAAGAAGGTGTTTTTGCTTTGATTAGTGATTCAACTGAAGCAGAAAAACCTGGTTATAATACTCCAGAAAATGTCATAGAATCGCATATTTATGATGCATTTGCTAAAGTAAAAGGACGCTTAATTGTTTCATGCTATGCATCGAATTTTATTAGAATTCAACAAGTATTAAATGTTGCTAGTAAATTAAATCGTAAAGTATCTTTCTTAGGAAAATCTCTTGAAAGTTCATTTAATACTGCACGCAAAATGGGATATTTTGATATTCCTAAAGATTTATTGCTTCCAATCAATGAAGTTGAAAACTATCCTAAAAATGAAGTCGTTATTATAGCAACAGGTATGGAAGGCGAACCTATTGAAGCGTTGAGTCAAATGGCCCAACATAAACATAAGATTTTAAATATTGAAGAAGGCGATTCAGTTTATTTAGCCATCACTGCTTCAGCAAATATGGAAGTTATTATAGCCAATACGTTAAATGAACTTGTTCGAGCAGGTGCACATATTATTCCAAATAATAAAAAAATTCATGCCTCTAGTCATGGTTGTATGGAAGAATTAAAAATGATGATTAATATTATGAAACCTGAATACTTTATTCCTGTTCAAGGTGAATTTAAAATGCAAATTGCGCATGCAAAATTAGCAAATGAAGCAGGCGTTGCACCTGAAAAGATTTTCCTTGTCGAAAAAGGGGATGTGATTCATTTCGATGGCTCACACATGGTATTAAATGAAAAAGTAAATTCAGGTAATATTCTCATCGATGGCATAGGTGTAGGAGACGTTGGAAATATTGTGTTAAGAGATCGTCATCTTCTTGCAGAAGATGGTATCTTTATTGCAGTAGTAACATTAGACCCTAAAAATAGACGTATAGCTGCTGGACCTGAAATTCAATCACGCGGATTCGTTTACGTACGTGAAAGTGAAGAATTAATGCAAGAAGCGGAAGATAAAGTTCGAGAAATTGTGGAAGCTGGACTACAAGAAAAACGTATAGAGTGGTCTGAAATTAAACAAAATATGCGCGACCAAATTAGCAAGCTTTTATTCGAAAGTACAAAACGTCGCCCAATGATTATTCCAGTTATTTCTGAAATTTAAAAGATATACATTTAATAAAGAGGTCGGGACAATATCACTTTTATAAAATAATTAAAAATATAAACGTTTATCATTCTTATTTATAGATTCATTGATGTATTAAATTGAAAGTATATAAAAGATAAGACATTTACCCTAACTTTTATAGTGAACTCTATAATTTTAAAAGATGATTTGACTCATTTATTTTTAATTATTTAAAAATGGGCTTAAGAGTCTATGTGATACATATTGTCTCAACCTCTTTCATACTTTTAACTCTAAAACATAACTTACATTTTTTTATATTTTTGAAAATGTCATTATTATAATTAAAAATAAAAGAAGGTGTAACATTTGCCACGAACTAAGAAAAAAACAACGACTAGAAAAACCAATTCAAAGACGAAAACGAAAGCACGCCAAACTAAAAAGAAAAAGCAACAAAAAACAGATAGTTCTATAAGGTATATTATTGCTATTGTAATTGTGATTATATCTATTTTAGGAATATTTCAATTAGGGCTTGTTGGTAGAATGATTGATAGCTTTTTCAATTATTTATTTGGCGCAAGTCGTTACCTTACATATATTTTAGTAAGTTTAATTACGATTTATATTGCAATGCAAAGACATTTTCCAAAAACACGTCGTACATTCGGTCTCATTTTATTACAATTTGTATTACTGATTGTTTCTCAACTCATTTATTATTTTTCTAAAGGAGAAGTTGCGAAAAGAGAACCGGTATTGTCTTACGTCTATAAATCTTATGAACATACTCATTTTCCAAATTTCGGTGGAGGTATTATAGGCTTTTATTTATTAAAATTATTTGTACCTTTAATCTCTATTGCTGGGATTATCATTGTGACTTTGATTTTACTGATATCGAGCTTTATCCTATTACTAAAATTACATCATAGAGATGTGGCGAGAAACACAATTGATTATTTTAAACGTTCTACTCAGAGTGCCTCATCTACTTTAAAAGAAAAAAGAGAAGCAAATAAAATTAGAAGAGAAGAACGATTACGTGAAAAAGAAGAACAGCGTCAAGCATTGGCACACCAAAGAGAATTAGAAGAACAACAAAGGAAAGATGAAGTCATGAAAGATGTGAGTGACTTCCCAGAAGTGAAACAGCAACATGAAGATATTCCTATATATAGCCATCATGCAGCAACGGATGAAGAAAAAGTACGATCTAAACGTAAAAAACGTCAATTTGACATAGACCATCAAGATAAAGAACCTACGCATGTGTCTGCGTCAAATTCTATGAAAAAAGATAAAATAAAACACGTTTCTAATGATGACGATACGAATAATAGTTCGATCATAGAAGCAGGAGAAGTTGGCAATGTAGCCTATCACATTCCTCCTTTATCATTACTTAAACAGCCAACAAAACAAATGACAACTTCAAGAGCTGAAGTACAACGTAAAGGTCAAATATTAGAATCAACCATGAAAAATTTTGGAGTTAATGCTAAAGTGACTCAAATTAAAATTGGACCGGCTGTCACTCAATATGAAGTTCAACCAGCTCAAGGTGTTAAAGTAAATAAAATCGTTAATTTACATAATGATATAGCTTTAGCACTTGCTGCGAAGGACATTCGTATTGAAGCGCCTATACCTGGACGTTCAGCTGTAGGCATTGAGGTTCCAAATGATAAAATTTCTTTAGTTACGCTAAAAGAAGTTTTAGAATCTAAGTTTCCAGCAAAAAATAAATTAGAAGTCGGTTTAGGACGAGACATCTCCGGAGAACCAATGACTATTGAATTGAATGAAACACCTCACTTATTAGTGGCTGGTTCTACAGGTAGTGGTAAGTCAGTATGTATCAACGGTATTATTACGAGCATTTTATTAAACGCTAAGCCACACGAGGTAAAATTAATGTTAATTGATCCTAAAATGGTAGAATTAAATGTATATAATGGTGTTCCACATTTATTAATACCTGTAGTAACAAATCCTCATAAAGCATCACAGGCATTAGAGAAAATTGTAGCTGAAATGGAACGTCGTTACGATTTATTTCAACATTCGTCTACTAGAAACATTGAAGGATACAATCAATTTATAAGACGTCAAAATGAAGAACTTGATGAAAAGCAATCAGAACTTCCTTATATCGTTGTCATTGTTGATGAATTAGCAGATTTAATGATGGTGGCAGGAAAAGAAGTTGAAAATGCAATACAGCGTATCACACAAATGGCCCGTGCAGCCGGTATACATTTAATTGTAGCAACACAACGTCCTTCTGTAGATGTTATCACGGGGATTATTAAAAATAATATCCCTTCAAGAATTGCATTTGCTGTAAGTTCACAAACAGACTCTAGAACAATCATAGGCTCTGGAGGAGCAGAGAAATTATTAGGCAAAGGCGACATGCTTTATGTTGGTAATGGTGAATCCACACAGACACGTGTTCAAGGTGCATTTTTAAGTGATCAAGAAGTACAAGAAGTTGTAAATTATGTAGTTGAACAACAAAAAGCAA
Source organism: Staphylococcus sp. HMSC14C01 (assembly GCF_001808085.1). Classification (NCBI taxonomy): domain Bacteria; kingdom Bacillati; phylum Bacillota; class Bacilli; order Caryophanales; family Staphylococcaceae; genus Staphylococcus; species Staphylococcus sp. HMSC14C01. Next base: position 219,599 of record NZ_KV792048.1, read on the forward strand.
ATTACGTAAAAGAAATGGAACCTGATGCTCCTGTAGAGAAATCAGAAATGAAAAGTGAAGATGCACTATATGATGATGCATACGCTTTTGTAATTGAGAAACAAAAAGCAAGTACGTCGCTTTTACAAAGACAATTCAGAATTGGATATAATCGTGCATCAAGATTAATGGACGATTTAGAGAGAAATAATGTTATTGGTCCACAAAAAGGCAGTAAACCAAGACAAGTTTTAATAGATTTTGAGAATGAAGAGGTGTGAGTATGACTGAATTGAACTCAGTTTTTAAAGTAAAAGAATATATTTTTAAAAAAATAAAAAATCATTCTTTAAAACCTGGTGATAAACTTCCTAGCAATTTATCTATTGCTAGAGAAGTTAACGTTAAAACAGATGATGTCTATGAAGCGATTGGAGAACTTATTATTGAACAAGTTTTAACTGATAATTTTGAAGAAGGAACAAGTATAAAGGCTCTACAGCCCTTTTATTATCCTTTAAATAAATTATTTAGTATTAGTGAAATGATTAAAAAAGCGGGATATGAAGCAAGTACAGAATATTTGAGTTTAGAGCAGCAACCCGCTTCTTTATTAGATGCAAAAATGTTAGATATTGAAGATAAGCAGCCTATAACAATTATTGAAAGACTACGTACTGCGAATCATCATCCAGTTATTTATTGTTTAGATAAGATTGCTGAACATCATTTAACTTGTACCGAATATCAAGAAAGTGATGGATCGATGCTTAATGCAATTGAACTTAATACTGGGCATAAGGTAGCTTCTGCTGAAACTGAAATTGAAGCAATCAGTTATGAACCTCATATTTCTAGCATATTGAATGCTGAACCACATGAGGGATTAATGTTATTAAAGGTTGTCCATTATGATGAAATGGGTAAACCTATTTTATACTCATTAAATTATATAAAAAGTAGCCTAGTGAAGTTTAAATTAACACGCACAAAAATTTAATAACAGGTAAAGGAGTGATTGATTATTTTGAAACAATATACTAATCATCAAATACATATTGATATTCTTCCAACTGAGAAATTTAAAACAACGATGATCACATTTAAATTTATGGCACCACTTGATTACGAAACAATTACTGCTCGTTCATTACTAAGTAAAGTATTGGTTCGTGCCACAAAAAAATGGCCAACAGATAAATCATTTAATAAACAATTATCAGAGCTTTATGGAGCTTATATTAATAGCTTTGTTTCTAAATTTAAAGATAAACATGTCATTACTATTTCTTTAGAAATTGTAAATGAACGTTATCTTAAAGATACTACACCATTATTTGAAAAAGGTTTGAATTTATTAAAAGAAGTCATCATGAATCCACTTGTTGAGAATAATTCATTCAACTCTACATTTGTTACTCAAGAAAAATCATTATTACATAAAAAAATAGAAGCGATGATTGACAATAAAGCGCAATATTCATTTATTAATTTATTAAAATATATGTTCAAAAATGAAGCTTATCGTTATTTAGCTATAGGTCAAATAGAAAATATTGCGCGTATTACAAATGAAAGTTTGTATGATACATATAAATCTATGATAAATAATGACATGTGTTCAGTGTATGTAGTGGGAAATGTAAATGAAAAAGAAGTTACATCACTCATAGAAAATTCATTTAGTCTTAGCTCAACGACGTTTGACTTTAATCATAATGTAAATACTGACTGTACCGACCAATCTACTGAAACAATCATTGAAAAAGATACCGTTGACCAAGCTAAATTAAATTTAGGTTATCGTTTTCCAACTCATTATGGAAACGAAGATTACTATGCACTTGTCGTATTAAATACTATGTTTGGCGGTGATCCTTCTTCAGTACTATTTAATGAAGTACGTGAAAAACAAAGTCTAGCTTATTCTATTCATTCGCAATTAGATGGAAAAAATGGCTATTTATTTGTATTAAGTGGTGTATCTGTTGAAAAATACGATATTGCAAAAACTACAATTATTGAAGAATTCGAGAAGTTTAAAGTAGGAGATTTCTCTGAAGAAAAATTAGCATTAGCTAAAAAAATTATCATTTCACAACGACAAGAAATTGCAGATAGACCTAAAGGTATTATTGAAGTCATGCAAAATCAACTACTTTTAAATCAGCCTCAATCAGATAAAGAATACATGGAATTAATTAATAAAGTGACTAAAGAAGATGTCGTTAAAATGGCAAATCAAGCCTATTTAGATACGATATATGTATTAACGAAGGGAGGTCAATCATAGTGCAAGAACAATATTATGAATTAATTGATGAACGCGTCTATAAACATGAACTAAATAATGGATTACGCTTATTTGTAATTCCTAAAAAAGGATTTCAAAAAACATATGTGACCTATACAACTCAATTCGGTTCGTTGGATAATACATTTAAACCTCATCATAAAGATCAATATGTGACTCTACCAGATGGAGTAGCACATTTTTTAGAGCATAAGTTATTTGAAAAAGACGATGATGAAGATTTATTTACTGCTTTTGCCAATGATAATGCTCAAGTCAATGCATTTACAAGTTTTGATCGTACGAGTTATTTGTTTAGTGCAACTGATCAAGTTGAACGAAATATTCTACGTTTACTTGATATGGTGGAAACACCCTATTTTTCAAAAGAAACAGTAGACAAAGAAAAAGGGATTATTGCTGAAGAAATTAAAATGTATCAAGAACAACCAGGATATAAAATTATGTTCAATACATTACGCGCAATGTATCATCATCATCCAATTAAAGTAGATATTGCAGGTAGTGTTGAGAGTATTTATAGTATCACTAAAGATGATTTATACTTATGTTATGAAACGTTTTATCATCCATCCAATATGGTATTATTTGTCGTAGGAGATGTGGATCCTAAACGTATTTGTAATGTTATTGAAGAACATGAAAATCGTCGTCATAAAACAAATCAACCTTCTATTCAAAGAGGAGCAATAAAAGAACCAAATGAAGTAGTTCAATCATTTGTATCTGAAAAAATGAAATTACAGTCTCCACGTTTAATGCTAGGGTTTAAAAATGAACCTTTGGATGAAGCCCCTGAGAAATATGTTCAAAGAGATTTAGAAATGACTTTATTTTTTGAACTCGTATTCGGTGAAGAAACAGATTTCTATCAATCTCTTCTTAATGATGATTTAATTGATGATTCATTTGGATATCAATTTGTTCTTGAACCTACTTATAGTTTCTCAATTATTACAAGTGCTACTCATGAACCGGATCAATTAAAGGATAGGTTACTTACTGAATTAAAGAAATATAGAGGAAACTTAAAAGATTCAGAAGCATTTGAATTATTGAAGAAGCAGTTTATTGGTGAATTTATCTCTAGTTTGAATTCCCCAGAATATATTGCAAATCAATATGCAAAATTATATTTTGAGGGTGTAAGTGTATTTGATATGTTAGATATTGTAGAAAATATTACTTTAGATAGTATTAATGAAACTGCCAAACAATATCTAAATATTGACCGTCTTGTTGATAGTCGCTTGGAGATAGATTAAATATGAAGGCATTAGTATTTGGTGGTTCTGGTAGTATTGGTAGTGCGATTGTAGATCGTTTATTAAAAGAGGGATATGAAGTAGTACTTCAATATTATCAATCTGATATCTCATCCTTAGAAAAAAAGTATAAAGGTGAAGCCGTAGAATTCATTCAAATGGATTTGACTCATGATATTGATTTAAATGATATATTTAGTCATATAAAACAGTTAGACTGTTTAATTTATAGTAGTGGTACATCATTATATGGCATGCTACAAGATATGAAAGATAAAGAGATAGATGAATGTTATCATATTCATGTCAAACAGTTGATTCGATGCTGTCGATATTTCATAGACCTATTGAGAAAAAGTACAAATGGTAGAATTATTGTTATCTCATCAATTTGGGGCGAGACGGGAGCAAGTATGGAAACTATTTATTCAGCAATGAAAAGTGCTCAAATTGGATTTGTAAAGGCCCTCAGTCAAGAGCTAGCATTGACGAATGTCACTGTGAATGCTATAGCACCTGGTTTTGTTTCAGGACGTATGGCTAAAGCATTCAGTGATGAAGACAAAGCAGTTATCTTATCTGAACTACCACAACAAAGAATGATAGCTCCACAAGAAGTAGCACATGTGTGTGCTTATTTATGCCATCCTAATGCTAAGAGTATTACAGGAACAGTCCAAAAGGTTAATGGTGGTTGGTATATTTAAAAAGTATCCTAAATTTTAAATGCAGATTTGACGATTCGTTTTTTATAATCAATGATATAATAAATTTAATTATATAAGGGGAATATTTCAAATTGTATTTAAACAAGGGGTTGGTTAGATGACTGTTGCTAAAAAAAAGGAATGGTATTTAGAATACGAGATAATTGTTAATCGGGCTGGACTTTTAGGCGACGTATCGAGTTTACTTGGTATGTTAGGAATTAGTATTATTACTATAAATGGTGTTGATCAAGGGCGTCGTGGATTACTTATTAAGACAGATAGTCTTGAAAAAGTCACACGTTTTGAAAATATCATTCATGAATTGAAAGAAATAGAAATAACAAAGTTAAGAATTCCAGAGTTACGTGATCGTTTAGCAGTGCGTCATGGTCGCTATATTGAACAAGATGCTGGTGACAAAAAAACATTTCGTTTTGAACGTGAAGATTTAGGTTTACTTGTCGACTTTTTAGCAGAATTATTTAAAGAAGATGGTCATAAATTAATAGGTATTAGAGGGATGCCTCGTGTTGGAAAAACAGAATCGATTGTCGCAGGTAGTGTCTGTGCGCATAAACGATGGCTATTTATAAGTTCAACATTAATTAAACAGACAGTTCGTAGTTCTCTTATAAAAGGTGAATATGATGCTAATCATGTTTATATTATTGATGGTGCGGTAACTGCTAGAGAAACAAATCCTAAACATCAACAGTTAGTTGAAGAAGTGATGACTTTACCGTCAATAAAAGTAGTTGAGCATCCAGATTTATTTATAGAAACAAATCAATATAGCATCGATGATTTTGATTATATTATCGAGCTACGTGAACATGAGAATCAAAAAATTGAATATGATCACATGAAACAACAAGTTAAACAACAAGCAATTAAAAGCAAAAACACATTAGATTTTGGAGAAGATGTGTTTGGCGGTGGCTTCGGTTTTTTTGAGTAATGAAGGTGGAGGCGTCAAAAGTGAAAACAATTGGTGAAACCTTAAAAGGTAGAAGAGAAAGATTAGGAATGACATTAACAGAATTAGAACAACGTACACAATTAAAGCGAGAAACGTTAAAATATATTGAAGAGAATAAATTTGATCAACTTGCCAAAGTGGATTACGCTGAAGGTTTTATTAGACGTTATGCAAGTGTAGTTAATATGGATGTAAATCAACTCATTAAAGTGCATCATGAAGAAATTCCTAATCAACATAATCAACTCGATACACTTTTACATCATTATCGACACAACGAAGTGCCCGAATATCGTACTAAAAATAAAGAACCTATTCAATTATTGATTATGATTAGTATTGTTATAATTATTACTTTTATTATGTGGGTATTAGCAGTATTATTAATATAATATACATATAAATTAAGAAATGAGGTATTAAAATGAATATACCTAACCAGATTACAGTTTTTAGAGTGATTTTGATTCCAGTATTTATATTATTTGCTCTAGTAAACTTTGGTTTTGGAAGTGTATCTGTATTAGGTGGATATGACATAAGAATAGAGCAACTTATTGCTGCTATTATTTTTATTGTAGCTTCTTTAAGTGATTTTTTAGATGGTTATTTAGCAAGAAAATGGCAACTTGTGACAAATATGGGTAAGTTTTTAGATCCATTAGCGGATAAATTATTAGTTTCTAGTGCTCTTATTGTTATGGTTCAATTAGGGCTAACTAATTCAGTTGTAGCAATTATTATCATTGCTCGTGAGTTTGCGGTTACAGGTTTACGTTTACTTCAAATTGAACAAGGATTTGTGAGTGCAGCAGGCCAATTAGGTAAAATTAAAACAGCTGTTACAATGGTAGCAATTATTTGGATTTTACTTGGTGATTTATTCTCAAACTGGATTGGATTCCAATTAGGACAAGTATTATTATACATTGGCGTATTCTTTACAATATTATCAGGAATTGAATATTTCTATAAAGGTAGAGATGTGTTTAAGCAATAAAAGTATAATCAAATAAAGTGAAATGTAATGAGAGTCGCATAAAATGACTCTCATTTTTTTGAGTTATTTTTTAGATTATATAATAGATTAAGTATAAAATATGAATTAAGACTATATAAGGGAGAGGGACATATGAATATATCTATCATAGCAGTAGGTTCAGAATTATTATTAGGTCAAATAGCAAATACAAATGGCCAATATTTATCAAAACTTTTCAATCAAATTGGAAAGAATATAGTTGAACATACAGTTATCGGTGATAATCCTGATCGTTTAGAATTTATTATTAGAGAAGGACTAAAAAGATTTGACACATTAGTGCTCACTGGTGGATTGGGCCCAACTAAAGACGATTTAACTAAACAGACAGTAGCAAAAGTATTAAATAAAAACTTAGTGACTAATGAAGAAGCATTAAATTATATTGAAGATTTTTTCAAAGAACAAGGGCAAGAAATGACACCTAATAATAAACAACAAGCACTTGTAGTAGAGGGAGCGAAAGTATTAAAAAATCATTATGGTATGGCTCCAGGTATGTTTATTGAAATGGATAATAAAAAAGTAATTCTGTTACCTGGTCCTCCGAGTGAAATGCAACCTATGGCTAAAAATGAGTTGCTTCCATTACTTATAGATAATGACAATACTATTTTTTCAGAGCAACTGAGATTTGCAGGAATTGGAGAATCGAAAGTTGAAACAGAACTTATGGATTTAATTGAAAAACAAACTAATCCTACGATAGCTCCGTTAGCAGGGAAACATGAAGTATATATTAGATTAACAGCAAATGCTTCTACACAAAGTGAATGTAAAACATTGATTCAACCTATAAAAGAAGAAATACTAGAACGAATTGGTCAATTTTATTATGGTTCAGATGACACATTGTTAGAACAATCTGTAATGGAACAAATGAATTCTACAGTAAGTATATATGACGGGGTAACGGATGGAGCGATTTATACTCGTTTAAAACGCTTTGATAAACAAAATATATTAAAAGGAATATTACCAGATAATGATATATTTTTAAATCATCATTCAAGTATTGAAATGCAATTAAGAGACGCCTCTTCATATGTAAAAGATTTATATAAAACTGAAATGGGTATAGCAATATTACATGAGAAAGAGGAAGTTTATCTAGCAATTAATACAAAAGATGATTTTAAAATGACTACATTTAAGATAACACAATCAAGAAATATACTGCCCAACAGAAGTCAAAATTATGTATTAATAAGATTATTAAATTGGCACTAAAATGTACTTAAATTAAAAAATGGTTATAATTTTCGGGCACATTTGTTCGATTTTGTATTCATTGTTCTTTTTTATACGAACAAATATTCGCAAAATACTTGTGTTTGAATATGGTTAAGAGTATAATATATATATAATATTAAATAGATAACTATCTCATATAGGAGGTTTCGCTTTGGATAATGATCGTCAAAAAGCTTTAGATACAGTTATAAAAAATATGGAAAAATCCTTTGGTAAGGGTGCAGTAATGAAATTAGGCGATAATAAAGGTCGTCGTGTATCTAGTGTATCAAGTGGTTCAGTTACTTTAGATAATGCACTAGGTGTAGGTGGTTATCCTAAAGGAAGAATTATTGAAATATATGGTCCTGAAAGTTCCGGTAAAACAACAGTAGCACTTCATGCCATTGCTGAAGTACAAAAAAATGGAGGCGTTGCTGCGTTTATCGATGCTGAACATGCACTTGATCCAGTATATGCTGAAGCATTAGGTGTTGATATAGATAATTTATATCTTTCTCAACCCGACCATGGTGAACAAGGTTTAGAAATAGCAGAAGCTTTCGTAAGAAGTGGAGCAGTTGACATTGTTGTTGTAGACTCAGTTGCTGCTTTGACTCCTAAAGCTGAAATTGAAGGTGAAATGGGAGATACACATGTTGGTCTTCAAGCACGTTTAATGTCTCAGGCTTTGCGTAAACTTTCAGGTGCAATTTCAAAATCAAATACTACAGCTATATTTATTAACCAAATTCGTGAAAAAGTTGGAGTAATGTTTGGTAATCCAGAAACTACACCAGGTGGTAGAGCATTAAAATTCTATAGCTCAGTACGTTTAGAAGTGCGTCGTGCAGAACAATTAAAACAAGGTCAAGATATTGTAGGTAACAGAACTAAAATTAAAGTTGTTAAAAATAAAGTAGCACCACCATTTAGAATTGCTGAAGTAGATATCATGTATGGTCAAGGTATTTCAAAAGAGGGCGAATTAATTGACTTAGGTGTAGAAAATGATATTGTCGATAAATCTGGTGCTTGGTACTCATATAATGGTGAGAGAATGGGTCAAGGTAAGGAAAATGTTAAAACATATCTTAAAGAAAACCCTCAAATTAAAGATGAAATCGATCGCAAATTACGTGAAAAATTAGGCATTTTCGATGGTGATGTTGAAGAAAATGAAGATAAATCATCACAAACATTATTCGATGAAGAATAATGTTAAATTTTTAATGCTTTAACTAGAATATACTTAAAAATATTAAAATTATTTTGTGTGAGAGTGAATGATGAGTTCGAAATGAATTCAATGTCACTCTCTTTCTTTTATAAGTATGTGTAGTGAAATTGAAGTGAAATTTCATATCTTGACACTACTGAGTACATAAACGTACAATTAATATGTATATTATTTATACAATTTATAAAAAATCATAGAGATTTTAATATACAAGCAAATACCTAGAAAAAGGAGGTGTTTATGTGAATTTATTAGACCTCCTACTCATTTTGCTGGGGATTATTCTAGGGGTTGTTGTAGGGTATTTTTTAGCCCGAAATATATTACATCAAAAGCAAATTCAAGCTAGACAAACTGCTAATGATATTATCAAACAAGGACAAAAAGAAGCAGATAATATCAAAAAAGAGAAATTATTAGAGGCAAAAGAAGAAAATCAAATCATTAGAGAACAAGTTGAAACAGAGCTACGTGAAAGACGTAGTGAGCTTCAAAGACAAGAAGCCCGAAATCTTCAAAAAGAGGAAAATTTAGATCGTAAATCAGAATTATTGGATAAAAAAGATGAGATTTTAGATCAAAAAGAATCCAAAATTGAAGAAAGACAACAACAAGTAGATGCAAAAGAGAGTAGTGTTCAGACGTTAATAATGAAGCATGAACAAGAATTAGAACGCATCTCCGGTCTCACTCAAGAGGAAGCAGTTAATGAACAACTTCATAGAGTGGAAGAAGAACTGTCACAAGATATTGCAGTGCTTGTTAAGGAAAAAGAAAGAGAAGCTAAAGAAAAAGTTAACAAATCAGCAAAAGAATTGTTAGCTACTACTGTACAAAGATTAGCTGCTGATCATACAACGGAATCTACTGTTTCAGTAGTTAATTTACCAAATGATGAGATGAAAGGTCGAATTATTGGTAGAGAAGGTAGAAATATTCGTACTTTAGAAACGTTAACAGGTATCGACTTGATTATTGATGATACTCCTGAAGCAGTGATTTTATCTGGATTTGATCCAATTAGACGTGAAATCGCTAGGACTGCATTAGTGAATTTGGTCTCTGATGGAAGAATTCATCCAGGTCGTATCGAAGAAATGGTAGATAAAGCTAGAAAAGAAGTAGATGACATCATTAGAGATGCAGGTGAACAAGCAACATTTGAAATCAATGTTCACAATATGCATCCAGATTTAGTGAAAATTTTAGGCCGTTTAAACTATAGAACAAGTTACGGCCAAAATGTCTTAAAACATTCTATGGAAGTCGCACATCTTTCTGGAATGTTAGCTGCTGAATTAGGCGAGGATGTTAGTTTAGCAAAAAGAGCTGGATTACTACATGATGTAGGTAAAGCAATTGATCATGAAGTTGAAGGTAGCCATGTTGAAATTGGTGTTGAATTAGCTAAAAAATACGGTGAAGTTGAAACTGTTATTAATGCGATTCATTCACATCATGGAGATGTTGAACCAACATCTATAATTTCAATTCTAGTAGCTGCTGCAGATGCATTATCGGCCGCGCGTCCAGGAGCACGTAAAGAAACACTTGAAAATTATATTCGTAGATTAGAACGCTTAGAAACTCTTTCAGAAAGTTATGAAGGTGTTGAAAAAGCGTTCGCAATTCAAGCTGGTAGAGAGATTAGAGTTATTGTTTCTCCTGAAGAAATAGATGATTTAAAATCTTACCGATTAGCTAGAGATATAAAAAATCAAATTGAAGAAGAATTACAATATCCAGGACATATTAAAGTGACAGTTGTTAGAGAGACTAGAGCAGTAGAGTATGCGAAGTAATTTTTAAAATTAAATAGGGACTCACTGAGTACTAAAAAACCTGAGACATATTTAAAATGTCTCAGGTTTTTCATTATTTAAGTTGTAAATCAGTTTTTTTGATTTCAGAAAGAATTTCAGCTGTATCATAACAATTTGTAGCAATATTAGAATATCTTTCTGCTAAACGGTATGCGTTAATATATAATTCTAAGCTTTCTTTGGCCATATCTTCTGCATCTTCTGATTTTGATGGGTTTGCTTTTACAACTAGTTCTGCAAATTTTTCTGGATCGATATTAATAGACATTTAATTATACAACTCCTAAATTTTTATAATATTATAATAACATATGCTGTATGCATGCTAAAGTTAAGACTGTGTAATTTTAAAAAATATGAAACTCTACCTTTAATTATATAGTTATTTCAATTACACTATATTGTGAGAGGATGAACATTAATGCGAATTTTATTTATTGGAGATATCGTAGGAAAAGTAGGGAGAAATACCATTGCTGAATATTTGCCTAAATTAAAGCAAGCTTATAAGCCTACGTTGAGCATTGTTAATGCAGAAAATGCTGCTCATGGAAAAGGTTTAACTGAAAAATTATATAAACAATTGCTTAGAGATGGCGTGGATTTTATGACAATGGGTAATCATACTTATGGTCAAAGAGAAATTTATGACTTTATTGATGATGCTAAAAGAATGATAAGACCTGCTAATTTTCCGAGTGAAGCGCCAGGTGTTGGCATGCGTTTTATTCAGGTTAATGATATTAAAGTTGCCATCATTAACTTGCAAGGACGTTCATTTATGCAAGATATTGATGATCCATTTAAAAAAGCAGATCAATTGATTGAAGAAGCTAAAAAAGAAACTAATTATATTTTTGTAGATTTTCATGCAGAAACTACTTCAGAGAAAAATGCAATGGGTTGGTATTTAGATGGAAGAGTCAGCGCTGTTGTAGGCACACATACTCATATTCAAACATCTGATGAGCGTATTTTGCCCAATGGTACAGGCTATATTACAGATGTAGGTATGACTGGTTATTATGATGGAATACTAGGGATTAATCGCGAGGAAGTTATTAAGCGTTTTATTACAAGTTTGCCACAACGACATGTAGTGCCTGATAATGGTAGAAGTGTACTTTCAGGTGTTATTATAGATTTAGATAAAAATGGAAGAACCAAACTCATAGAACGCATTTTAATCAATGAGGATCATCCTTTTGATAAATAGTGTATAGTCCATTAGTATGAATTTAAATAAAAGCCACTGTTGACATAGTAAGACGGTGGTTATTTTTGTTATGATTTAGTATGAATTAATTCCACAGGAGGCTAATGATATGAAACCACAAATATCATGGAAAGTGGGCGGACAACAAGGTGAAGGTATTGAGTCAACTGGAGAAATATTTGCTACTGCAATGAATCGAAAAGGTTATTATTTATATGGATATCGACATTTCTCAAGCCGAATTAAAGGCGGTCATACAAATAATAAAATAAGAGTCTCAACTTCTCCAGTTCATGCAATTAGTGATGATTTAGATATTTTAGTTGCATTTGATCAAGAGACAATTGAATTAAATCATCATGAAATGAGAGAAGATAGTATTATTATTGCAGATGCTAAAGCTAAACCTTCTAAACCAGAACATTGTCGCGCTCAACTGATTGAATTACCGTTAACATTAACAGCTAAAGAATTAGGTACTGCACTGATGAAAAATATGGTAGCGATTGGTGCAACTTGCGCAGTAATGAAATTAGATACAACAACTTTCAAAACGTTAATTACAAATATGTTTACTAAAAAAGGTCAAAAAGTTGTTGAAATGAATATAGAAGCGCTTCATCAGGGTTATGAGTTGATGAAGGATAAATTAGATACAGTAAATGGTGATTATTTACTAGAAGATAGTGAGGGTACACCACATTTATACATGATTGGTAACGATGCAATTGGATTAGGCGCGATTTCGGCTGGTTCAAGATTTATGGCAGCTTATCCAATTACGCCCGCTTCAGAAATTATGGAGTATATGATTGCAAATGTTCCAAAAGTAGGAGGAACTGTAGTACAAACTGAAGATGAAATTGCTGCAGCGAATATGGCAATTGGTGCGAACTATGCAGGAGTTAGAGCATTTACTGCGAGTGCGGGACCAGGTTTATCTTTAATGATGGAAGCCATTGGTTTATCAGGTATGACTGAAACACCACTAGTTATTGTTAATACGCAACGTGGAGGCCCTTCAACTGGATTACCTACAAAACAAGAACAGTCAGATTTAATGCAAATGATATATGGAACACATGGAGATATTCCTAAGATAGTAGTAGCACCAACTGATGCTGAAGATGCTTTTTATTTAACTATGGAAGCTTTTAATTTAGCTGAAGAATATCAATGTCCAGTTATCGTATTAAGCGATTTGCAATTGTCATTAGGTAAACAAACAGTAAAACAACTCGATTACAATAGAATTCAAATTAAACGTGGAGAGCTTATTCAATCAGATATTGAACGTGATGAAGGTGATAGATCATACTTTAAACGTTATGCACTTACAACATCTGGAATTTCACAACGTCCAATCCCTGGTGTTAAAGGTGGTATTCACCATGTTACTGGTGTTGAACATAATCAAGAAGGTAAGCCAAGTGAAGCTGCTGACAACAGACGTGAACAAATGGAAAAACGTATGAGTAAAACTGCGAACTTACTTATTGAAACACCTGTTGATTATGATGAGAAACATGAGAAAGCAGATATTTTATATATTGGATTTATTTCAAGTAAAGGTGCAATTGAAGAAGGAAGTAAACGATTAAATAATAATGGTATTAAAGTTAATACGATGCAAATTCGCCAACTTCACCCATTACCAAAAGATATTATTCAACAAGCTATTGATAAAGCTTCAAGCGTCATAGTAGCTGAGCATAACTATCAAGGCCAATTATCAAATATCTTAAAAATGAATACTGCCATTCAAGACAAATTAGTTAATCAAACTAAATATGATGGTACACCTTTTTTACCACATGAAATAGAAGAAAAAGGACTTTCAGTAGCTAAAGATATGAAGGAGATGATGTAATTGGCTACATTTAAAGATTTTAGAAACAGTGTGAAGCCAAACTGGTGCCCAGGGTGTGGAGACTTTTCAGTACAAGCTGCAATCCAAAAAGCGGCAGCAAATTTAGGTTTAGAACCTGAAGAAGTGGCATTAATTACTGGAATAGGTTGTTCAGGTCGTTTATCAGGTTATATTAACTCTTATGGGGTACATGGTATTCATGGTCGTGCATTACCTCTTGCACAGGGAGTGAAAATGGCTAATAAAGACTTAACAGTCATTGCTTCAGGTGGCGACGGAGATGGTTATGCGATTGGCATGGGTCATACAATTCATGCATTACGTCGCAATATGAATATTACTTATATTGTTATGGATAACCAAATTTATGGCCTAACTAAAGGTCAAACGTCCCCATCTTCTGCTGTTGGATTTGTAACTAAATCAACACCTAAAGGAAATATAGAAAAAAATGTTGCGCCATTAGAATTAGCACTATCATCAGGTGCTACATTTGTAGCACAAGGTTTTTCAAGTGATATTAAAGCATTGACGAAATTAATTGAAGATGCAATTAATCATGATGGTTTTTCATTTGTAAATGTGTTTTCTCCATGTGTAACATATAATAAAGTGAATACGTATGATTGGTTTAAAGAACACTTAACTAGTATAGAAGATATTGAAAATTATGATCCAACAGATAAACAATTAGCGATGAAAACTGTATTAGAACATGAATCACTAGTTAAAGGTATTGTATATCAAGACACAACAACACCTTCATATGAATCACAAATTGAAGAATTAGATGAAAGTGCATTAACTAAAAGAGATATCCGTCTTTCTGAACAAGAGTTTAATGACTTAACTGCTCAATTTGTATAATTTTTTTAAAGGCATTCTTGAAAGTATCATATGACTTCAAGAATGTCTTTTAATTTAAGTTTAAATTTATAAAAATCTTGTTAAACTTCATTTATTTATTTTTATTAGGGAAGAAAATAATATAGTAAATAAAAGGAGTGGGGATGTTGGACAAATTTAAATCAATGCAAGAATTGGAAAAAGAAACGATAGAAAATGAAGACTGGAAAATAATAACTAGAAATCGAAATAGTAGTGTTTCAATATTAGCAATTCATGGTGGAGGCATTGAACCTGCTACAACTGAATTAGCAAGTATAATTGCTGATGAAGGAGGATATAATTACTTTATTTTCGAAGGTTTACGTAGTAAAGGAAATAAAGAATTGCACGTAACTTCTACACGTTATGATAATAAAGATGCAATGAATCTGGTAACTGAAAGTAACCAAGCTATTGCTATTCATGGTTGTGAAGGGAACGAGAGCATTGCTTATGTTGGTGGAAAAGATGAACGTCTAAAATCACTCATCAAAGAACAATTAAATCATATTGGTATAAAAGCAAAAGAAGCACCAAGCCATATTTCAGGTCAACAGGATAATAATATTGTTAATTGTACAACTAGAGGTAGAGGTGTACAAATTGAGTTAACTACCTCATTACGTAAGGCTTTTTTCAAAAATAATAAAATAAATCGAAAAAGTAGAGAAAATCAGTCAAATTGGGATAAATTAATGTACGACTTTGCAAAAGCCATAAAATCTGCAATAGAAAATATAGAATAACTCAGATTTATAAAGATAATCATGATAAAATAAAATTATAAATAAATCATAGAGGTGAAATTTATGCAAGATACGTTAATGAGTGTACAAATAGTTCCTAAAACACCTAATAATGATGATGTTATTCCTTATGTAGATGAAGCTATTAAAATTATCGATCAGTCGGGGCTACATTACAGAGTAGGTCCTCTTGAAACGACTGTCCAAGGTGATATGAGTGAATGCTTAATTTTAATTCAAAAATTGAATGAAAGAATGGTTGAATTAGAATGTCCTAGTATTATTAGCCAAGTGAAGTTTTATCATGTGCCAGAAGGGATATCTATTGAAACTCTAACTGGTAAATATGATGAAGCATAACATATGTTAAAGTTAAATGAAGTTTAGTTAAAGTGGAGTAAGATTCAATATGACATCTATTCCACTTTTTTATTCAATATTTAATAATAGAATATATTAATTTGTAAACTCTTTTTGCACTTTAATGCTAATTTTAATATAATGTACTAATGATATTAGGGCATATAGAAAGGATTTTTGTAAAGTGAATGAAGAGCAAAGAAAAGCTGGTACGATAGATATTTTAAACGAACGTAATAAAAAAGCAGAAAAAGACTATAGTAAATATTTCGAACATGTTTATCAACCACCTAATCTTAAAGAAGCAAAAAAGCGTGGTAAACAAGATGTTCAATATAATCGAGATTTTCATATTGAAGATAAATATAAAGGTATGGGGAAAGGACGAACATTTTTAATTAAAACATATGGTTGTCAAATGAATGCACATGATACTGAAGTAATGGCAGGAATTTTGCAAGCTTTAGACTATCAAGCAACTGATGATATTAATGAAGCGGATGTTATATTAATTAATACATGTGCTATTCGTGAAAATGCTGAAAATAAAGTATTTAGTGAAATAGGTAATTTAAAACATTTAAAGAAAAATAGACCTGAAACATTAATTGGTGTATGCGGTTGTATGTCACAAGAAGAATCTGTTGTAAATAAAATCTTAAAATCATATCAAAATGTGGATATGATTTTTGGAACGCATAATATCCATAAATTACCTGAAATTTTAGAAGAAGCATATTTATCAAAAGCCATGGTCGTTGAGGTTTGGTCTAAAGAAGGCGACGTTATTGAAAACCTACCTAAAGTGCGTGAAGGAAGTACAAAAGCATGGGTTAATATTATGTATGGATGTGATAAATTCTGTACATATTGTATTGTACCTTTTACACGAGGAAAAGAACGCAGTCGTAGACCACAAGATATCATTGAAGAAGTTCGATGTCTCGCTCGTGAAGGTTATAAGGAAATTACGCTTCTAGGACAAAACGTTAATTCATATGGAAAAGATATTAAAGATTTAGATTATGGTCTAGGTGATTTATTAGAGGATATTTCTAAAATTGACATTCCACGTGTACGTTTTACAACGAGTCATCCTTGGGATTTTACAGATAGAATGATTGAAGTGATTGCAAAAGGTGGAAATATCGTTCCTCACATTCATTTACCTGTGCAATCTGGAAATAATGCTGTATTAAAAATAATGGGACGTAAATATTCACGTGAAAGTTACTTGGATTTAGTTGATAGAATTAAAGAAGCTATTCCTAATGTCGCCCTTACTACTGACATAATAGTAGGATATCCTAACGAAACAGAAGAACAATTTGAAGAAACACTTTCATTATACGATGAAGTTCAATTTGAACATGCTTATACGTATTTGTATTCACAAAGAGATGGTACGCCTGCTGCTAAAATGAAAGATAATGTTCCAACTGAAGTGAAAAAAGATCGCTTGCAACGTTTAAATAAAAAAGTTGGTCAATATTCAGAAAAAGCAATGCAACATTATGAAGGACAAGTTGTTACTGTTTTATGTGAAGGAACAAGTAAAAAAGATGAAACAGTTCTAGCAGGTTATACTGAAAAAAATAAATTAGTTAACTTTAAAGGACCACGTGAAGCCATTGGTCAACTTGTTGATGTTAAAGTTAAAGAAGCAAAACAATACTCATTAAATGGTGAATTTTTACATTTTCATAATCAAGTTATGGTGACTAATTAATATGTATGAGAAAGAAGATATTCTAAAACAAGCAGATAGTGTATCGAACAAAATAAAGGGACTAGAATTGATTAAACAATATCAAAATGTAGAGCAACAAATTCATGAGAATTCATCAATTGACCAAAAAATGAAACAATTAAAATTGCAACAAAAACAGTCAGTAAATTTTCAAAATTATGGCAAGCATCAGGCTTATCAAAAATCTGAAAAAGAAATTTCTCAACTTGAAAAAGAAATCAATGCATTACCTATTGTTGAAGAGTTTCGGTCAGCGCAATTTGAAGCAAATGAGTTGTTGCAATTGATGGTTTCTACTATGGAACAAAGTTTAAATAAGCATAATGAAAAAGCACATCATGACTCATAAACAGAAGGGAATATTCAAAGATGAAAACTAAAAAACTTACCATTACAGCTTTACTCATTGCTTTTAATGTCGTATTTAGTAGTTTTATTATTATACCTTTAGGTCCAGTAAAAGCAGCCCCAGTACAACATTTTGTAAATGTACTATGTGCTGTTTTTGTAGGACCATGGTATGGTTTAGCACAGGCTTTGATTTCTTCTTTAATAAGAATAATATTTGGAACTGGCAGTGCATTTGCCTTTCCTGGTAGTATGATTGGTGTGTTTCTAGCTAGCATCTTCTATATGTATAGAAAGCACATATTTATGGCTGCAGTTGGAGAAGTGATTGGAACTGGAATCATTGGTAGTTTAATGTGCATTCCACTATCTTGGATATTAGGTTTGCAACATTTCTTTATCAAACCATTAATGCTTGTATTTTTAGTTTCAAGTTTCCTTGGTGCGGCGATTAGTTATATCTTACTTATAGTGTTAAAAAAACGTGGATTATTAGATAAATTCAAATAAATATTTTATTTAAGATTATCATTTCATATGCTTAATAAGTTTAGTGTTTATTAAGCGGAATAAAGAGATGATAATCTTTTATTTTTAAGTTGTAGAATAATATTCTAATTTAGATAACGAGCGCTTCAGTATGACATATGTTAAAATATACAAGTTAAAATGTGAGAAACAAGTATATATCAGTAAGGTTGTGAAAAAAATATGGCTAATGTGACACCTATGATGCAACAATATTTAAAAATAAAATCTCAATATCAAGATTGCTTATTGTTTTTTAGATTAGGTGATTTTTATGAAATGTTCTTTGAAGATGCTAAAGAAGCATCTAGAGTATTAGAAATTACTTTAACTAAAAGAGATGCTAAAAAAGAAAATCCAATTCCAATGTGTGGTGTTCCGTATCACTCAGCAAATAGCTATATTGAAACACTTATTAACAATGGATATAAAGTTGCTATTTGTGAACAGATGGAAGATCCAAAACAAACTAAAGGCATGGTTAAAAGAGAAGTAGTTAAAGTAGTCACACCTGGAACAATGATGGAACAAGGCGGAATGGATGAAAATCAAAATAATTATATTCTTAGCTTCATTCAGAATGAAAATGGATACGCATTAAGTTATTGTGATGTTTCTACTGGTGAATTAAAAGCTACCAATTTTGAAGATGAAAGCACGTTAATTAATGAAATCATTACGATTAACCCAAATGAAATTGTAGTACGAGAAGACATAAATGAAGATTTAAAAAAACAAATTTCACTTACTACAGAAACGATTACAGTTAGAGAAGAAATTTCTGATATGGAATATAGTGTCAATACATTAGAAAATAATTTAATGTTTTTGACAACACAATTATTGTTAGATTATATTCATCATACTCAAAAAAGAGATTTGTCTCATATTGAAGACGTGATAACCTATGCGGCGATTGACTTTATGAAAATGGATTATTATGCAAAACGCAATTTAGAGCTTACTGAAAGCATACGTTTAAAAAGTAAAAAAGGAACATTGTTATGGTTAATGGATGAAACAAAAACACCTATGGGTGCAAGACGCTTGAAACAGTGGATTGATCGCCCACTTATTCATAAAGACAATATTGAACAACGATTAGATATCGTAGAATCATTTATTGATCATTTTATAGAAAGAGATACTCTAAGAGGTTACCTTAATCAAGTATATGATATTGAAAGATTAGTAGGACGAGTAAGTTATGGAAATGTAAATGCTCGTGATTTGATTCAACTCAAACATTCTATTTCTGAAATTCCAAATATTAAATCACTTCTTGAACAAATGAATAGTGTGACAACAACGCAGTTTAGCACATTAGAACCATTAGAAGATTTACTGACAGTCTTGGAAGATAGTTTAGTAGAAGAACCACCTATTTCAGTTAAAGATGGGGGGCTGTTCAAACAAGGATTCAGTAAACAACTAGATGAGTATTTAGAAGCATCTAAAAATGGAAAAGATTGGCTCGCACAACTTCAAGCGAAAGAACGTGAAAGAACAGGTATCAAATCTTTAAAAATTAGCTACAATAAAGTTTTTGGTTACTTTATTGAAATCACACGTGCTAATCTTCAAGGATTCGAACCAAGCGAGCATGGCTATCATCGTAAACAAACTTTATCTAATGCAGAAAGATTTATTACAGACGAATTAAAAGAAAAAGAAGATATTATTTTAGGTGCAGAAGATAAAGCAATTGAATTAGAATATCAACTGTTTATTCGATTGAGAGAGCATGTTAAATCATATACTGAAAGATTACAAAGACAAGCAAAAGTGATATCAGAGCTTGATTGTTTACAAAGTTTTGCAGAAATTGCACAAAAATATAACTATGTTAGACCAAAATTTAGTGATGATAAAACATTGAACTTAGAAAATTCTAGACATCCTGTTGTAGAACGTGTGATGGATTATAATGATTATGTACCAAATGATTGTTATCTTGATCAAAATAACTTTATTTATTTGATTACTGGCCCAAATATGTCCGGTAAATCAACTTATATGCGACAAGTGGCAATCATTAGTATCATGGCACAAATGGGAGCTTATGTACCATGTGATAATGCAATATTACCGATTTTTGATCAAATTTTTACAAGAATTGGTGCAGCAGATGATTTAGTATCCGGTAAAAGTACCTTTATGGTTGAAATGCTAGAAGCACAAAAAGCATTAACATACGCAACAGCAGATAGTTTAATCATCTTTGATGAAATCGGACGAGGAACGTCAACATATGATGGCTTATCTCTAGCGCAAGCTATGATTGAATATGTATCTGAAACATCACATGCTAAGACGCTTTTTTCAACCCATTATCATGAATTAACAACATTAGATCAACAGCTATCTAGTTTAAAAAATGTACATGTAGCAGCAGATGAGTATCAAGGTGAACTTATTTTCCTTCATAAAGTTAAAGAGGGTGCCGTTGATGATAGTTATGGTATTCAAGTTGCTAAATTAGCAAATCTTCCTGAGAAAGTAATTGAAAGAGCTCAAGTTATTTTAAATGCGTTTGAACAAAATGGAGTATTAGATGAGAATGTCCATCGTCAACATTATAATGACAACTCTAAAGATATTGAAAATAAGAATCATTTAAATAATAAGGAAGAACACTCAACTATTAAACAAACAGATGTGTTTGAACAAACAAGTTTTGACTTATTTAATTCGAATGAAACACAAAGTGAAATAGAAGCACAAATTAAAAATTTAAATATTTCAAATATGACACCTATTGAAGCATTACTTAAGTTAAGCGAATTACAAAATCAGTTAAGATAGAGGTGTTAATACATGGGTAAAATTAAAGAATTACAAACATCTTTAGCAAATAAAATTGCTGCAGGAGAAGTGGTTGAACGTCCTAGTTCAGTAGTAAAAGAATTACTTGAAAATGCAATTGATGCTAAGGCGACTGAAATTAATATAGAAGTAGAACAATCAGGTATTTCCTCAATTCGTGTAGTCGACAATGGAACTGGAATTGAGCAAGATGATTTGCAACTTGTTTTTCATCGCCATGCTACCAGTAAAATAAATGATGATGACGATTTGTTTCATATCAGAACATTAGGGTTTCGAGGTGAAGCACTGGCCAGTATTTCATCTGTAGCTAAAGTGACACTTAAAACGTGTACAGATAATGAAAATGGTCACGAAATTTATGCTGAAAATGGTGAAATATTATCTCAAAAACCAGCAAAAGCCAAAAAAGGAACAGATATTAAAGTAGAATCATTATTTTATAATACGCCAGCTCGGTTAAAATATATTAAAAGTTTATATACAGAATTAGGAAAAATTACAGATATTGTTAATCGAATGGCAATGAGTCATCCAAACATTCGCTTTTCACTTATATCTGATGGAAAAACGATGTTAAAAACGAATGGTTCTGGAAGAACAAATGAAGTGATGGCTGAAATATATGGTATTAAAGTTGCAAAAGATTTAGTTCACATTTCTGGCGATACTAGTGACTATCATTTAGAAGGATTTGTTGCTAAACCGGAACATTCTCGTAGTAATAAACATTATATTTCAATTTTTATTAATGGTCGATATATCAAAAATTTCGCTTTAAATAAAGCTATTACTGAAGGATATCATACACTTCTAACCATAGGTCGTTACCCTATTTGCTATATCAATATAGAAATGGATCCAATTTTAGTAGATGTCAATGTGCATCCAACGAAACTTGAAGTTAGACTTTCAAAAGAAGAACAACTTTATAATTTAATTATTGAAAAAATTAGACATGCATTTAAAGATAGAATATTAATTCCTAAAAACGATTTAGATCGAACACCTAAAAAAAATAAAGTATTGCATACATTTGAACAACAAAAAATCGATTTTGAACAAAAACAACAAAATATTTCAAATGAGACAAAACAATTAGAAAATAAAAATGACCCCAACATTTCGACTAACAATATCTTTTCAACAATAAGTCATCAATATGATGAAGCACATACCTCTGATGATTCTTACACTAGAGAAGATAACGAAAATTCTAGTGTCTATAATAATAAACGTAGTATGGATAAAGATTACTTCGACATTCAAAAAGATATTTTAAATAGTTTAGATCGTGCCGAATCTTCAATCGATAACACTCGACATGATGAAACCAATATTTATAATTATGATGAAAATGATGACTTTCAAGAGAATGTTACAAATCAAGAAGAACAAGATATTAAAGGTAAAGTAAGTTCAACACCGTCTCGACGTGTGCCATATATGGAAGTAGTTGGCCAAGTACACGGTACCTATATTATTGCTCAAAATGAAAATGGAATGTTTATGATAGATCAACATGCTGCACAAGAACGTATTAAATACGAATATTTCAGAGAAAAGATAGGCGAAGTATCAAATGAAGTACAAGATTTGTTAATTCCTTTAACATTTCACTTCTCAAAAGACGAGCAATTAATTATTGATCAATATCGAGAAGAACTTGATAAAGTAGGGGTCCATTTAGAACATTTTGGTGGATATGACTATATTGTAAATAGTTATCCAGTATGGTTTCCTAAAGTGGAAGCAGAGGAAATTATTAAAGATATGATTGAACTCGTATTAAATCATAAAAAAATTGACGTTAAAAAAATGCGTGAAGACGCAGCTATTATGATGAGTTGTAAGAAGTCAATTAAAGCAAATCATTATTTAAAAAAGAATGAAATGGCAGATTTAATTGATCAATTAAGAGAAGCGGAAGATCCATTTACTTGTCCTCATGGTAGACCAATTATTATTAACTTTTCAAATTATGAATTAGAGAAATTATTTAAACGAGTAATGTAGAAGGGATGCATAGAAATGAAAGAACACGTACTACCAGCAATTCGAAATATGAAAGATTTAGAGAAATTAATTCAAACGGATTATAAAGTGTGTGTCCTTTTAGATATGCATGTAGGTCATTTAAGAAGCATTATAGAGTTACTTAAAAAACATGACATTGAAGCATATATTCATATTGATTTAATTAAAGGAATGGCACATGATGAATATGCATGTGAATATATCATTCAAACTTATAAACCAAAAGGGATTGTTTCAACAAAAACAAAAGTTATTCAAAAAGCAAAATCATTAAATGTACTTACTATTTTTAGAGTTTTTATTATTGATAGTCAAGCACTCAATCGTAGTATACAACTCATAAAGAAAGTGGACCCAGATTATGTTGAAGTACTACCAGGTATTGCTCATAAAATTGTTGAAAATGTAAGAGAAGCAACGACTGCTAAAATTATAGCAGGTGGGCTAATCGAAGAAGAAAAAGAAGTGAATGATGCAATTAATAGTGGTGCAAGTTATGTAACCACAAGTAACAGAAAATTATGGTAGAAATTATATTTTTAACCTGAGACAAAATTGATGTCTCAGGTTTTTTTATGTATTGATAAAAAATAATTATAATACGCTCTTTTAATCTATAAAATAAATTGTGACAATTTTTTTACAAAAATCATTGACAACGCTTACAATTATTTTGTATGATTTATACAAGTTAATATTTGAATGAGAGATGAAGAGATTTCTGCAACCCTAATTATATAGTTTGTAGAAGTCTCTTTGCCTTGTAGGAGGTTAAAACATGAATGCTTATTTAGCAGAGTTTTTAGGCACGGCCATTCTTATTTTGTTCGGTGGAGGCGTATGTGCAAATGTAAATTTAAAACGTAGCGCTGGACAAGAATCTGATTGGATCGTTATTGCCGCTGGATGGGGCTTAGCTGTAACTATGGGAGTTTATGCAGTAGGACAATTTTCTGGAGCCCATTTAAATCCAGCTGTGTCAATTGCTTTAGCAGTTGAGGGAAGTTTTAGTTGGATAAAAGTACCAGGATATATTGTTTGTCAAATGTTAGGAGGAATTGTAGGAGCTACACTTGTTTGGTTAATGTATTTACCACATTGGAAAGCAACTAAAGATCAAGGTGCAAAATTAGGCGTATTCTCTACTGCACCTGCTATTAAAAATTATTTTGCTAACTTTTTAAGTGAAATTATTGGAACTGCTATTTTAAGTTTAGGGATTTTATTTATTGGGGTAAATAAAATTGCAGATGGATTAAACCCATTAATTGTGGGTAGTTTAATTATTGCAATAGGTTTAAGTTTAGGTGGGCCTACAGGTTATGCCATTAATCCAGCTCGTGACTTAGGACCAAGAATTGCACATGCGATTTTACCAATTGCTGGTAAAGGAGGATCTAATTGGTGGTATGCTATTGTACCAGTACTAGGACCAATTGCTGGCGGTATGCTAGGTGCTGTGATTTATCAGGTTTTTTATAAAAATGAATTTACTTTTATGAGTGGTGTTAGCATTGTAGTTTTGATTGTTACATTACTGATTGGTTTAGCGCTTAATAAATCAAATAAACATAAAGATATTGAATCGATTTATTAAAAGAAAAATTTTAGTTTTAAATCATATAATATATTGACTATGTGATTCAAAGGATACTTAACACATACAGTCAGAATGAAAGAAGGAGAAAAATTATGGAACAATACATCATGTCAATAGACCAGGGCACAACTAGCTCTAGAGCAATTTTATTTGATAAAGAAGGACAAATTCAAGGCGTTGCGCAAAGAGAATTTAAACAATATTTTCCTAAATCTGGTTGGGTAGAGCATGACGCTAATGAAATTTGGACATCAGTATTAGCAGTAATGGCTGAAGTGATAAATGAAAATGAAATTGATCCTGAACAAATTAAAGGTATTGGTATTACTAACCAACGTGAAACTACGGTCATTTGGGATAAGAAAACAGGTCGCCCAATTTATCATGCAATTGTTTGGCAATCTCGTCAAACACAACATATTTGTAATGAATTAAAAGAACAAGGCCACGAAAAAACATTTCGTAATAAAACAGGTTTATTATTAGACCCTTACTTTTCTGGAACAAAAGTAAGATGGATATTAGATAATGTTAAAGGTGCAAGAGAGAAAGCCGAAAATGGGGATTTATTATTCGGAACTATCGATACTTGGTTAGTGTGGAAACTATCTGGTGGAGAAGCACATATTACAGACTATTCAAATGCCAGTCGTACATTAATGTATAACATTCATGAACTTAAATGGGATGATGAATTATTAGAATTACTAGACATTCCTAAAGCAATACTTCCAGAAGTTAAAGAATCTAGTGAAGTTTATGCACATACTAAAGATTATCACTTCTTTGGTCAAGAAGTACCAATTGCTGGTATTGCTGGTGACCAACAAGCAGCATTATTTGGTCAAGCTTGTTTCGAACGTGGTGATGTGAAAAATACGTATGGTACTGGCGGATTCATGTTAATGAATACTGGTGAAGAACCTGTAACGTCTGAAAGTGGATTGTTAACTACAATTGCTTATGGTCTTGACGGTAAAGTAAATTATGCCCTTGAAGGATCAATTTTCGTATCTGGATCAGCAATTCAATGGTTACGTGACGGTTTAAGAATTATTAATTCTGCACCGCAAACTGAAAACTATGCAACACGTGTTAATTCTACTGATAATGTCTACTTTGTTCCTGCATTCGTAGGTCTTGGTACACCATATTGGGATTCTGAAGCACGTGGCGCGATTTTCGGATTAACTCGTGGTACTGAAAAAGAACATTTCATTCGTGCAACATTAGAATCTTTATGTTATCAAACACGTGATGTTATGGAAGCAATGTCTAAAGATTCAGGAATTGAAGTAAATAATTTACGTGTTGATGGTGGCGCAGTAAAAAATAACTTTATAATGCAATTCCAAGCAGATATTGTTGATACATCAGTTGAACGTCCGGAAGTTCAAGAAACAACAGCACTTGGAGCTGCTTATCTAGCAGGTTTGGCTGTAGACTTTTGGGAAGATAAAAAAGACATTGCTGATGGATGGAAATTAGAAAAAGAATTTAATCCAGAAATGTCTGAAGAAACAAGAACTAAGTTATATAAAGGTTGGAAGAAAGCAGTAGAGGCTACTCAGGTCTTTAAATTAGAAGATTAATTTTTAATTATGGCTTAGTTACAAAGAATATGTTATGATGTAGTTAAGTTAATACATTAGTCGAGATTTGAGAGACCTGTTATCATGCAGTATGCTTCTGTGTGTGTATAGGTTTCTCTTTTTTTAATATAAATTTTGGAGGGTATATTATGGCATTATCTACTTTTAATAGGAACTTAATTAAAAAGAATTTAAGAAATAAAGAATTTGACGTTGTAGTTATTGGTGGAGGAATTACTGGTGCAGGTATTGCATTAGATGCTACACAACGTGGTATGAAAGTAGCTTTAGTAGAAATGCAAGACTTTGCGCAAGGTACAAGTTCTCGCTCAACTAAATTAGTACATGGTGGTTTACGTTACTTGAAACAAGCACAAATCAAAGTTGTTGCTGAAACAGGTAAAGAACGTGCAATAGTCTATGAAAATGGTCCCCACGTAACAACTCCTGAATGGATGTTATTACCGATGCATAAAGGGGGGACATTTGGTAAATTCACAACTAACATCGGGTTAACAATGTATGATCGTTTAGCAGGCGTTAAACGTCATGAACGTAAAAAAATGTTATCAAAACAAGCTACTTTAAATAAAGAACCTCTTGTGAAAAAAGATGGTTTAAAAGGTGGCGGATACTACGTAGAATATCGTACTGATGATGCTCGCTTAACAATTGAAGTGATGAAACGTGCTGCTGAAAAAGGCGCTGAAGTCATTAATCACACTAAATCTACTGACTTCGTATACGATGCTAAAAATAAAGTAAGTGGTATTAAAGTAAAAGATATGCTTACAGGTGAAGAGTATCAAATCAATGCTAAAAAAGTAATCAATGCTGCTGGTCCATGGGTAGACGAAGTGAGAAAGAAAGATTATACACGTAACAATAAACAATTACGTTTAACAAAAGGTGTTCACGTAGTTATCGATCAATCAAAATTCCCATTACGTCAAGCGGTTTACTTTGATACTGAAAAAGATGGTCGTATGATTTTTGCTATTCCTCGTGAAGGTAAAGCATATGTAGGTACTACTGATACATTCTATAATAATGAAAAAACAAAACCTTTAACTAATCAAGAAGATAGAGACTATTTAATTGATGCAATCAATTATATGTTCCCTGATGTACATGTTACTGATGCTGATATTGAATCAACTTGGGCTGGCGTACGTCCATTAATTTTAGAAGATGGAAAAGATCCTTCAGAAATTTCACGTAAAGATGAAATTTGGGAAGGTAAATCAGGATTATTAACCATTGCTGGTGGTAAATTAACTGGATATCGTCATATGGCATTAGAAATTGTTGATTTATTAGCTAAGCGTTTAAAACAAGAATATAGTCTAAAATTTGCGGATAGCAAAACTAAAAATACACCTATTTCTGGTGGAGATGTTGGTGGTAGTAAAAACTTTGAAAATTACGTAAATCGTAAAGTTCAAGAAGGTAAAGCACTTGGATTAAGCACAGATGTGGCACATAATTTAGCTTCAAAATACGGTTCAAATGTAGATAAATTATTCGCAATTGCACAATTAACGAATGAAAAAGATTTAAATATGCCATTAGAATTATACGTTCAATTAGTTTATAGTGTACAAAACGAAATGGTATATAAACCAACTGATTTCTTAATTCGTCGTACTGGTAAATTATACTTTGACATCAATACAGTTAAACAATATAAACAAGCAATTATTGATGAATTAGATAAATTATTAAATTATACTGCTGAACAGAAAAATGAATTTTCTAAAGAAGTTGATGAAGCTATTGAAGAAGCAACACATGGTAATCATCAACCTGCAGAAAAATAAATATAGTTAAAATAGTATAGCAACTGAGATTGGGTAAAAGCACTCAATCTCAGTTTTTTATATTTTGATAAAATTTTTAAATTTAAAGTATATATAACCTATTAAAAAGTAACAAACTATTTGATAACATTAAAGAGTATAGGTATATTAGTAGGAATAGTACGTTGTTAACATACCATTATAGAAAGAGATTGGAGGCATATCTATGGGGCAAAGTGCTTATAAAATAACTGTAGAAGATGGAACAACTTTAGAAGTTAAAGTAGATAAAGCAAACATAGCGACTTATGGTATTATACATATATTTCATGGTATGGCTGAACATATGGATCGATACGAAACACTTGTTAATGCTTTAACGCATCAAGGCTATGATGTGATTAGACATAATCATAGAGGACATGGGAAAGAGATTGATGAGAAAGAACGTGGACATTACGACAGTATGAATCAAGTTGTTCAAGATGCGTTTGAAATTGCACAAACATTATATGATAGTGAGAAAGGATTACCCTATATTGTATTAGGCCATTCAATGGGATCTATTATTGCACGTTTATTTGTTGAAACTTATCCAAATTTTGCTAATGGATTGATATTAACTGGAACAGGACAATATCCGAAATGGAAAGGAATTCCTGCAGGGATCAGTTTGAAATTAATTTCTATTTTTACTGGGAAGCGCAAGCGTTTAAAATGGGTCAATCAACTCGTTTACAAATCATTTAACAAAAAGATTGATCAACCAAGAACTGAAAGTGACTGGCTTTCATCACAGTCTACAGAAGTTGATAAATTCGTAAACGATGAGTATACCGGCTTTTTAGTTTCAAACCAATTAATTTATGAAACAGTAAAACATATGACACGTACTGCAAATTATAGTCAATTAAAAAAAATAAATAAACAGTTACCAATATTGATGATTTCTGGAAAAAATGATCCTTTTGGAGAGTATGGCAGAGGTATTAAATCCTTGGCCAGAAAATTTAAAAAAACTGGTATTAAACATATTACGGTACAACTTTATGCAAATAGAAGACATGAAATATTATTTGAAGTTGATCAACAAATGATATGGAATCATATGTTTGATTGGATTCAAAAACAAGTATTGAAAAATAATCAGAGTGAGGCGTAATCATTGCAAGCATCAAAAAAACCTTTTCTAGTAGTCATTGTAGGGCCGACAGCTTCGGGTAAAACAGAATTGAGTATCGAATTAGCTAAAAAAATGAATGGAGAAATCATTAGTGGCGATTCGATGCAAGTATACCGTCAAATGAATATAGGTACTGCAAAGGTAACAGAAACAGAAATGGAAGGGATCCCCCATTATTTAATAGATATCTTAAATCCTGATGAATCATTTTCTGCATACGAATTTAAAAAAAGAGCAGAAGTGCTTATTGAAGATATTACAAAAAGAGGTAAAGTACCTATTATTGCAGGAGGTACAGGTTTATATATTCAATCTTTAATTTACGATTATCCATTTGATGATGAAAATATATCAGTAGAAAAAGAATTAAGAGTAAAAGAAAAAATAGATGTATTAAATCAATTAAATAATGATGACTTACATCGCTACTTAGCATCGTTTGATGAAACATCAGCTAAAGATATTCATCCAAATAATAGAAAAAGAGTACTTAGAGCGATTGAATATTACTTAAAAACAAAAAAACTTTTAAGTTCTCGAAAGAAAGTTCAACAATTTACAGAAAATTATGATACATTATTAGTAGGGATTGAAATGTCGCGCAAAACATTATATACAAGAATAAATAAACGTGTTGATATTATGTTGGGCCACGGATTATTTAATGAAGTGAAAGCACTAGTTGAACAAGGTTTTGAATCTAGTCAGAGTATGCAAGCAATTGGTTACAAAGAACTTGTCCCTGTTATAAAAGGAGAAATGGAATTAGAACCAGCTATAGAATTATTGAAACAACATTCAAGGCAATATGCGAAAAGGCAACTCACATGGTTTAAAAACAAAATGAATGTTCAATGGTTTGATAGAGAGACAATGTCACTTCAAATGATGTTAGATGAGATTACAACCCAAATAAATAAAAGGAGTTCTAAACATGATTGCAAACCAAAACATCCAAGATCAAGCACTAGAGAACTTTAAAGCAGAACAAACGGAAATTACTGTATTTTTCTTAAATGGTTTTCAAATGAAAGGCGTTATCGAAGACTTTGATAAATACATGATTAGCTTAGTTTCTCAAGGCAAACAACATTTGATTTACAAACATGCGATCAGCACTTTCACTGTGGATACAGAATCTACTGATTCAGAAGCTACAGGTGAAGGTGAAGAATAAGTTGTAATTAAAGTGCCAAGTTACTGACTTTTAGAGCGTAGTCCACGGTCAAAATGTATACGTAGCTTGCAAAATTCTCATCAATTTTTGCACTTTTGAACAAATAGAAGAAATGTTTGTAATAAAACAAAGCTTCAATATAGAACGATTGTCTATGACATAGTCATCTATATTGAAGCTTTTATTTATTTATAGAAGTTTTTCAATATCTTTTTCAATTTGAGCAGGTTTTTTCTGAGGTGAGAAGCGTTGAACAATATTACCTTCACGGTCTACTAAAAACTTAGTAAAATTCCATTTAATTTTTTCACTTAACATACCTTTAGCTTGACTTGTTAAATAACGAAACAATGGATGTTGGTTATCGCCTTTAACGTCAACTTTTTCGTGAATAGGGAATGTGACACCGTAGTTAATTTTACAATTTTGATTTGCTTCAGCACCAGAACCAGGTTCTTGACCACCAAACTGATTGCATGGGAAACCTAAAACAATAAATCCTTGGTCCTTATATTTATTATATAGTTCTTGTAATCCTTCAAATTGTGGTGTAAATCCACATTCACTCGCTGTATTAACGATAAGCATAACATCGCCTTTATATACATCTAATTTATAATTTTCACCATTAGATTTTTGAACTTCAAAATCATAAATATTTTCCATACTATCACCCTTTCAACTTAGCTTTAATTTAACATAGTTTTAGTCGTTAGTCTTTAAACTTGCTCTATGATAGAATATGTAAGACATGTTAAAAAAGGAGATGTATATCATGGCTCAGCAACACACTTATGATACTAAGAAAAAGCTAGAAACTGCTGTATTAGTTGGTGTACATGCTCAAAGTGATCATCAATATAATTTTGAATCTACAATGGAAGAATTAGAAGCTTTAGCGTTGACTTGTCAATTAGATGTTATAGGACAAGTCACTCAAAATAAAGATCAATTTGATTATAAATATTATGTTGGCAAAGGTAAGATTGATGAAATTAAAGCTTTTATAGAATTTCATGACATCGATGTTGTTGTGACAAATGATGAATTAACAACAGCACAATCGAAAACATTAAATGATAATTTGGGCATTAAAATTATCGATAGAACACAGCTCATTCTTGAAATTTTTGCTTTAAGAGCGCGTAGTAGAGAAGGTAAATTACAAGTTGAATTAGCTCAACTCGATTACTTACTCCCTAGATTACAAGGACATGGAAAAAGTTTATCTCGTTTAGGCGGGGGAATTGGTACGCGTGGTCCTGGTGAAACAAAATTAGAAATGGATAGACGTCATATTAGAACACGTATGAATGAAATTAAACATCAACTTAAAACAGTGGTCGAACATCGTGAAAGATATCGTAATCAACGCGAACAAAATCAAGTATTTCAAATTGCACTTATTGGCTATACCAATGCTGGAAAATCTTCTTGGTTTAATGTTTTAGCAAACGAAACGACTTTTGAAAAAGATTTACTATTTGCCACACTTGACCCTAAAACACGACAAATACAAATTAACAATGGGTTTAATTTAATTATTTCTGATACCGTAGGCTTCATTCAAAAGTTGCCTACAACGTTAGTAGCAGCATTTAAGTCGACATTAGAAGAAGCGAAAAGTGCTGATTTACTTCTACATGTCGTTGATGCAAGTCATCCAGAATATCGTGCTCAATATGATACGGTTAATCAATTGGTAAAAGACTTAGATATGGATGACCTTCCACAAGCAATCATTTTTAATAAAAAAGATCAATGTTCTGAAGAAACTGATGTACCGGTATCAGGCCATCCGTCTGTATTTGTATCAAGTCGTAATAGTGAAGATAAATTAAAAGTGAAGCAGTTACTGTTTGATCAAATAAAAGCGACTTTGTCATATTACGTAGAAACTGTATCTAGTGAAGATGCAGATAGATTATATTTTTTAAAACAACATACACTTATCGAAGAAATGAAATTTGATGAAAATAATGAAAGCTATATCGTTAAAGGATATAGAAAATAATTATATATAAAGGAAGATAAATTGCATGTCAGATATTCAACACATCGTTTCTAAAGTAGAAGAAACGTTAACACCCTTATTTAAAGAAATTGAAGAAACTGCTTATATCAATCAGGAAAAGGTTCTTAATGCATTTCATCATGTTAAAGCGAGCGAGAATGATTTAGTAGGTTCTACAGGATATGGTTATGATGATTTTGGACGTGATCATTTAGAAGAGATATATGCTCATACGTTTAAAGCAGAAGATGCACTTGTTAGACCTCAAATTATTTCGGGTACTCATGCAATTACATTAGCATTGCAAAGTACACTCAAATATGGCGATGAACTGATGTACATTACAGGTAGTCCCTATGACACCTTACTTGAAGTGATTGGTGTTAATGGTAATGGTATTGAAAGTCTCAAAGAGCATGGCGTGACATATAAAGAAGTTGCATTAAAAGATGGAATGATTGATGTTGAAACTGTTTTAAATACTATTTCGAAACAAACGAAAGTTATTGCTATTCAACGTTCAAAAGGGTATGGACAACGACCTTCAATTACAGTAGATGAAATAGAAACTGCTATTTCTCAAATTAAACAACGATATCCCAATGTAATTATTTTTGTGGATAATTGCTACGGAGAGTTTGTAGAGCGTCGAGAACCAATAGAAGTGGGTGCAGATTTAATTGCAGGGTCATTAATAAAAAATCCTGGTGGTGGATTAGCAAAAATTGGTGGTTACATTGCAGGACGAAAAGATTTAATCGAACGATGTGGTTATCGTTTAACTGCACCTGGGATTGGTAAAGAAGCGGGTGCTTCATTATTTTCATTGCAAGAAATGTATCAAGGATTTTTTTTAGCACCGCATGTAGTGGGTCAAAGCTTAAAAGGCTCACTATTTACAAGTTTACTTCTTGAAAAAATGAATATGAACACAGTTCCCAAGTACGATGCTAAGCGTACAGACTTAATTCAAACCGTTCAATTTGATACAAAAGAACAGATGATTGCATTTTGTCAAAGTATTCAACATGCTTCACCAATTAATGCACACTTTAGTCCTGAACCTAGTTATATGCCTGGTTATGAAGATGATGTCATCATGGCAGCAGGAACGTTTGTGCAAGGATCCTCTATTGAATTATCAGCAGATGGTCCGATTCGTCCGCCTTATGAGGCATATGTGCAAGGTGGTCTAACTTATGAACATGTTAAAATTGCAGTAACACGTGCGGTTATGAATTTAAAAGAACAGAATTTAATTTAAGTAGTATAACACAATATTCAAAAATAGATAGTAATAAACATAATGAGAGTGAATTTCCTTTTGTATATGGATTTTTTTTATGATAATATATCATGGTTAATTATACGAGATACTAATGAATAAGAAGGTTTAAATCAATTATGAAAGAAAATTTTTGGAATGAATTACCACGTCCATTTTTCATTTTAGCGCCGATGGAAGACGTGACAGACATTGTTTTTCGACATGTAGTAAGTGAAGCAGCGAGACCGGATGTATTTTTTACTGAATTTACAAATACGGAGAGTTTTTGTCATCCAGAAGGGATACATAGTGTACGAGGACGTTTAACATTCAGTGAAGATGAACAGCCTATGGTTGCTCATATATGGGGTGATAAGCCAGAGCAATTTAAAGAAATGAGTTTTGGTTTAGCAGATATGGGCTTTAAAGGTATTGATTTAAATATGGGCTGTCCTGTCGCAAATGTTGCCAAAAAAGGTAAAGGGTCTGGGTTAATTTTACGACCAGAAAGAGCAGCTGAAATTATTCAAGCAGCCAAGGCAGGTGGACTACCTGTTAGTGTTAAAACACGTCTAGGTTATTATAATATAGAGGAATGGAAAGAATGGTTAAGACATGTGTTTAAGCAAGACATTGCAAACTTATCTATCCATCTTCGTACACGTAAAGAAATGAGCAAAGTCGATGCACATTGGGAATTAATTGAAGCCATTAAAGAAATGCGCGATGAAGTGGCGCCTCAAACATTATTAACTATCAATGGTGATATTCCAGATAGACAAAAAGGTATGGAACTTGCGACGAAATATGGTATTGATGGAGTTATGATAGGAAGAGGCATTTTCCATAATCCTTTTGCATTTGAGAAAGAGCCACGCGAACATACAAGTAAAGAACTCTTGGATTTATTTAGATTACATTTAGAGTTATTTGAAAAGTATTCAAATGAAGAAACACAACAATTTAAAAGTTTACGACGTTTCTTTAAAATTTATGTGCGAGGTATTAGAGGTGCAAGTGAATTACGGCATCAATTAATGAGTACAGAAACTGTGGATGAAGCTCGAGCATTACTTGATGACTTTGAAGCAAATATGGAAGATAACCATTAATGAAACTTAAATTTTCAAAACTTAACAATAAGAATACGCTATCGTATTGATGTCTTGAAAAATAATTTTTAAATAGTAAAAAGCCTGTAGATAACTGTATCTATGGGCTTTTACGTTTATATGTAAGAAATATTTAATTTTCATGTCAGAAAACCTAACATATTTTTGTATTTCATATTAATCTATGCTAAATTATAGACAAGTTCAAAAGTAGAGGTGAGGTTATAGTGTCTAACGATACAATAAGACGTAATATGGCCGTGTTCTCTATGAGTGTTGTTTGTAAATTGACAGAACTCACAGCAAGACAAATACGTTATTATGAAACACATGAACTCATTAAGCCCGAACGTACCGAAGGAAATAAAAGGTTATTCTCGATGAATGACTTAGAGAGACTGTTAGAAATTAAAACGTTAATTGAAAAAGGTTTTAATTTAAAAGGTATTAAACAAATAATTACAAATAATCAAGGGCACTTAACTACTGATGAACAAGAGACGAGAAAAAGAATGATTGTAGATGCAACTCAGAAACCGCACAGTGAAGCTTTACCGATAAACCGTGGCGATTTATCACGATTTATTAATTAATAACTTGGAGGATGTCTACCATGCCAAAACATACTTTTACAAAAGAGGATATTCGCAAATTTGCAAAAGAGGAAAACGTAAGATATTTAAGATTACAATTCACTGATATCTTAGGTACAATTAAAAATGTTGAAGTTCCAGTAAGCCAATTAGAAAAAGTGTTAGATAATGAAATGATGTTTGACGGATCTTCAATCGAAGGTTTCGTACGTATTGAAGAATCAGATATGTATTTATACCCAGATTTAGATACTTGGGTTATCTTCCCTTGGACAGCAGGTCAAGGCAAAGTAGCACGTTTAATTTGTGATGTTTATACAACTGATGGTGAACCATTTGCTGGGGACCCACGTACGAACTTAAAACGTATATTAAAAGAAATGGAAGACTTAGGTTATACAGATTTCAACTTAGGGCCTGAACCAGAATTCTTCTTATTCAAATTGGATGAAAAAGGTGAACCAACATTAGAATTAAATGATAATGGCGGTTACTTCGACTTAGCACCAACTGACTTAGGTGAAAATTGTCGTCGTGACATCGTCCTTGAATTAGAAGATATGGGCTTTGATATCGAAGCAAGTCATCATGAAGTAGCACCAGGTCAACACGAAATTGACTTCAAATATGCAGATGCAATTTCAGCATGTGACAACATTCAAACATTTAAATTAGTTGTTAAAACAATTGCACGTAAACATAATTTACATGCGACATTTATGCCAAAACCATTATTTGGTGTAAATGGAAGTGGTATGCACTTCAACGTATCTTTATTCAAAGGTAAAGAAAATGCATTCTTTGATCCAAACGGCAAAGATCAATTAACTGAAGATGCTTATCACTTTACTGCAGGTATCTTAAATAATGCACGTGGATTTACGGCAGTATGTAACCCATTAGTCAATTCATATAAGCGTTTAGTACCTGGTTACGAAGCACCATGTTACATTGCTTGGAGTGGTAAAAACCGTTCTCCATTAGTACGTGTACCTACTTCAAGAGGTCTATCAACTCGTATTGAAGTACGTTCAGTTGACCCGGCTGCTAACCCATATATGGCTTTAGCTGCGATCTTACAAGCTGGTTTAGACGGTATTAAAAACAAAACTAAAGTACCAGAACCAGTAAACCAAAATATCTATGAAATGAATCGTGAAGAACGTGAAGCAGTAGGTATTCAAGATTTACCATCTACACTTTACACTGCATTAAAAGCAATGCGTGAAAACGATACAGTTAAAAAAGCATTAGGCAATCACATCTATAATCAATTTATTAATTCTAAATCTATCGAATGGGACTATTACAGAACTCAAGTTTCTGAATGGGAACGCGATCAATATATGAAACAATACTAATCGCTAAGCAAAAAGGGGAAAGACTTAGGGATATAAGAAGTTAAGGCATTTGCCTTAGCTTCTTTTTTATTTGAAAATAATCTATTTTTACTTGACCACTTTCTTCAAAAGTAGTGAATTGGTCAAGTTTTGGTCAAGTAAGTTAAAAAATATTCTTTATATACTTCTCGAAATTTTCTAGTTTGATCATAGATTGTTTAGCTTTTTTTGTTTTTTCATGTTCGTCTACCACTAAATATTTTTTCATAATATATAGCTCCTATTTTTATTAAATATATCAATAAAACCTATATGAATTATAAAAATATTATGTAAACATAAAAATATAGACCCGAAGTATGTCACCTTAAGGTCTATATTAAATAAGTTTATAATTAAATTAATTCTAAAAGTTTGTCAACATTTTCCTCAGTTGTGGCCCAACTTGTTGCGAATCTAACAACGCGATGTGTATCATCGTATTTTTCCCAAATTGCAAATTTCACTTTACTCTGAAGATCTTTAATCTTATCATCATTTAATACGAAAAACTGTTGATTAGTAGGAGAATCAAAATATACTTTATATCCTTTATTGATAAATCCTTGCTTCATTTTATTCGCCATATTAATAGCATGTCGACTAATATCAAAATACAAGTTATTAGTAAATAATTCTAAAAATTGAATACCAACTAAACGTCCCTTAGCTAGTAGGGCACCATGCTGTTTAATACGTGTAGTGAAGTGTTTAGGTTCATTATTGTTTGTAAATACAATCGCTTCACCACATAGTGCACCAATCTTTGTACCACCAATATAAAAAATATCACAGTAATTAGCAATATCTTCAATTGTGACATCTGTTTCATTACTCATCAAACCATAACCTAATCGGGCGCCATCCATAAATAATGGAATATGATGTTCCTTACAGACTTCTGATAAATTCCTAAGTTCTTCTTTACTATAAAGCGTTCCATATTCAGTAGGATGAGAAATATACACCATACCAGGAAATACCATATGTTCACGTTTGAAATCATTATAAAAAGTTTCAAGATAGGTATTTACTTCTTTAGGTGAAATCTTACCTTCATGAGATGGTACTGCTAATACTTTATGACCACTAAATTCTATAGCGCCCCCTTCATGTACTGCCACATGACCTGTATCTGCTGAAATAACCCCTTCATATGGCTCTAATACAGTATTAATAACAACTTGATTTGTTTGTGTACCACCAATTAAAAAGCGAACAGTGGCTTCAGGACATTGAATCGTTTTTCGAATTTGATCAGCGGCTTGTTTTGAAAATTGGTCATCCCCATAACCCGAAGCTTGAATATAATTTGTATCAATAAAACGTTGTAAAACTTTTGGATGTGCACCTTCTAGGTAGTCATTTTCAAAAGATATCATCGAATTCCTCCCTAACTTCCTTATGCTTATTCTAAACTGATTATTCTGAAAATTTGAATAGAATGTATTTAGTATACACTACCTTTTTAGTAATGTGAATTTAAGAGAATAAAAATAAATATGTAAACGCTTTTAAAAGACGTCCTATTATCATTGCAATTTAGTTGATAAACACATGTAAAAAGACTATGATTTAAACAAATATATGAAATGGAGTGTTATAAATGAGTAAAGTAAAATTTAAAAGAATTCAAGAACAAACAATTGAAGAATTGGAAAATGAAATTAATCAATATTTAGCAAGTGAAGAAGGTCGTCGCTATGAATTATTAAATGTTTTAATTGATAAAATTGAAGAACGCCAATTTCCTAACAATGAAGAAATATTAAGTGCCTTTTTAATATTAGCCGATAAATAAAAGTTGAATTTGAGAAGTAGGAGTTTAGAATTATGATAAGTCTTTTTGGCCCTAAAATTGGCACAATATTGAATATAATTTTAGTGCTTGGATTTTTAGGCAATTTAGTGTTGGCTTTTATTTTAATTTTTTTAGAGCGTAACAGACGTAGTGCATCTTCAACATGGGCCTGGATATTTGTATTATTTGTATTACCAGTGCTTGGATTTATTCTTTATCTATTTTTCGGTAGAACTGTTTCAAAAAGAAAAATGGAAAAAAATAATGGTAAAGAGCTAGATGTTTATAAAGATTTGATTGATGAACAAGCTCATAAAATTGATCATTACAACTATCATACAGAAAACAAGCAGCTACAAAATCATCAAGATATGGCAAGAATGCTATTAAAGAAACAAGATGCTTTTATTACTGAAGACAATAAAATTGATTTATTTATTGATGGTCATGAATTATATGACAAAGTACTCGAAGATATTTATAATGCGAAAGATTACATACATTTAGAGTACTTTGGATTTGAAATCGATGGTCTAGGAAAACGAATTATCGATGCCCTAGAAACAAAGTTAAAAGAAGGTTTAGAAGTTAAATTACTTTACGATGATGTGGGTTCAAAAAATTTAAAACGTCACAAATTTAAACATTTTGAATCATTAGGTGGAGAGGTAGAAGCATTTTTTGCATCTAAACTACCAATTATTAACTTTAGAATGAATAATCGTAACCATCGTAAGATTATTGTTATTGATGGTCAAATCGGGTATATTGGTGGATTTAATGTAGGTGACGATTATTTAGGTTTAGGTAAACTAGGATACTGGAGAGATACGCATTTAAGAGTACAAGGTGATGTTGTAAATGCACTTCAAATTAGGTTTATTCTTGATTGGAACTCTCAAGCACATCGTCCACAATTTGAATATGATGATAAGTATTTTCCTAAAAAGAAAGTACAGGATGGTCATTCAGCCATTCAAATTGGTTCAAGTGGACCTGCATATGAATTACACCAAATTGAGTTTGGATATACCAAAATGATTATGAGTGCGAAAAAATCTATTTATATTCAAACACCTTACTTTATACCAGATCGATCTTACATTAATGCATTGAAAATGGCAGCAAATACTGGTGTTGATGTTAACATAATGATTCCATGTAAACCGGATCATCCATTTGTCTACTGGTCTACATTTTCAAATGTTGCTGAATTGCTTGAATATGGAGTAAAAGTGTATACGTATCAAAATGGATTTATACATTCTAAAATGTTAATGATTGATGATGAAGTCAGTAGTGTAGGTTCATCTAATATGGACTACAGAAGTTTTGTATTGAACTTTGAAGTTAATGCATTCGTATATGATGAACAATTAGCTAAGAAGTTAAAAGAGGCGTATAAAGAAGATATAAAAAAATCTAAACAACTTACACTTGAGAAATATAAAAAACGACCTTTATCAATTAAATTCAAAGAAGATATTGCCAAATTATTATCACCAATCTTGTAAAAATAATAAAACCGACAAAGCTTTGTGCTTTGTCGGTTTTATTAATGTGACAAATGTCATTTGAAAATAGTGACATTTTTATCTGAAATTATAACTTGTTTGTTGATAAATTATTTATATTAACAAAAGGAAGTGATGAGTTATGATTCAAATTCGACATTTATCCAAAAAATATAATGGAAAAACAGTATTGAAAAATATATCACTAAATATAGAAAAGGGTATGAGTACTGCATTAATAGGAAAAAATGGAGCCGGAAAATCAACTTTAATTAATATTTTAATTAATCATTTGAAAGCAGAAACGGGAGAAATTATAGATATAGATCATTTATTAAATTTAAATCATATTGGTGTATTATTTCAAAAAACGTCTTTTCCTAGGTTAATAAAAGTAAAAGAATTATATAAATTATTTTGTCAACTATACAAGGATGCAATTTCGATAGATGAATTTAAAAAAATTACAAAATTGAATGATAGCCAATTGAATCTGTATGCAAATCACTTATCTGGTGGACAACAACGAATATTAGATTTTGGGTTATGTTTAATAGGAAAACCAAAGCTTCTCATTTTAGATGAACCTACTGCAGCTATGGATGTTGAAATGCGAGAACATTTCTGGACAATGATAGGGAAATTAAAAAAAGAAAATGTATCTATTTTTTATACTTCTCATTATATTGAAGAAGTAGAACGAATGGCAGATAAAGTTATATTTCTTGATCAAGGCATTATTAAGTTAAATGATTCACCTAGAAATATATTAACCAACCAACAATATTCAATAATTAAAGTACCAAATACAGTAGACAATAATTTACAGAATTTAACAAATTATTTTGATGTAAAAATTGAAGATACTATTTTAAAAATTAAAACATCTGATGTTAAGAAAGTAATATATTATTTGGAAAAATTAAATATAAATTTAAATGACATGACTATTGAAAAGCAAACATTGTTAGAAACAATTTTATTTGCTGATGTAAAAGGGGGAGGGACTAAAAATGAATAATATCACTTTATTAAAAACAGAATTTAAAATTATTTTTCGAAAGAAACTAACAACATTCTTATCAATCATATTACCGGTAGGCTTTTATTTATTATTTACTTCTTTACTAGACTTACCAGAAGAGGCGAAACAGCAGTTCTATAAAGAATATATGTATAGTATGACAGTGTTTAGCTTGATGAGTTTTTGTTTAATGCAATTTCCTATAGAGATTATTGAAGAAAGAAACACAGGTTGGTTTAAACGATTAATGGTAACGCCTTTATCTAGTAAAACCTATTTTACTACTAAAATGATAAAAACAATATTGTTATTTTTATTGGCTATTATTTTGATTTTTACTGTTGCTCATCTATATAAACACGTAAATATGAGTATACAACAATGGTTGCTTTCAGGTGTTTCATTATGGATAGGTGCAAGTTTATTTTTAACATTAGGACTAATCATTGCTCAATTTAATGAAACACAAAAAGCAAGTAGTATAGCCAATATAGTTAATATGGTATTAGCGATATTAGGAGGATTGTGGTTTCCAATTCAAACATTTCCGAGTTGGTTACAAAGAATTTCAAATATTACTCCAACATATCATTTGAAAAATTTTGCATTAGAGTTAGCTAAAAATCAAGGTTTAAATATTACTTCATTATTTATTTTAATTGTATATAGTATACTATTTTTAATTATTACAGTGTGGATCAATCACAGAAAAGAAGTGAGTTAGATGAAAAAAAGAAAATGGAACGTTAGATTAGGAGAGCTATCAACGCTTATATATTTGTTATTTCCAATTATAAGTATCTTTAATGAAAAACGAGGTTCTCAAACTGTATATTTAATTGTTTTAGCTATTTTTATTGTGTCATATCTTATGTTAGTAATATATTATTATCGATTTAACAATAACGTAATATATAGCCTATTAGTGGTTCATTATGTAGGAATTATATATTTTGTTTATGCAATTAATCCAATGAATAGCTTATTCTTTTTCTTTAGCGCATTTGCATTACCTTTTATGTTTGAAGTAACAATTAAGTCAAAAGAATTTATCACATTTATAATTGCAATATTTTTATGTCTTATAATTACAAGTATTTATCAAATACAATATATAACTGTATTAGTTATCTTTTATTTAGTTATTTTAATTATTACTTTAGGAAATTTTAAAACTAAAAAAGATGAAGCATTAAAAAAAGAAATAGAAGAGAAAAATAAGTATATTAATACATTAATTGCAGAACAAGAACGTCAACGTATAGGGCAAGATTTACATGATACACTAGGTCATGTATTTGTAAGTCTTAGTTTAAAATCAGAATTGGCATATAAGTTGATTGATAAAGATCAAGAAAAAGCTAAAAATGAAATATTGGCGATTAATCAGATATCTAAAGATACCT
The DNA here is from genome assembly GCF_001808085.1 of Staphylococcus sp. HMSC14C01. Taxonomy (NCBI): domain Bacteria; kingdom Bacillati; phylum Bacillota; class Bacilli; order Caryophanales; family Staphylococcaceae; genus Staphylococcus; species Staphylococcus sp. HMSC14C01. The sequence continues at coordinate 262,214 of NZ_KV792048.1, forward strand.
TAATTAAGGTAAGAAATATTATTGAAAATTTAAAATCTCAAAGTTTTGAAGAGGAAGTTCAATCCATAAAAAATGTTTTAAAAGATGCAAACATTCAATTTGAATTAAAAAATATAAGAAAGGTAAATGTTTTAACTCCAACAAAGCAATCGATACTATCAATGATTTTGAGAGAAGCAATCAATAATGTCATTAAACATGCAAAGGCTAGTAAGATTTATTGTGAAATGATACAAGAAGATAATAATCTATACCTAATTATTCAAGATAATGGAAAAGGTTGTAACACCACTGAAGACTTTAAATTAAAAAGTATAGAAAATAGAGTTCAACTTCTTAAAGGAAAATTAGAAATTAAATCTAAAAATGGTATGCATATACGTATTATGATACCAAGAGAGGATATTAAATGATTAGCATTATAATAGCTGAAGATCAATATATGTTGAGAAAAGCGATGGTTCAACTGATTGAATTTAACGATCAAATGAAAGTAGTTAATGATTGTGATAATGGGGGTGACGCATTTAAGTTTATTGAAAAATATCATCCAGATATTGCAATTTTAGATATCGAAATGTCAGGGCTAACAGGTTTAGAAGTATTATCTAAAATAAGAGAATTTAAAATTGATACTAAAGTAATAATTGTAACTACATTTAAAAGACCAGGTTATTTTGAAAAAGCTGTGGCAAATGAAGTAGATGCTTATGTATTAAAAGAACGTTCCGTAGAAGATTTAATACAAACTATTAAACATGTCATGAATGGTGAAAAGGAATATAGTACTTCATTAATGACTACTTTATTCAAAGAATCTAATCCCTTAACACATAAAGAACAAGTGGTATTACGTGAAATTGGAGATAATTTAAGTAGTAAAGACATTGCAGAAAAACTTTATCTTTCAGATGGGACAGTGAGAAATTATACGTCTAATATAATTGATAAATTAAATGCAGAGAATCGATTTAATGCTTGGAAGAAAGCAAAGGAAAAAGGCTGGATATAAAAAGTAAGAAAAATATTTAAATAATGTATAAAAAAGACTGAATTGAATGATATTTAATGTTTTCAATTCAATCTTTTATTGAGAGTGACATTGTATGATACTCCCTTATTTACCTTTTCGTTTACGTATAATACTTTGAATAATATAAACAATAAATCCAACTAAAATGCCTAACAATACTGCTATAACAACCGAAACAATAATAGGCAGTTTATAAACGATTTGTAAAATAACGCCAACGATAATAGCAATTACGACAGCAATCATCGTGACTAAATTTTCATTACGTTCGCTCATGTATTTCACTCCTAACATGTATAATTATATCATGTTGAATATCAATTAATCATTTTTTGAAAATAAATTCAATATAGGTAGACTTTTTAGGTCGAAAGTATTGATTGATTATTAAATGCATATTATATATTATATTTGAGTATTAAAAATATAATATAGGAGGCACCTATGAATTCAAAGAAAAATTTAACAATAATTGTTCTTGCTATCATTGTTATTGGCGTATTAGCATTTCAATTTTTAAATCATACAGGGCCATTTAAAGACGATAGTCAACATTCTTCATCTAATTCAACACAGACAGAACTTAAAGGAAAAGAGAAAGTCCACGTTGATCGGGTTGTAGATGGAGATACATTTGCGGCTAAGAAATCAAATGGTGAGCAAATTAAGGTACGTTTAATTGGTGTTGATACACCAGAAACGGTTAAACCTAACACACCAGTTCAACCTTATGGGAAAGAAGCTTCTAATTACAGCAAACAACATTTAAATAATAAAGATGTGTACTTAGAATATGATAAGGAAAAAGAAGACCGTTATGGTCGTACATTAGCCTATGTATGGTTAGATGAAAAAACAATGTATAACGAAGAATTAGTTAAAAAAGGATTAGCTCGTGAAAAATACTTCTCACCTAATGGTAAATATAGAAGTACATTTGAAAAAGATGAACAGCAAGCTAAAAAAGATAAAGTGAATCTTTGGAGTTAAAAAATGAGTATGGGAGAACATTCTTGACGAATGTTCTCCCATACTCATTTTTTAGTTATGAAAGTTTTCAACAATAGTATTAACTTGAGTTTCAGATAGAGGGTGTTTAGATAATTCAATAGCATTATTAATAACAGATTCTAAAGAAGATTTAGTGGATACTGTATCAATATATTTCTCTCTTTCTTCAGCACCTTCAATTATATTAACACTACCATCACTAAAATAAATGACACCAATACTTTGAACTTTATGATTAAAATATTTTTCAATGCCATCTTTTAAGATTTTTGCGTTAATAGCGGCTTGTTCATAAGGGTCATGTTGATAAAACTCATAGATAACTCGATTGTTTTGAATTTTTTCAATAAAAGTATATATTTCATTACGATTTGAATCAAATTGACTATGATATTGTTTACTAATATAATGCCCTACAATTTGTTCTACACTTTGATTATCACCCTCTAAGTGATCAGAAGTAGGTAAATCAAAATGATAAAATGTTTTTTGTTTCCAACTTTTAACGTCAATATTAATAAGACCTACGTCAGACACAACTATATAGTCAAATGTTCTTGCATACTCAAACAGTGGATGTTTAGTAGCTAAATTACTAGTCGTAATAATATTATAATATTTTAATTTTCCTGAAGCTTTAAAACGGTCTAAGATATCTTGTAATTCACGTTTAGCATTACGTTTGGAATGAGGACTAATCTCGTTATTAGAACTTAATATTTTATTTTTAAGTTCTAAATTTTCTTTACTGAGTAAAGAATTTTTAGAGACCATTTGATTTTTAGCGTAAACTTCAGTATCTATTCTATCTTGCATGTATCTTTGATTGAGTACAAATGCAAGTATAAGAATAACAATAATAATAATTAGAATAATCGTATGTGTCATATGCTCACCTCCTGTTTAATATTTGTAAATTAGAAGATTAATGATTAAATTAATTTTCTATAGAAATCAATAATTAATTATAAACAAAATATATTTATTGTTCAATAAACAAAAAATGATAATTTAAGTTGAAAAAGAACATAATAACAGGATATAATTTATTCATTATTATAAATATAAAATTGTGTAAAATTATATCTCATACCCTAAAGAAGAGTTAGAAGGTTTACAAATTTTTCACAAATTAAAAATTGAAAACATTAAATTGTGTCTGTATAATTAACTTATGAAAGCGTTCCCTTTAAGGAGGACAGTTGTATGTATCATCACCAAAATCATGTAGAAGAACTAGTTGGAATATTAAAAAATCAATGCCGTACAGCATTCAAATTTCACGGTGAAGTTGCTATTCAACTATTTTTAAATGAACTTTTTGAATTACCTTCGAAAGTCGATATTTGTGTAGAAAGAAAACGAATAGTAGAGGTTTTAAAAGTTATTCCTTCAAGTTATACATTTAAATATTATGATACGTCCAATCATAACATGGATAAAGATAATTTAGATATTCCATCTATTTCTCATATAAACGTTGTTAATAATGATAAAGTTATTTTAAGTATTTTTATTTATGATGTTATAAATGAGGAATGGATATTTAGACTAAACACTAATATCCGATTACCTAAAAATAGTATTTATTTTCATTCATTAACCTGGGATGTCGATTATATCAAACCTGAAATCGTATTAATGTATGATTTACTAGATTATCAACAAAACAATTCAGAAGCCAATTATAAGTCAGTTTTAGATGCTTTAAGCTATTATCAATTTGTAATTTTAAAAATGGTAGTGGGAGAGCATAAAATTAAAAAAGCACTTACACAAAAAGTTTAATATAAAAAAATCTGAGACAAAATAGATGTCTCAGATTTTTTTATGTAATTGTTATTTAGGACATAAATTTTTTAAGCATACACCATGATAGCAATACTCATAAGTTGATAACACAGCTTTATCTGCATTTTCTCTTGAAATACCAAACATCATAGAAATTTCAGAAGCACCCTGATTAATCATTTTTAGGTTGATCTTTGATTCTGCTAGAGCATGTGTGATTTTGTTAGCAGTTCCGACAGATTGAGTCATTCCTTCACCGACAATCATTAAGATGGCAAGGTCATGGTCAATGCTTAATTCATCAATATCACATTTTTTTCTAATCGCACTCAATACTTCATTCTCTTTGTTTTTAATTTGATTAGAACGCATTATAATACTAATATTATCAATACCTGATGGCATATGATCGAAAGAGATATGATAGTCTTCTAATATTTCTAAAATTCTTCTTGTAAAACCAATTTGTCTATTCATTAAGTATTTCTTAATATTTATAACTGTGAAATCTTTATCGCAACTAATGCCAATAATTTGATTTTTATCTGTAACTTCACGATCATGACGAATAAAGGTTCCTTTGTCCTCTGGATGATTTGTGTTTTTAGTGACTACGGGTATTCTATGTTTATATAAAGGCTGTAATGCTTCATCGTGAAATACACTAAAGCCGGCATATGATAACTCACGCATTTCTCTATATGTAATTTCTTCAATAAGTTCAGGATTTTCAATTACATTTGGATTTGCCTTAAAAATACCAGAGACATCTGTAAAATTCTCATATAATGATGCTTTAATACCACGCGCTATGATTGCACCTGTGATATCCGAACCGCCTCTCGGAAATGTAACAACATAGTTATGTTTAGAAACACCAAAGAAACCTGGAATAATAATTTTTCCTTCAATTTCTCTTAATTTATAAATTTTATCATAAGCGTCTTCTAAAATTTGTGCTTGTTGTGGTAAGTCAGTTACTAAGATACCAGCATCTTTTGGTGAGAGATATGTTGTTTTAATGCCTTGTGAATCGTTGTATTTAGCGATAAGTTGAGCATTAAAATTCTCACCACATGATAACAATGCATCGTATAAACGATCATGCTTATCGTTTAATTGTTTAATGATTGTTTCAAGTGTTTCATCTATTGTTTCTAAGAGTGTAGACTCCATATGTAATTCTTCTAAAATATCTGCATAACGTTGAATAATCTCTCTTTTTTTATCTTGATAATCCAATTGATTGATTACTTTTTCATATAAACGAATAAGTAAGTCAGTCGTTTTAACATCATTCTTATGTCTTTTACCAGGTGCAGATACAATAATAATTTTTCTGTCTGGGTCATCATTGACAATATTTAGGACTTTTTTAATTTGTGTTGCATTTGAAACTGAACTTCCACCAAACTTAGCAACTTTCATAAAATTTACCAACCTTTCTAAAAAATCAGAAAATTCTATTTAATTTCCTGATACTACATGATAATATATATCTACATATTCACTTTTTCTTTTAAAAGTCCTATTCAACTAATTTGATTTAATAGTATAATAAATTTAAGTGTTTTTCAATAAAACAATTGTACTTCTCAATAATACAAATGGGAGGAAGATAAAAATTATGAAGGAATTAAACGTCGCGTTACTAGGGTTAGGAACAGTAGGCTCAGGTGTAGTAAAAATTATTGAAGAAAATCGACAACAAATTAAAGATACTCTAAATAAAGATATTGTTATTAAACATATTTTAGTAAGAGATACCACTAAAAAAAGACCTATTAATATTAGTCAATATCATTTAACAGAAGACATTAATGAAATTTTAAACGATGATGATATTGATATCATTATAGAAGTAATGGGAGGAATTGAACCAACTGTTGATTGGTTAAGAGAATCTTTAAAAAGAAAAAAACATGTCATTACAGCAAACAAAGATCTACTTGCTGTGCATTTAGAATTACTAGAGAACCTAGCAGAACAACAAGGCGTAGCCTTAAAATTTGAAGCAAGTGTTGCAGGTGGTATTCCCATTGTTAACGCGATTAATAATGGGTTAAATGCTAATAATATCTCTAAATTTATGGGAATTTTAAATGGTACGTCAAATTTTATTCTTTCAAAAATGACGAGAGAACAAACTTCATTTGAAGATGCACTTGCTGAAGCACAAAGATTAGGATTTGCTGAAGCAGATCCTACTGATGATGTAGAAGGTATTGATGCAGCTAGAAAAGTAGTGATTACGTCTTATTTATCATTTAACCAAGTAATTAAGTTAAATGATGTGAAAGTAAAAGGTATCAGTAAAACAACATTATCTGATATTAATGTAGCTGACAAATTAGGTTATAAGATTAAATTGATTGGTAAAAGTACATATCATCATAGAGAAGTTAATGCATCCGTTGAACCAACCTTAATACATAAATCACATCAGCTTGCAGCAGTAGAAAATGAATACAATGCAATTTACGTTATTGGAGATGCTGTAGGGGATACAATGTTTTATGGTAAAGGAGCAGGTAGCTTAGCTACTGGTAGCGCAGTAGTGAGTGATTTATTAAATGTAGCACTCTTCTTTGAATCAAATTTACATACACTTCCACCTCATTTCGAATTAAAAACAAATAAAACTCGAGAATTAATGGATAATGGTGACGCAATTGCTATTGGAGAAAAATTAAATTACTATGTTGTCATTCATAGTGATGAATCAATTGATAAACTTAAAGATCAACTTAAATCAGATTTACCATTCCACAAATCACTTCAAATAGAACAACGTGATTCTAGTTCTTATGGAGTTGTGGTTATCGGATTAGACCAATCACCTGAATCACTACTTAGTAAAGCAAATTACAACATTGAAAAAATTTATCCAGTTGAAGGAGTTTAATAATTATGAAAAGATGGCAAGGTTTAGTAGAAGAATTTAAAGATTATTTACCGGTGAATGAAGATACACCTAAACTTACTTTAAATGAAGGACATACACCACTGATTCACTGTGCTAATATATCAGAAATGCTAGATATTGATTTATATGTTAAATATGAGGGTGCTAATCCAACCGGTTCTTTTAAAGATAGAGGAATGGTAATGGCTGTAACAAAAGCGAAAGAACAAGGTAAAAAAGTAGTGATTTGTGCTTCAACAGGAAACACTTCTGCCTCAGCAGCAGCTTATGCTGCACGTGCAGGTTTAAAAGCAATTGTAGTGATTCCCGAAGGAAAGATTGCTTTAGGTAAACTTTCGCAAGCGGTCATGTATGGTGCAGAAATTGTCTCAATTGAAGGTAACTTCGATGAAGCATTAGAAATCGTTAAAGAGATTGCACAAAATGATGATGATATTGAATTAGTAAATTCTGTTAATCCATTTAGAATAGAAGGACAAAAAACAGGTGCGTTTGAAATTGTGGAGCAATTAGAAGAAGCTCCAGACGTTCTAGCAATCCCAGTAGGAAACGCAGGAAACATTACTGCTTATTGGAAAGGCTTTAAAGAGTATCATGAGAAAAAAGGAAGTCAACTTCCTCAATTATTTGGTTTCCAAGCAGAAGGAGCCTCACCAATTGTTCAAAATAAAGTTATTAAAAATCCTGAAACAATCGCTACAGCAATCCGTATCGGTAATCCAGCAAGTTGGAAAAAAGCAACTGTTGCGTTAGAAGAATCAAATGGCCTCATTGATAGTGTGACTGATGATGAAATTTTAGAAGCATATCAATTAATGACATCTAAAGAAGGTGTATTTAGTGAACCAGCAAGTAATGCTTCAATTGCTGGTTTAATCAAATTACAACGTGCTGGAAAATTGCCGAAAGGTAAAAAAGTAGTAGCAATATTAACTGGTAATGGACTAAAAGACCCAGACACTGCTATCTCAATTTTAGATAATCCAATTCAACCGCTTCCAAACAATAAAGAAAGTATTATCAATTATATTAAAGGAACATTTTAATATGAAGCCATCACTTCACCTGAAAATACCTGCATCAACTGCTAACTTAGGAGTAGGATTTGATTCTATTGGTATGGCAATTAATAAATATTTATACCTATATGTTGAGGAAGCGGAAGGCAGTAACTGGGAATTTAAATATTTAAATGAAGAGTTAGACTCATTACCGAAAGATAAAAGTAATTATGTCTATAAAGTTGCACAACAAGTAGCTGAAAAATATAATGTAACTTTACCTAATTTAAAAGTGTCGATGAGAAGTGAAATTCCATTAGCAAGAGGATTAGGATCATCTGCATCCGCTTTAGTTGGAGCATTATATATCGCTAACTACTTCGGTAATATTCAATTATCTAAGTATGAATTACTACAACTAGCTACTGAAATAGAAGGGCACCCTGATAATGTAGCACCTACAATTTATGGTGGATTACTCGCAGGATATTATAATCCTGAAACCAAAGAGACAAATGTGGCACATATTGATATACCTGATGTAGATGTAATTCTTACTATCCCAACATATGAACTCAAAACAGAAGACTCACGTAGGGTACTTCCAGATAATTATTCTCATGAGAAGGCAGTTCAAAATAGTGCGATTAGCAATACAATGATTTGTGCATTAATTCAACATAATTATGACCTTGCCGGAAAAATGATGACACAAGATGGTTTTCATGAACCTTATCGTCAACACTTGATTCCTGAATTTGAAAAAGTAAAAGTACTATCCCAAAAATATGATGCTTATGCTACAGTGATTAGTGGAGCAGGTCCAACGATATTGACATTGAGTCGTAAAGAAAAAAGTGGAGCACTTGTGAGAACATTAAAATCAGAAATAACAACTTGCGATTCTGAACATGCAACAATTAATAATGTAGGTGTTATTGAAGAAGTTGTGTATCCTTCATAAAATTATTGTAAAATAGATAAGAGCAAAAATGAAAGGAGAGCAACTAAGAAATGAGTAACTATAAAATGATTGTTATGGATATGGATGACACTTTAATGACAAGTGATAATGTTGTTAGTCCTGAAACCAAAGACTATTTAATTCAACTACAAGAAGAAGGATATAAGATTGTTTTAGCTTCTGGAAGACCAACTGAAGGAATGATTCCAGTAGCTAAAGAATTAAAGTTAGATCATTATCAAAGCTATATCGTTAGTTATAATGGTGGTAAAACAATTAACGCTAAAACAGAAGAAATTGAAGTAAGTAAAAGTGTAACTAAAGATCATTTTGATAAAATTACAGATTATTGTCGCGAAAAAGGCTTTTTAACATTAACGTATCAAGACGGACAAATTATCTTTGATACAGAACATGAATATCGTAAAATTGAATCAGAATTAACTGGTCTACCTATGAAACAAGTGGATGATATTAAAGCGTATATTCAGTCTGATGTACCTAAAGCAATGGGCGTTGATTATGAAGAAAATATTTCAAAAGCACGTAACGAATTAAATGGAACATTTAATTCTGATATTGATGTGACGACGAGCAAACCTTTCTTCTTGGAATTCATGGCTAAAGATGTTTCTAAAGGTAATGCAATTAAAGCTTTATGTGAAACGTTAAATATTTCATTATCAGAAGTGATTTGTTTTGGAGATAGCCTCAATGACCAATCAATGTTTGAAGTTGTAGGATATGCTGTAGCAATGGGAAATGCGAGTGAAGAATTAAAAAAGATTGCAGATAAAGTTACATTAGATAATGATTCTAATGGTATACCAGTAGCACTTAAAGAATTGCTATAAAACATTTATATAAATTAAAAAGGAAGCGGAATGAATTCGTATTGAATCATGTTTCGCTTCCTCTTTTTTATTATCATAACTAATTATTTAGCAGTATGTGTCCAGTCATGTTTACCTTTATTTCTTTTTACATGAGCATATACTTGATCAGCTGCATAATCTAAATTTGTATATACTGTTATTGTATATGCAGATTGGTTATCGTGAAATGGCTCATCTCGAAATACATCTTTTAAATGTGTAAATAAGTTTTCCATTTGATCATGAGTTAGACTAGGATACTCACGCAATGTACGTTTCAGTAATTGTCCATTTCTTTCTTCTAAAGATTGTACGACAATAACAAAACGTTCATCACTCTTTATTACGTCATCAAATAAATTTGTTTGACCTACCATACTCAGTCACCTCTAAGTCGTTATCGTTATACTCATTATACAAAATAAACGATTATTAGAAAATATACATATTATGTTTAGTAATAAAAATAGGAGTAGAATTGTATTTAATTCTACTCCTAAATAAACGATGATATTAATCATGATAATGATGGGTTGTAAGATCCATGTGATCTAATTTTACAAATTTAGTTTTACGAATCAATTTATGCACGATAAAGATAATTGCTAAGACAATTAAAGGCATGATATTAACAAAAAAATCGCCTATATTACCATTAAATAAATCACCGATAGAATTACCAAGGTATAAGAAAATTAATGTAGCAAACACAATGATAGGGCCTAGAGGGAAAAGTGGTGATTTGTAAGGCAATAATGTGTTAATATCTTTGCCTTGACGTTTAATACCTCTACGTAAACGTATTTGAGCCCATGCACTTATTGCCCATACAATAATTACTAAAGAGCCAATGATATTTAACAAGCTAAATACTGCATTAGCATAGAAATTAGCTAGAATAATAATTGCTACTACTAAAATGTAAGTAGTGACTATTGAACGCATCGGTAATTTCGTTTTATTATTTAATTTACTTAAAAACTTTGGTGCTTGCTTTTCATCACTCAAAGAGAAAAGCATTCTACTTGTTGTATACATTCCAGAATTCGCTGCAGATAGTAACGATGTAAGAATGACAGCATTAATAATTGATGCTGCAAATGCTATACCGATTCGATCGAAAACTATAGTAAATGGACTTTGAGATACCGATTGATTTTTATTTAATAATAAAGGATCAGTATAAGGAATAATAGCTGCAATGACGACAATAGATAAAACATAAAACAATAAAATTCTCCAAAATACTTGCTTAACAGCTCTTGGCATAGTTTTTTCAGGATTATCAGATTCACCTGCAGTGACAGCTACAACTTCCGTACCACCCACAGAAAATCCTGCTACAAGTAATACTGCTAAGAAACCAGATAAACCACCTACAAAAGGTGCTTCACCTTTGGTATAATTCTCGAATCCATATGTATGTCCACCAAGAATACCAAAAATCATTAATATACCAACAACAATAAATACAATAATTGTGATTACTTTAATTAATGATAACCAAAATTCTGTTTCGCCAAATGCTTTAACAGTAAAGATATTTAATAGGAATATAATCGTTATAAAAATTAAACTCCATACCAGAGGACTGAAAATTTTAAATACATCCCAATAAAATAAAACATTAGAAGCTACCATTACATCAACGCTTGATACTAAAGACCATAGAATGTAATACAACCATCCCATTGTAAAACCGATAGACGGATCAATGAAACGGGTAGCATATGAACTAAACGAACCAGATACAGGATAAAATGTAGCAAGTTCTCCAATAGACGACATTAAAAAATAAAGCATGATTCCTATCAATAAATAAGCTAAGATAGCTCCTCCAGGTCCTGCCTGAGAAACGACACTACCTGTAGCAACAAAAAGTCCAGTACCTATTGCGCCTCCGATAGCAATCATAGATATGTGTCTTGACTTAAGACCGCGTTTCATATTGTTATCTTCCATATAATATCTCCTAAATTAAAATTTAAAATATACAAATCATTTTAATCGTTTTAGGTCAAGTATTCAATAACTTTTGAACAATTTGTTTTAAAAATTTTAAATTTTCTGATTTTTTAAAACGATTAGTTTTTGGTACGTAGAAGGAAACTGATTAAATTAAAAGAAACTTATTGCGTAAAAATAAAGGATATGATAGAATTTTAAATCGTAAGAATTCCTAATTATATATAACAAGAAAGGATGTTATTGATGCGCGTTAATGTAACTTTAGCTTGCACTGAATGTGGCGATCGTAATTATATTACAACAAAAAATAAACGTAATAACCCTGAGCGTATTGAAATGAAAAAATATTGCCCAAGATTAAATAAATACACGCTACACCGTGAAACTAAATAATTCCTTATCTTTTAAATACGACAAAAAGATAAACTATTATAGACTCATACATGTTTAAGATGAATAACATGTGTGAGTCTTTTAATTTTAAAATAATTGTCTTTGTAATTTTTTAAAAGTATGTTAAGATATAAAACGTAATTATTACGATTTATAAAAAGGAGATATTATATGGCTAAAAAATCTAAAATAGCTAAAGAATTAAAAAGAGAAAAATTAGTAAATCAATATTATGAATTACGTAAAGAACTGAAAGAAAAAGAAGATTATAAAGCATTAAAAAAATTGCCAAGAGATTCATCTCCAACTCGTTTAACAAGAAGATGCAAAGTTACAGGACGCCCAAGAGGTGTAATGAGAAAATTTGAAATGTCTAGAATTGCATTTCGGGAACATGCTTATAAAGGTCAAATTCCTGGTGTGAAAAAATCTAGTTGGTAACTGAAACTAATACTTTAGTCCATTTACATTGTATTTAAAAAATTGTAAAGTATATAAGGATATAAATAATAAGAGCGAGGAAAAGGTGATTTCTCGCTCTAGATTACGTTATAAATGATTTTTTAAAGCGTCAGATATTTTATTTATGTCTACAGTGTCTTTTTAATTTTTAATGTATAGGGGAAATTTAAAGTATGAAAATTTTTGATTATGAAGATATTCAATTAATTCCAAATAAATGTATTGTTAATAGTAGATCTGAATGTGATACAACTGTACAATTTGGACCTAAAACTTTTAAGTTGCCAGTGGTTCCTGCTAATATGCAAACAGTTATGAATGAATCTTTAGCTGAATGGTTTGCAGAAAATGATTATTTTTATATTATGCATCGTTTTGATGAAGCAGGTCGCATACCTTTTATAAAAAAAATGCAAAATAAAGGACTTTTCGCTTCTATTTCAGTGGGTGTAAAGGAAACTGAATTTGAATTTATAGAAAAATTAAAAACTGAGCATTTAATACCTGAATATATTACAATTGATATCGCCCATGGTCATGCTAATTCGGTTATTAATATGATTAAACATATTAAAAAACATATTCCTCAATCATTTGTTATTGCTGGTAATGTAGGAACGCCTGAGGGAGTAAGAGAATTAGAAAATGCTGGTGCAGATGCTACTAAAGTTGGTATAGGACCAGGACGAGTGTGTATTACTAAAATTAAAACTGGATTTGGTACAGGAGGATGGCAATTAGCTGCATTAAACATTTGTAGTAAAGCTGCACGTAAACCAATTATTGCTGATGGAGGTATTAGAACACATGGTGATATCGCGAAATCTATTCGTTTTGGAGCCACTATGGTTATGATTGGTTCATTATTTGCAGCGCATGAAGAATCTCCTGGCAAAACAGTTGAGTTAGATGGTAAACGTTATAAAGAATATTTTGGTAGTGCTTCCGAATTCCAAAAAGGAGAACATAAGAATGTTGAAGGGAAGAAAATGTTTGTGGAACATAAAGGTTCATTAAAAGATACCTTAGTTGAAATGCAACAAGATCTTCAAAGTTCAATTTCCTATGCTGGTGGCAAAGATTTAAAATCACTAACTACTGTTGACTATGTTATTGTAAGAAACTCAATTTTTAATGGTGATAGAGATTAATATATATTTAGTAGGTGAAGTTTATTAAAAGGTTCCTTTTATTTACTGCAATATTTCTGTTATTTATCATTATAAAGCCTATCGAAGAAAACCAGTTTTTTATTCATTTGCAAAATAATGTAAGAGATAAAGTAGAAGTTTTATTAAATGAAGATACAAGCTATAAAAATAATGTGCTTAAAGTTCCAAAAAAACAAGAATTCGCAGTTAATAATATTCAATTAAATATGTCACAAAAGGAAGTAGAAAATAAGATAGGGCGACCAAAAAGAGTGACTTCAAATGAATATGGTACAAAATGGTACACTTATTATAATGATGATTATCAAAATTTTTTAATGGTAAGTTATATTAATAATAAAGTTAATGCTTTATTTAGTAATCAAAACATTATAACTTCTAAATCTAAAATTAAATATAATACCCCTAAAAAAGTGGTTGAACAACGTCTTGGTAAACCAGTAGATAAAATTGCAAAAGGACGTTATCGTTTTGTTGTAAAAAATGATGAATATGATGTTTTTTATAAAGATCACATTTATACAACTGCATTTTACGATAAACATAATAAAAATAACTTAACAGGGTTGTTGCAAGTGAGTGAATCGATGGAAAACCGATTACAAAAGCAATATGGTGCACCATCTACAACGCTAGAAAAAAGCTTTGAATATCAAAACTTTGATTTAGTTAATGCAGAAAGAAAACAACACGGATTAAATACATTGGATTACTCTAAAAAAATATCTAATACTGCAAGAAAACATAGTGAAGATATGGTTAAAAATAATTATTTTGAGCATACTGATTTAAATGGTCATTCACCTTTCGATAGAATGAAACGTGATGGTATACAATTTAATGCTGCTGCTGAAAATTTAGCTTATGGTCAACAAAGTAGTATTTATGCTCACGAAGGACTTATGAATTCTCTAGGACATCGGGAAAATATTTTAAATACGCACGTTAATACATTAGGTGTAGGTGTAGATTTTAATAATAAGCGACAACCATTTTGGACAGAAAACTATGCTGGATAATGTTTGATTTATAATATATAGGGGTATGTTCTTTTTGCAAGGAAGTTGATATTATGCCTACAAAGAAAAATAAGAAAAAAGATATACTTGATAAAGTTAAAGAGATTTTAAATAAAAAATAAAACTAGAAGTGCTTAGGCACTTCTAGTTTTTTGTATATTAAACATATATATAAGAGATTTTAACGTAACAAACAAGAGATAAACTACAATTCTCTATAAAGACCAATAACTTTACCGATAACTGTTACATTATCTAAGTAAATAGGACTCATAGCACTATTTTCTGGTTGTAAACGATATCGATTTTTTTCTTTAAAAAAACGTTTTACAGTAGCTTCATCATCTTCAGTCATTGCTACGATAATATCTCCATTTTCAGCAATAGTTTGGCTTCTTACAATTACTTTATCTCCGTCTAAAATACCCGCTTCAATCATACTTTCACCGATAACATTTAAAATAAACACATCACTATTGTGTGTGGATGTTAAATGTTCTGGTAATGGAAAGTATTCTTCTATATTCTCTACTGCTGTAATTGGAACTCCAGCTGTAACTTTACCGATAACAGGAACATAGATAGTTTCTTCTCTAGTCATATCATTATTTTGATCACTCACGATTTCAATTGCTCTAGGTTTAGTAGGATCTCTTCTAATATATCCTTTTTCTTCTAATCTAGATAAATGACCATGCACAGTTGAACTTGAAGCAAGACCAACAGCTTCACCAATCTCTCTTACACTTGGTGGATAACCTTTTATTTGAACAACATGTTTAATATAATCATAAATCTCACTTTGTCTTTTAGTTAACTCTCTCATATATAGGCACTCCCTAAGTTTATTTTAATATAGTATAGCATTTTTTGATTTTTTAAACAAACATTTGTTCGTAATACTATTGACTAGGACCACTCGTTCTGTTAAAGTATTTATACAAACAAATGTTCTAGGAGTGAAAATAAATGCTTAGTAATTATACTAGTAATATCATTAAAAATATAATTGTTCTAGTAGTATCTTGCATCGTTTTTCTGGTGTTTTTTACTAACTTATATCAGAACGCTCATACGGAACACATGTACGAAATTACCGATCATACGATCCCTAAAAAAGCGATTTTAAACGATGATTATAAGAACGATATACCCGATAATACAGAACAAACAGACTATAAAGTGTTCGCCTTAGTTAAATAAATATTTAAGAGATATAGATAAAAAGTTATTACTTCTAAGAAATGGGAATATGAAGTATTATATAAAAATACTTCATTTATTTTAGAAAGAGTTTATGATGCTTAGATTTTTTATCTATGTCTCTTTTTGTTATATTAATTAAGTATTTTATATGTATTAAAGAAAAGAATAGGAAGTGTGATGACATGTCAAATAATAATTTAAATATAGATAGAATTAATGAATTAGCAAAAAAGAAAAAAGAGCAAGGTTTAACAGAAGCTGAAGCAAAAGAGCAATCTAAGTTGCGTAAACAATATTTAGATTCTTTTAGAGAAGGATTTAAACAACAAATTGAAAGTACCAAAGTCATTGATCCAGAAGGTAACGATGTAACGCCGGAAAAACTTAAAAAAATTCAAGAAAGTAAAAAGAATGATCAATAGTTAATAACATTTTAATCATTAACATTATAATCTTATCATTTACTATATTTTTAAGTTATAATATAAAAAAGATGATTAATTCTAGAAGGGAAGTATGTAAGATGTTTAATGAAAAAGACCAATTAGCTATTGATACTATACGTGCATTAAGTATTGATGCAATTGAAGAAGCAAATTCTGGTCATCCTGGTCTGCCTATGGGAGCTGCACCAATGGCCTACACGCTTTGGACTCGCCACTTAAACTTTAATCCACAATCTAAAGACTACTTTAACAGAGATAGATTTATATTATCTGCAGGTCATGGTTCTGCTTTACTATATAGTTTATTACATGTCTCTGGAAGCTTAGAATTAGAAGAATTAAAGCAGTTCAGACAATGGGGTTCTAAAACACCTGGACATCCTGAGTTTCGTCATACAGATGGTGTTGAAGTTACAACAGGTCCATTAGGACAAGGATTTGCTATGTCTGTGGGAATGGCTTTAGCTGAAGCGCATTTAGGTGGTAAATTTAATAAAGATGATATTAACGTTGTAGATCATTATACTTACGTGTTGGCTTCAGATGGAGATTTAATGGAAGGTATTTCTCATGAAGCAGCTTCATTTGCTGGTCATAATCAATTAGATAAACTTATTGTATTATACGATTCAAATGATATTTCACTTGATGGTGAACTTAACAAATCTTTCTCAGAAGATGTAAAACAACGTTTTGAAAGTTATGGATGGAACCATATTTTAGTAAAAGATGGCAACAATTTAGAAGAAATTGATAATGCGATTACTAAAGCTAAACAGCAAAATGGTCCTACGTTAATTGAAGTTAAAACAATTATTGGTTACGGCGCGCCAAACGTTAGCGGTACAAATGGTGTTCACGGAGCGCCACTTGGTACTGATGAAAGAAAACTTACATTTGAAGCATATGGATTAGATCCAGAAAAACGTTTCAATGTTCCAGAAGAAGTATATGAAATCTTCCAAACAACAATGCTAAAACGTGCAAATGAGCATGAAGATGAGTGGAAAGAAAAATTAGAAACATATACAGAAAAATATCCAGAGTTAGCTGAAGAATTTAAATTGGCAATCAGTGGTAAATTACCTGAAAATTATAAAGGTGAATTACCAAAATTCAGTAGTGATCATAATGCAGCTACTCGTGCAGATTCTGGAGAAATCATTCAAGCAATTAGTAAATCTGTTCCTTCATTCTTTGGTGGTTCTGCAGATTTAGCAGGATCTAATAAATCAAATGTTAAAGAAGCTACAGATTACAATCCTAATACTCCAGAAGGTAAAAATGTTTGGTTTGGTGTAAGAGAATTTGCTATGGGTGCTGCAGTAAACGGTATGGCAGCACATGGAGGTTTACATCCTTATGGTGCTACATTCTTCGTATTTAGTGATTACTTAAAACCAGCATTACGCTTATCTGCAATTATGGGATTGAATGCAACATTTATCTTTACACATGATTCAATTGCTGTAGGTGAAGATGGTCCAACACACGAACCGATTGAACAGTTAGCAGGTTTAAGAGCTATTCCAAATATGAACGTCATTCGTCCAGCAGACGGTAATGAAACAAGAGTAGCATGGGAAGTTGCATTAGAATCTAAACAAACACCAACATCTCTAGTTTTAACTCGTCAAAATCTTCCTTATTTAGATGTAGATGAAGAAACGGTTGAAGAAGGCGTACGAAAAGGTGCATATGTTGTATTTGAAACTGAAACTAAACCTGAATATCTATTACTAGCAACTGGCTCAGAAGTAAGCTTAGCTATTGAAGTAGCTAAAGATTTAGATAAACAAGGTAAAGGTGTAAGAGTCGTTTCTATGCCAAACTGGTTCGCTTTTGAGCAACAAACAGACGAGTATAAAGAATCAGTTATTCCAAAAGAATTAACTAAACGTGTTGCAATTGAAATGGCTTCACCACTCGGTTGGCATAAATATGTAGGCACTGAAGGTAAAGTAATTGGAATCGATGGTTTTGGTGCAAGTGCACCAGGAGACTTAGTTGTCGAAAAATATGGCTTTACTAAAGAAAATATTTTAAATCAAATTCGCACTTTTTAATATTATGATTTAGTCAACATAGAGAGAGCGGGGAATGAATTCAAAATGAGTTCTTTCCTGCTCTTTTTTATTTTGTGCATAGCACTTTATATGAAGTTATTTATAAATATTAGTATTCGTGTTAAACAGTTTGTTAATATAAAAGCGAAGAGGTGTTATTCTAAAACTAACTCTTGAAATCAAGGTAGTTATTTAGTAAAATTCAGTAGGATATAGAAAGTGGGTGAAACAATGGCAACTTGGTTAGCAATTTTATTAATCATTGTAGCACTTATCATCGGACTAGTTGGTGGTTTCTTCTTAGCAAGAAAATATATGATGGACTATTTGAAAAAAAACCCACCTATCAATGAAGAAATGTTACGTATGATGATGATGCAAATGGGACAAAAACCGTCTCAAAAGAAAATCAATCAAATGATGACGATGATGAACAAAAACATGGATCAAAACATGAAGAGTTCAAAAAAATAATAGTTATTAAAGGATTGTATGCCATAAGGGTTTACAATCCTTTGTTTTTGTTGTAAAACATTTTTAGTTGGAGTATTTAAGAAGTATAATAGTATTAAACTTTTAGTTATGTGAGTATAAGAAGGTGTAAATTTGGCATATTTAGTTTTTTCCATAGTATTTGCATTGTTTATGGGGATTGTTGTCATAGTTATTCGTATGAAAGCACAAAAGTTCCCTGTAAATGAAAAGAAAATTATTTTACCTCCTATCTTTATGTCGACAGGGGCTTTGATGTATGTTATTCCATATTTTAGATTAACTGGGGCTGAAATTTTAGAATCTATCATTTTAGGTGTGATATTTTCATCTGTACTTATCTGGACAAGTCATTTTGAAGTTCAAGGCGCTGAGGTATATATGAAACGATCAAAAGCGTTTCCAATCATTTTAATTTCACTTTTAATTATTAGAACAATCATAAAAATATTTATTAGTAGCTCTATTGATCCAGGAGAAATCGGAGGCATGTTCTTTTTATTGGCATTTAGTATGATTGTTCCTTGGCGTTTAGCTATGTTATATAAATATAAAAATGTTAAAAAATCTTTAGTCTCATAATAGAGATTAATATTATTAGCTTATCTAAAATTAAATAAAATATTATTTTTTGATATTAAATTGAATTGAAGTTTAGAGCGAGTATGTGAGTTCATTGAGAATTCAATCTCGCTCTTTTTTAAAATTAAAGTATAATGCTTTAAAAAGTAAGGGGAATGTTATGAAAATTATACATACTGGAGATTGGCATTTAGGAAAGATACTTAACGGAAAACAATTTCTTGAAGACCAATCATTTATTTTAGAACAATTTATCCAATGTTTAAAAGATGAGAAACCTGATGTAGTTGTGATTGCTGGGGATATTTATGATACAACTTATCCAAGTAAAGAAACTATTCATCTTTTTGAAAATGCTATTCATACTATTAATATAGATATGAATATCCCTATGATTATTTCTAATGGTAATCACGATGGTAAAGAACGATTGAATTATGGAGCTTCATGGTTTGAACATTCCAAACTCTTTATTCGTACAAAATTAAAACATATGAATCAACCTATCGAATTTAATGATGTACATTTCTATGTACTTCCATTTGCTACTATTAGTGAAGTAAAAGAATTTTTTAAAGATGCTTCTATTCAAACTTATCAACAAGCAACAGAAAAATGTATTAATTATATAGTAGAAAATTTGAATAAAGAGAAAATAAATATTTTAATTGGTCACTTAACGATAAATGGAGGAAAAACATCGGATTCAGAAAGACCTTTAACAATTGGGACTGTTGAAAGTGTTACTAAATCATGTTTTAACGTATTTGATAAAGTGTTATTAGGACATTTACATCATCCATTTAGTATTAAAGATGACATTATTGATTATTCTGGTTCACTGTTACAATATTCATTTTCAGAAATAAACCAGCCTAAGGGATATAAACGTTTAGTGGTTCAAGATAAAAATGAACTATCAACATCATTTGTGCAACTTAAACCTTTAAGAGAGCTTGAAGTGGTTGAGGGCGAGTATGATGAAGTGATTCAAGGACATATTCAACCTAAAAATAAAGATAATTATATACATTTCAAACTTAAAAATATGTCGCATATTAGTGATCCAATGATTCATTTAAAACAACTATTCCCCAATACTCTTGCGCTTAGCAATATTACTTTTGAAAATGAGGGGCCTTTACATCAGACACAAATACAACAACAAGACGACCAAACTATTATTAAGCAATTTTATAAGATGATTACAGATAATGAGATGACCAAGTATCAGGAAGAAAAAATAAATAATTTAATCACTTTGGTATCGAATAAGGAGGTCTAAAATGAAACCAATAAAATTAACGTTAAATAATTTTGGCCCATTCTTACATGAAAAGATAGATTTTACTCAAATTAAAAATGATCAGCTTTTTTTAATTAGTGGTAAAACTGGTTCGGGAAAAACCATGATATTTGATGCAATTGTATTTTCGTTATTTGGAAAAGCTTCTACAGAAGGCAGAAGTGAAGCGGGATTAAGAAGTCATTTTGCAGAGGCAAAATCTCCTATGTGGGTTGAATATGAATTTCAACTTAATGAAAAATATTTCAAAATTATTCGTCAAGGTGCTTTTACTAAAGAGGGAAACACTAGTCAAACACCAGGAAAACTAGATGTGTATGAATATGATTCTAAAAGTGAAACATATGAATTAAGAGAAAGTAAAATCAGTGCTGGAAATCAATATATTAAGTCATTACTAGGCGTTAATGCTGAACAATTTAGACAGTTATTTATTCTTCCACAAGGTGAATTTAAAAAATTTTTAGTATCCAATAGTACAGATAAACAGGGGATATTAAGAACTTTATTTAATAGTATACGTTTTGAGGAAATTCAAAATTTGCTCAAAAATGAAATGAAAGAAGAGAAAAAACAAATTGAAAAAAGATACGATCAAATTAAATTACTATGGGAAGATATTGACGCATTTGATGATGAGCAATTAATTCAATTGAAACAAATCCATCATATAAAAACTCAAGAATTATTGCAGGCTATTCCCAACTTCAAAACGATAGGTCATCAACTCGAAGAACAAAGACTACATATAAAAAATGAGCAAAAAGAACAATTACATTCTATAATACAACGCATTGATTTAAATAAAAAGTTAGAACAACAACTGATTGAATTAGAAGAATATTATCAATTAAAACATCAACTAGATGAACAGATTGAAGACATACAAGCATTAAAAGTAAAATTAAATCGATTAAAAGATACTGGCATGCTATTTAATTTATATGATCAACAAGGTTTGAAAGAAGAAAAGTATCAAATAATAAAAAACAAAATAATAGAGACTGAAAATAAAATATCGCAAATAAATAATAAAATAAACATACTTGAAAAAGAACATAAACAATTAAACAAGATGAGTGACTCATACCACTTGAAAAGTGAGAATTTAGAACAATCGAAGCCTTTCTATCATCAATTGGACAAATATCAACAAGCATTTGAAGAGCAAGAACATATTATTCATAATTATAATGAAATGAGGATAGAAAAAGAGCAGTTAATTAATAAAGAACATAAAATGAGTCAATCTATTGATAGCTATAAAGTGGATAATAAAGCTATTGATGAGCTAACTGAACAAATATATCAATTACAAAAACAATTAGATGAACAACAGAATTTAAAAGATAAGTATGAAAAACAAGTTTCCCTAAAACGACAATATCATCAACATTCAAAAGAGGTACAAAATTTAAAAAATGACATTGATACACTTAATCAACAGTTAGAAATCATTGATAAACGTAATATTGATTTAAATGATAAACAAACCTTTATTATTGAAATACAATCAGCGTTACGTATTGGCGATACATGTCCAATATGTGGAAATGAAATTGAATCTTTAAATCAGCATATTGATTTTGAAACTATTAATCAAAATCATCAATTACTTGATAAACTTTCTAATGAAATTAATGAAAAAAAACAGCATTTAAGTAAATGCGAAACGACGTGTGAATTACTTTCTCAAAACATATCAGATTTAGGAGAGATAGAGTATAAATCAATTAATTTAGACCAAATCAAAGAAAAGTTACAAAGTGCAAAGTCTGAAAAAATACAATTACAACAACAATTAGAAGAGTTAGATAAATTACAACAAAAATTTCATGCGTTACAGCAAGAGAAGCATCAGCAAGAACTTAAATTAGAGAAATTAGCTTCTCAAAAACGTCAGAATCAAACTTTAATTCAAGATTTTGAAATAAATACAGGATATTCAAGTATTGAAACTTTTAAAAATTATTACTTAAGTCTTCGAAAAGAGATTGATGAATATCATCAACATGTTGATGATACTAATAAAAACATGCAATCATATCAAAATGCGCTAGCTTTAGAAAATAATAGTGTTGATAATTATTTAGCTACGAGTAAAGAACTACAAAAAGAATTAGATTATTTTGCAACAACTATCCAAAAAGAAATGAAACGATTAGGTTTAGAAAATGAAGATGAAATAAAAAAATTAAAGCAGGAACTTCAAAATAAAGAACATATTGAGAAAAGAATTAATCAATTCGATAAGGAACAACATAAATATAACGTTGAAATAGAACGATTAACACGCCTTACAAGTGAAAAAGAACTTGAAGATATATCTAATCTTGAAATGCAAAAAGAACATATCGAAGAAAAATATAATCAGTATGTTAATGATGTTGTATCAATACAATATAAAATTAAGAAGAATGATGAAAAATTTGCAAAAATAGAAAAACATATTCACTATTTAGATGAAGAGTTAAAAGAGCAGCAACAAATTTTTAATTTATCTGAGGTTTTATCTGGAAAGAATCATCAAAAATTATCGCTTGAAAACTATGTATTAATTTATTATTTAGAAAGAATTATACATCAAGCAAATATTAGATTAGATATAATGAGCGGGCGAAGATACCAACTTAAACGAAGAGAATCAATATCACAAGGATATAGTGGATTAGAAATCGATGTATTTGATTTATATTCTAATAAGTCAAGACATATTAGTTCATTATCAGGGGGAGAAACGTTTCAAGCATCCCTGGCTCTAGCATTAGGATTAAGTGAAGTCGTACAACAAGAATCTGGAGGTATTACGTTAGAATCAATGTTTATCGATGAAGGATTCGGCACACTTGATCAAGAAACTTTAGAAACATCTCTTGATACATTATTAAATTTAAAGACATCTGGACGGATGGTAGGAATTATCTCTCATGTGAGTGAATTAAAACAACGAATTCCATTAATACTTGAAGTAAATACAAATCAGTATCAAAGTTACACAAAATTTAAATGGAAATAACAAAAAGAGTCCGGAACATAATTCCTAAAAAGTAGCCAGTAAATGAGTTTTTTATAAATTCATT